>NZ_JBEPSU010000006.1:0-155242 GCF_040549175.1 Exiguobacterium sp. PvP048 | reverse complement strand
CGAATGCTGCCGTTCCTGGTAATACGAGTGCTGCTGCCATGGCTGTTGCTGCGAATTTTTTCGTGTTTTTCATCTTGTCTCATCCTCTCAAATTTAGGTGTTTATTTTAACCAATCTGGTAATTCATTTCCTCATCGTTCTGAACAGCATACGCACCCGGTTTTGAATTGGATTTAAAAAAGATTAAAAAATATGAAAAAATTTCAAAATCATTTAACTCACTTGTAAAGAAACTAAGTGTTTTCTTATTATATGTACGAAATTATTGTGTGGAATTTAACGAAGCAACTACTTAATTAACACGCAGAGATATCACCGGATTGGCAAAAAATCGCCATAGTGTCAGCGGTCCGCAAATTGTGTAACCGCTTATACTTAATAAGCGTTCACCAGCTGGACATATTTTTCACGGATGTACGGAAAACTGAAATCACTGAAGGGGTGGGGAGAGAAAAGAACACGTAGAATAAGACAGCAGACTCGTGACAACACGTGTGCCATCATAACTCATCTTACATATTGTCATGAGAACATCTACTTAACGAAGAAGCGGGGATTGAACATGAATCAACTCGAGACGAGGGGAACAGAACAGAAAACGGAAAACCGTTCCGCATCATCATTTTACCGGACGGTTTGGCGCTGGCACTTTTATGCCGGACTGATTTTTGCACCATTTCTTGTCATGCTTGCCGTGACGGGATCGATTTACTTATTCAAACCACAAATCGAGAATGTGTTATATCAGAAGTATTATGAAGTGACACCGCAAGAAAACCGGATTTCAGCGACGGCACAAATCAATGCTGTCAAAGCAAACTATCCGGACGCAAGTATTACGAAGTACCGCCCCGGAGAAACCGATGCACGGTCGAGTGAAGTGAAGATTGCGACGGCAGAGGCCTCGTCGACGGTCTTCATCAATCCGTACACCGGAAAAATTATCGGCGAACTGGCGGATGATGACCGGATCATGAATAAAGTCGAAGAAATCCACGGCGAATTGATGGCCGGGACAATCGGAGACCGGATCGTTGAACTTGTTGCCTGTTGGGCGATTGTCTTAATCGTAACAGGATTATTTTTATGGTTCCCGCGTAAAAAAGCAGCCGGTTGGAGTGGTGTCTTGATTCCGCGTCTGCGCCAGGGGAAAAAAATCTTCCGACGTGATTTGCACGCGGTGCCGGCCTTTTGGATTACGGCCGGGATGTTATTCCTGATTTTGACGGGATTGCCGTGGTCCGGTTTTTGGGGCGCCAATTTCCAATCAGTTGCAACCAATCAAGGACTTGGTTATCCACCATCGATTTGGGGAGGAGATGCGCCGGTATCAGCCGTTCAAACGAAAGATGTGGCAGAAGTCCCGTGGGCAGCGGAGACGCTTGACGTGCCGAAATCAAACGTCGAAGGACTTGTTCCGGCATCAATCGATGACATTGTATCAATCGCCAAACAACAGGGGATGGATCCAAGCTTCGCGATCAGCATTCCGAGTGATCCGGCAGGTGTCTACACACTGTCGGCCTACCCGGCGAAAGCGGAAAATGAAGCGACGATTCATCTCGATCAATATTCTGGTGCTGTTTTAGCGGATTACCGGTTTGCTAACTATGGGCTTGTCGGTAAAATCGTTGCACTCGGTATCACGCTGCACAAAGGAACGGAATTCGGTCTGATCAATCAATTGATCAGTTTAGCCATTTGTCTTGGAATCATCTTGGTAGCGGTCAGTGGATTCTATCTATGGTTGAAACGGAAACCGGGCAAAGGGATGGGGGCACCAAAAGGACCGCCGGCGAAATCCATCAAATGGTTTATTCTCGTGCTGATTATCCTCGGTGTCCTGTTCCCGCTGGTTGGTCTGTCGTTAATTGTGGTCTGGCTGGTGGATTTCATCATCATCCGGCGAATTGCGGTTCTAAGGAGGTTTTTGAATGCGTAAGTCCATCCAAGGTCTTTTAGTAAGTGGACTGATTGTCACCAGTACCGGTCTTGCAGGATGTAGTGTTACGTCTGACGCGGCAGAACATTACGCAGTCTCAGTACCGCTGTCTGTAAAGTTTGAAATTCCGAAAGTACTGAAAGCTGATCAGGAAAAACAGTACCGATTCGGAGCAACACTGTGGCAGGATCAAAAAGCAGTTAAAGAAGCGGAATATGTCCATTTTGAAATCTGGAAAGCAGATGGAACACTTCGGTACAGTATGGAACCGGCAGATGAAACGAAACCGGGAGTTTACTCGATTGAGAAGAAATTGCCGAAGGAAGGTCTGTATTACATCAAAGTTCACGCCAGCAGTAACGGGGCGATGATTATGCCGACCAGACAGTTTATTGTCGGCGAACTGTCCGCCAACGACTTAAAAATCTTGCAAGGCGGTGCGAAACCGGCTGGTGGAAGCAGCGGGCATCATCATTAAAAAAATAGAACAGTCAAACAGGGTAATGGATTTGAATCCATCATCCTGTTTTTTTTAATGGAAATCTGAAGTTAAAAGTATTTGTTTTTCGAATAAAAATATTTCGAATAAAAAAATTAAAAACATAAAACTATTTGTGAACTCCTTACGTTATCTGTGTGTAGTTTAAAAAAACAAAGGGGTGTTCATAAGATGAAGATGAAAAAGTCGTATCTCGCCGTCCCACTCAGTGCCGCATTATTGATTCCGGCAGCAGGCGTCAGTGCCCATGGTCATGAAGATCATAGCAAGATGTCCCACAGTTCAGGCAAAGTATCTCTAGATGTCTCGTCTCCCGCATCGGATTTGCGAGCGACGCTCGATCAGCTTCTATCTGAACATGCGTACTAGAATCGCCGGATTTGAACACGCTTGGAGCAGTCAAGCCGATTCTTTGGTCGAACCGTGTCCTGCTCTTATCGGGTTGCGTCAGTATCGGACTGTTGCTGTTGACCTATCAAAAACGCCTGCCGTTCCTGCTCGGCAGTCTGTTCTGTCTCCTTGGTGTCAGCCTGCTCTACATCGGACTCGTGTATACGTTCTAAAACAGCCACCTTCTCAACGATCGGAGAATGGTGGCTGTGTTTGTGTTCTGTCATTTTGTTGTAGTCGCGCACCCGGTTGCTTTCGCGAGCAGCTTCGAGTAGGCGCGGGCACCTTTGATGTTCAAGTGGACGCCGTCCTGTTCGAAGTACGACGGATGTTTGACGGCAACGGCATGCCAATCAATGAGCGTCACCCGTTTGCGTTCAGCGGCTTGCTTCAGCATTGTGTTGACCTCTCGTTCCCACGGACGCGGGACCCGCGTCGTCACCAGATACACCTGATCGGCATGTTCGAACCGGTCGAGTAATTCCTCTAACTGTTCGGGACGGAAACTGCCGTTTGTCCCGAGGTGCAGGAGGACTTGATGGTCGGTGTGATTGTACGCCGCATACTTCGTGCTGAGCGGAATGGCTTCCCGAAGCTGACGTCCGAGCTTGGCGTCAATCGTCACTTGCTGAAGTGTACTGCCGAGATAATCTTCAACCCCGAGCAACACCGAGTCGCCGATCGCGAGGGTCGGGCGGCACATCGACCGTTTACGTTTCTCAGGCACCGGGTTCGTCGGTTTTTTGACAAGTACCGGTTTGGAATGCGGCGCCGCGACTGTCGGAATCGATTGTTGAGCCGGTTCGTCCGACACGGCAAGAATCGATAAATTCCCGATGAAGCTGAGGAGAAGCAGACTGGCAAGGGAAACAGAGACCCACTTCGTCCGGGAAAACTGCCGGAAGGTCCGCGGGTGAATCTGAAATTGCCGGATGTATCCAAGCAGACCAAGCCGGCGGACCGGACGTTCGACGAACTGATAGGACAGTTCGGTCACGATGACCAGGATGACGAGAATCCCGAGATTCCGGAGCCAGGAAAATGTTCCGGTTTGTTCAATGGGCGTCATCAAGGTGATCAGCGGGAAATGCCATAAATACAGACCGTATGACCGTTTACCGATGGCGATCAGCCACTGTGCTGCGAATAACCGGCTCCAAAAAGACGCCGGATGAGCAACAACGGCGATCAGTAACGCCGCAAGAACAGCGACGAATACAAATCCGCCATAATACAGAAAACGACCGTACTCACTTGTCACGAGCATCAGCAAAACAAGCACCGGGACAATCACGGCACCGGTCACGTTCAATAACCGGACACCCCGTGACGGAATCTCTTTCTTAAACCGTTCCGGTCGCCAAGCAAAGGCAAGCAGACTGCCGATCAACAAGGCAAACAACCGGGTATCGGTTCCGTAATAGACACGGCTTGGATCCATTCCCGGTGTAAACAAAATCGCCATCAGGAGTGCGGACAGCAGGGCAAGCAGTGCGATTCCCCGGAGCAACAGCCGTTTTGATGCGAGCCCAAAACTGAGCACAATCGGAAATATCAAGTAAAACTGTTCCTCGATCGCAAGCGACCATAGGTTTTGAATCGGTGACGGTTTGCCGAACGATTCGAAATAAGAGACGTCATGGACGATATACCACCAGTTCGTCATGTAGACGAGGGCAGCCATGATGTCCTGGCGAAGCATATGTAACAAGTCCCGCTCAAACACTGTGACATAACTGAGGACAAGAACGAGCAGGACGAACAGCGGCGGGAATAACCGGCGGAACCGGTGCACCCAAAACCGTTTTAAATCGATGCGACCGGTCTGTTGCCACTCACTGAGCAACAAGCCGGTAATCAAGTAACCCGACAGGACAAAAAACACATCCACGCCGAGAAACCCGCCGGTCAGCATCGGTACTGACAGATGGTACAAAATAACAGCGATGACAGCGAACGCACGCAGACCATCGAGTCCGGGCATATATGTGGTCGAACGGTTGAATGATTTCATAAGTAAGGAGCTCCTCCATGGCTGTGCCTAAAGAATGACATTCTCTAGTATATCGAATTCCATTTCAGAAGGAGTGTCGAACCAGTAACAACCAAAAAAAGATGAACTCAAATTTTTGTGAGTTCATCCTGTACCTTCATCCCTCTTTATAAGCATCCGGCAAGACAACCGAGACGATAAACCGGTTTTGTTCCGACGTTAGTTGCATCGTCCCGTTGTGCCGGGCAACGATTTGTTCGATGATCGACAGACCAATGCCGGATCCACCATTGGACCGTGACATGTCGGACGTGACGAAAGGGGTTGCCAGTTCCGTGAGTTGATGAGGCGTTAAGGTCTCCGGAATGGCATTGGAGCAACGGAAGGTCAAGTGACCGCTTTCTTGGAGCACTTCGAACGACAAATCACCTGTTCCGTGAAGTGTCGCATTACGTACAAGATTTTCGATCAAGCGCCGCAACAGGTTCGGGGCAGCTTGAACGCTCAAATGAGCCGGTCCTGCGTACCGATAAGTCGTTTCCGGGTGACGCGCGCGCAATAGGGCTTGGGTAATCGCCCCGTCACCGGCGCCGACTTCGATGATGACGTCCGGATGATCGGCGACTGCCCGCTGTGCCATCATTTGTGCTAAACGGGGACTGCTTGGGGCAATCGCGCCAATCGTTTTGGGTGATTGGATGGCTTCCTTTAAAAAATCAAACATATGAAACCTACTTTCTTCTTGAGTATATCACCGATGATACAGGTCATATCTTTCACAAACAGGAGAGAATTCTTAAGTTTGTCTTAAGAAAACATCCGTGCCTGATTTTCGGCGACATGACTAACGGCAAACTCGGTATACTGAGGAAAAGAAGGGGAGGGACACGTGATGAATACCTTACCGGAAACGGATTATTATGAAGCGCTCGTCCGTCGTGATGGTTCGTACGAGGGGACATTTTTTGTCGGGGTCAAGACGACGGGGATTTTTTGCCGGCCGACCTGTCCGGCACGGAAACCGAAGCAGGAGAATTGTGAGTTTTTTGAGACGGCGAAAGAGGCGTTACTGGCTTCGTACCGGCCGTGTTTACGCTGTAAACCGCTCGCTTACCCGGGGGACAGTGAGGTCATCACCCGCTTGATTGCAGCGGTCGAAGCAAATCCCGAAAAACGCTTCAAAGACGCCGACTTTCGTGAACTGGGACTCGATGCCTCGACCGCACGACGGCAGTTCAAAAAAAGATTCGGGATGACGTTCGTCGAATATGCTCGGTCACGCCGGATGGGACTGGCGATGAAGGAAATCCGGAAGGGGCAACCGGTCATCGAGGCCCAACTGGCAAGCGGTTATGAATCGAGCAGCGGTTTCCGCGATGCCTTTGCCCGCATTTTGGGCGAGACACCGAAACGTTGGAGTGGAGCCTATCTGCAGGCGAAGTGGCTCGATACGCCGCTCGGACCGATGCTGGCGATTGCCGATGAAGGAGGACTGCACTTACTCGAGTTCGTCGATCGACGCGGACTGGAACGGGAAGTGGAACGGTTGCGGCTGACAGCCCGGGCTGTGATCATTCCCGGCGACGCCCCGGTATTTGAACAGGTGACGGTTCAACTGGAAGAATACTTTGCCGGAACGCGCGACCGATTTGATCTTCCGCTCGTTCTCTACGGGACGCCGTTTCAACGGCAGGTCTGGGAGCAATTGTGTTTAATTCCGGCGGGCGAGACAATTTCGTATCAGGAACTGGCCGTCCGTGTCGGAAATCCGGCAGCCGTCCGCGCCGTCGCCCGGGCGAACGGTGCCAATCAACTGGCGATTCTGATTCCCTGTCACCGGGTGATCCGGCTGGCCGGAGATCTTGGCGGTTACGCCGGCGGCTTGGCGCGAAAAGCTGCGTTACTCAAACTAGAACGGACGAAGAGAGGATTGAATCATAGATGAGTTTGATTAAAGATGTCTTTACGGACGAGTGGCTCGATCGGTTGGGCAAGGCGTTAAACGCTACCGATTTTAGAAAAACGGTGCAACAGGAGGACTGGGAGGAACTGGCGTTTAAACAACGGGTCCGTCGGATTGCGACCCGACTGGAGCATCATCTACCGGCTGAATTTGAACAGGCGGCGACCCGGCTCGAGACGATTGCTCCGGACTTTCCGGGATTACCCGGAATTGTGTTTCCGGATTATATTGAAATCCAGGCGGAAGAAGGCGACTGGGACCGGGCTATGTTGGCGCTCGAACGATTAACACCGCATTCGACATCGGAATTTGCCGTCCGTCGGTTTTTGGTCGATGATCAGGACCGGTTTTTAGAGGGGGCGACGCGATGGAGTCAGTCGAGTGACGAACATGTCCGACGTTTAGCGTCGGAAGGAACCCGTCCGCGTTTGCCGTGGGGACAGATGATTCCCTCACTGATTGCCGATCCGCGACCGGTCCTGCCGATTCTCGATTCATTGCTTGAAGACGACGCCTTATACGTCCGAAAAAGTGTTGCCAATCACTTGAATGATATCGCAAAGACCCATCCGGAACTCGTCATTGAACGATTGGAGCGGCTCGGAACGCATTCGCATACGGACTGGATTTTACGGCATGCCTCACGAACTCTGTTGAAACAAGGCCACCGGGATGTCTTAAAAGCCTTTGGTCTCGTTACGCGGGGAACCGTGACCGTCGACGAACTGACGGTCACACCGACACTGGCAATTGGCGGAGAACTGGCTTTTTCCTTTCACGTGACGACAACCGAACCGCAAGTCCTACGGATTGAATATGCGATCGACTACGTCAAAAAACGGGGGACGAGTCAAAAAGTCTTTCGGATCAGTGAGCGGCAGGTAACGGGACGGGAGACGTTTGCGAAGCGGCAGTCGTTCCGGAATTTGACGACACGGGTCCATTATCCGGGAACACATCAAGTGACGATTTTAATTAACGGAGAAGCCTATGCGACGACGGAGTTTGATGTCACGAAGGAGGAAACAACATGAAAGGTCGCCATCCGGACTTTACGACATCCCGGTTATCGATTACAGCTACGGATACTGCCAACGGATGTATCTGGGTACTGAAGAAAAGAGAGAACGAACAGGTCGCTCTGATTCAATTAACCGGTCAGCAGCTCAGCTATGACGCAATTGATCCGTCCGACCGTGACGGCTATATCCAAGAAGCCTTGACCGTCATCCTTTCGTATCTCGCGCGGACGTTGCTGTTGCCATTCGTGACAGGAGAGGGCGGAGAAGCAGAGATTTGGCTTGAAAATGGATTTTATAAGGACGGTCCGGTCTTTCGTCGTGACTTGACACATTGAATGAAAAAAAGAATCGTCTCATCAGAAAAGCTGCTTCTGATGAGACGATTTTTTGCATCCGGATCATGGTTCTGAAATGCCGTTTGCGAGTAATAACATAAAGGTGATGACCGATAGTGACAGCAAAAAGGCGGTGTTCGCCAACATACTGAACCATTTGACGTAGTTATTTGTCGACCGGAGACCCATTACCAGCGAAACGATATAGCCGAGTCCGACCAACACGTTGAGACCGATCGGCACCCACAGGCTCAGGTTCGGAAAAAATTGTCCGCTCAGTAAGTAGGACGTCAGCATATTGAACAGAAGCAAACCAAGCGTCAAGAAAACCGGCAAATATGTCTGCTTGGATTGATTCATCGTTCGACCAGATTCGTCAACCAATTAAAGTGTCGGCAAATCGTTTCGGCACTTTCGCCGGCCGAACGTCCCTCGGTATCAAGACGGAGATAGTTGGGATACGGAAGTTCTCCCGGAAGTGAATGCGTCCGGTAATGTTCGGCTGTTTCAAGCAGGTTGGCTTCCGACGCGGCAATGTCCCGTTTCGTAAACTTATGTAGTAAGCGGTTTTCCGTCTGATTCCGGGCAAGACGGGTCGACAAGGCAGCTTCGAGTTCAACGATGAACACTTCGGCACCAGCTTCTTCAAATAGTTGAACGGTCTCTTCGATGAATTCGATCCCTCCGCCTTCGACGCCGAACAGGCACAAAAACGTAAAGATCACCCCTTCGAGGTCACTGACGGCCATCTCTTTAAACATCTCCCGCCGGATCAAGTCCTTCAGTTTATGGTGCGCCGGTTTCGTAAAGTCAAAGTACGGATGCAGCAGGTCAATCGTCTGGTGGTTATGGAATAATTTCATTCCTGTTTTTTGCTCGAGTTCCTGACCAATCGTCATTTTGCCGACGGCTTGCGGACCAAGTAACATGACAAACTTCATCCCTGACACCTCTTCCTTTTTTTGTTAATACTAGCATAGAAAAACAGAGTGTTCATATTAGAACGTTTGTTCGTAAAATGATATAATGACAGTAAGAAATGCTGCTGTTTTTTTCGACCGAATGGAGGTCATTTATCATATGGAGCATTGGAAGATGATAGAAGGGTATGAAGGGATGTATCAAGTTTCGACAGCAGGAAATGTCCGCTCGCTTGACCGGATCATCGAGACGAGCCGGGGGGTGAAACAACGACGGAAAGGTGTCGTCTTACGGCCACGGATCAATCAAGAAGGTTACCGGAAAGTCACATTATACAAACAGGGACGGGGCGAACGGTTTTACGTTGGAGAAGTTGTCGCAAAAACATTTATTGATGGCGAAGCGGTACAAGAGCGGGTGATCCGGGCAGATGGAAACTGTTTGAACGACAACATCGACAATTTGACCGTTAAACCGTCGACGAACCAGGCATATGCGTCATTACTTGATGAATTCGAATCATTGCTCAGTCAACACATCGAATTATCGCCCCGACAGATTCGGGCTATCCGCTACCGTTACCAAACAGGACAGTCAATCCGACGCTTGGCACTGACGTATCAGGTGACGGAAAATCGGATCCGCAATATTATCGACAAAAAGGAAGCGCAGTATGTCATCTGAATCCGAAACAAATATCAAAAAAGGCGGACCCGAATCAATCGAGTCTGCCTTCTACTCTATAAGAAATTAGCTTGCGACAGGCAGATAAGCCGAGACGAAACTCGTCGTCATTTGCATGAACTGAAGAGTTTCTTCTTTTGGTTCGGACGTAACATAAATAATCAGGGCAGCGGCGACGGCGACAAAAATGATGATGACGAGAATGACGAAAAACGGCATCTTGCTTTTCTTTTTTTCCTCTTTCATATCCATGATGCGATTACCCCCTTATGAAGTAGAAACAGTCTCTTTGAAGTGATTCCCTGATGCAAAAAATGGAAACCTGTCAGAGTGCTTGAAACAGGTAAGAAACCGTCCGATAAAGAACTATAACGTGTAGGGAATTAGTTTTACATTAAGGGGCGTGCAGCATGTTGAGTCAGTTTAATCAGTTTCTGTTAAATTTTTCGTTATTGATCACATCACTGTTATTTGCCTTTTTACCACTCCGCCACGTCAAACGCATTTCACCGGCGTCACCGGTCAAGCTTCGTATCCTGGTTGGTCTAATTGTCGGATTCATCAGTGTATTACTTGTCTTGAACAGTATTACGTATGACGGAGCAAAAATTGATTTACGGCTCGTCGCGCTCGTGACAGCCTATTATTACGGTGGCTGGGTCAGTGGGGGAATTACGACACTCGCCATTCTTGGGGCACGGTTTGCGATTACACCGCCGGGCGCTTACGAAGGATTGATTCTGACCGGCCTGATTTGTATCGCGTTACTCATCACGGCGAGCATTTACCGTCGTTTTGCGTCCCATACGCTCAAGGATTATTTGATTTTAATTGCGATTGGGATTGGTTATAGCCTGCCGGCACTCTATTTATTAACAAAAACGTTCAGTCGTTTTCTCGAAATTTCACTCGTCTACATCATCTTCATTTTACTCGGTGGCTACGTCACGTACCGTTTCCTACAGGAATTACGCAAACATTTCCAGTTCGTCCAGACCCAGCAGGAGCTTGCTTTGACGGACGGTCTGACGAATCTCGCCAACCGGCGGAAACTCGACGAGACCCTAGCGTCTTATGACAAAGATGGTTTTGCCTTTTCCGTCTTGATCGTCGACATCGACTTTTTTAAGTCGGTCAATGATACATATGGCCATGACGGGGGCGATGTCGTCTTACGTCAATTGAGCCATTTGCTCGAACACTGTTGTCCGGATCAGGCGATGGTCGGCCGTTACGGCGGGGAAGAGTTTGTCGTCCTGTTACCGGACACACCGCTTAAAGATGCCATCCGGCTCGGCGAAACAATCCGCTTGGCCTGTGCCGATCAACACTTTGTTTTTAGCACGTACCCGGCGTTTCATGTCACGTTATCGATTGGGGCGGCCTCATCGGACCAAGGCGAGACATCGTTTGAAGTCGTTCAAAAAGCCGATCAGGCATTGTATCATGCGAAACAGACGGGACGGAACAAGGTCGTCGGCTACAGCGAAGAATAATCCAATATAAACAGGCGGGCTCTCCGGAGTCCGCCTGTTTGTTTTACCTATCGGTTATTCGCCGACCATCCCGTCATGGTCGTTGTCCCGCATGTATGGATAGAGCCAATGGTCATCTGTAATCGGCATCGTGAAACCGGCGTCTTTGGCTTCTTGGATCGTGACTTGTCCGTTGCCGTTCGCGTCGACGGTTGAGACGTCATTTGTCGCGTCGGAAGTCGGTTCTGGATCGGCAGAAGTTTGTACCGATTCTTCTTTGTCTTCGGTCAGACCGAGTTCGGCATTGACTTCATCCGGGTTGACGTTATCGAAGTCATCGACGATTTTATTTCCTCGTAGCGTATACGTATAGTGATAATGCGACGGGATTTGTGTGTTCGTATCCGGATACGTAATCGTCGCTTCGAAGTCTGTCACCTCACCGGCCTTGCGGATAGTGTTTTCCATATAGGCCTGATCACCGTGCCGGTTGAGCGTACTGTCCTGCGGCGTGATGTTATAGGCGTTTGAGACCCCGCCGAGTGAATCGGCGATAACGTGGCCTTCGTCGAGTTGCGGACTCTCGACGCCCGGGACTTTTGCTTCGTCTGAATAATAGCGACCGGATGACGTCGTTTCCTCGGAATCATTTTGTAAGGTGATTTTTTTCGCGATCACTTTGACGAGTTGGGCATGTTCATTTGTAAACGCCCAATATTTCCGATTGCCGAATCCGATATTGACGACAGCATTCGGTTCCCGATCACCCGACATATCGCCCCCGTCGACGTTCAGTTTTGTATAGCCCGAAAAAACGGAGTTCTTCGAAGACTTGGCTGTCGCCTCAGCAGTGGCCGTTTCGGTGTTCGCCGGTTTTTTCGTGACGGGTTTCTCAGACGTTTGGTCTGCTTCGACCGATTTGGTTTCTGTTTCTGCCTGCTTCGGTGAATCCTTCTGAATGGTTGATTGGTCGGTCTTTGGTTCTTGCGAAGCTGTTTCTTTACCGGCACATCCCGTTAAGAGAAGGGCAGCCAGTGGTAACGCAAAGTAAGTAAAGGATAGTTTCATAAGTAGACTCCTTAAATGGCATGACATACTTGTTCATTTTAGGAATCTTTTATCCTGAATACAAGCGGATTTTAAATATCTAACTAAATGAGAGATATATTGGCAGGTGATTTATCAAAAGTAGTGTTTCAAGAGACGGCCGTTTCACAATAAAAAAACACGCCACTCACAAGTGACGTGTCCGAGCCGGTGACTTGAATTAAAATCGCGCAGTTTTATAGGAATAACTGTTTTTAAGAGGAAATCAATTGCGGGAAAATCTGATACCGCTCAAAATCAGCGAGGATATTGGGTGCAATCTGTTGGCGGAGTGTCGATTCATCTGCCCAGATGTAGTCGTCGTGCTCGTCGGACAATTCGACGGTCTGTGTCGTAGCGGTGCAGAAGTAGACCAGCAAAATGACTTGGCGGTCCGGGTGCGTCATGAGACTCGAAGCATACGCAATCCGATCGACGGTGACCGTTAACCCTGTCTCTTCCTGGATTTCCCGAATCAGGCTGTCTTCCGGCAGCTCACCGAAATCGATTTTTCCGCCCGGGCATTCCCACGTGCCGCCACCGGAGTCGGCAGCGGCACGTTGAACGATTAAACTGTGAGTGCCGTATTGAACGATTCCTTTGACGGCAGTTACGATGGTCGGCATGACATCTCTTCCTTTCTTTGCAGGAGAACGGGTGAAGGTCCTTCCTGTTGGACCAGTTGATTGTTCTTCAGATGAATCCCAGCTCGTTCCGGTAAGCCGTAACCGAAGGCGCTGTTCGTTGAACAAAATGCTTGTCGTAAGTTTGCCTCTTCCTGCCACGCGTCGTAATGGACGGAAACTACAGCATCCGGTAACAGTCCGAGTCCCTTCAGGACTAACGATTTACCGTGCTGTTGATCAATCGCGGGAATCCGGCATTCGTCCGGTATCAGTAAGGCGCCTGCTGAAAATCCAGCGACCGGAACGCCCTGTTGATAGCGTTCCTGAATGAGGGTGCCGATTGGCGTGTCGACGATGAACTGTTGGTAACGCTCCGTTTCCCCGCCCGAGATGACGATCCCGGAGCTTGCTGCTAACTGTTCGAGTTGTTCAGGTGTCGGACTTGCAGACAATGGAAAGTGGAAAAAATCTGTTGCACCATTTGCCGTTAACGCGTCCGTATAAATCAGTGCATAATCTGCCCAGGACGAGCCGGGACGCGGGACATACAGTAATACAATCGGTCCTGTCCCGTTCAAACATGAGACGAACGTTTTACAGAGTCCGGATGTAAACGGGGGACCACCGCCGAATAAAAAGAGCTGTTGATTGATCATGAATGCTACCTCCTTGCTAAAATCATTCTTCTATCCTAAAAGAAAATTCAAAACAAAGGTACCTTAATCTTTTTTGGGATAGGTAGAAAACGGAAAATGAATTATACTGGGAATACTAGGGAGAGTTCGAAAAGGAGTGACGTGAGATGGGGACCATACAACTGGATCGAATGATGTACCGTGAGTCCGGCATGGGGGAGGAACAAACATTTTTGTGGACAAAAGCGACACGAGAACTACGGTTGAAAGATGCGAGGAACAAAGAAAAAAGTGAACAGATTCGCGTCTTGTCGCAGTCGGAGCAAACGGAGCGTCTCAGGGAAGTAATGCCTATCCGGACGGCTGGGAACTGCTTCGGGATTGGTTGTACCGTCAATTTGAGATACGCGGGGAGGAAATCAGGTGAAGACGTGGTGGATTGGACTCGTTGTCTTAGCGGGATACAGTATTCCATTCGTCTACCTGGCGTTGCTCGAAGACTTCAAGACAGGGACATTACTCGGTTATCTACTGTTACTTGTCAGATTCACGGTTCTCGCTTTCACGGGTCAGCGGTGGAGTCATCTGTTGTTTGTGGTTGCTGGTAATATCGTGTCTTATTTCATATCGATATACTTTGCAGGTCGGATGGATACTTTCGGATGGGACGGTTATTTCAAACCGTTAACAGCGGAACAATTGATTTTGCTCATCAGTCTCTTGATGCTCATTCCACAATTGATTGCGATAGTGGTGACGATGTCACTGGAGGCGAAAAAGCGGGTGAAGGAACAGATAACAGAATGAAGGGAATAGCCTGATGAATGAGAGCAGCGAAGCACTTTTAGAAGCCATCATCGAGATTTTAGAGGCAGGACATCTCGATTTGACAGAGCTTTACCAGCGTGTACGAGAGCGGAGTGATTTGGATCTTTCTCGTTTTTCGACGGAAGCAGGATTAGATGCACGTATTCGAAAATTGATTTATCTTCATGCGAGTGAATGTGAGTTATATGAAGGAACGAAGGATTTGTTCTACAGTGAGACCGGAAAAGGGACAGGACGTTGGGGATTACACAGATAAAAAACACGCCACTAAACGTGACGTGTTCGAAGTCATTAAACTAACCCTAAAATCTCAACCTCGACCAAAGCACCTTTTGGTAACTCTTTGACTGCGATGCAAGAGCGTGCCGGGAAGTGATTGTGCGGAGCAAAGTAATCGGAGTAGATATCATTAAACGCAGCGAAATGATCCATACTTGTTAAGTAGCACGTCGTTTTGACGACACGGTCCGGTGTCAGGCCAGCTTCTTTTAAGATGGCATTAACGTTTTTCATGACCTGCTCCGTCTGTTCCGTAATGCCACCGACGACCATTTCACCCGTTGCCGGATTGATCGGGATTTGACCGGATGCGTATAACGTACCGTTGGCAATGAAACCTTGCGAATAGGGACCGATGGCAGCCGGTGCGTTGGTTGTTTCGATTTTCTGGAATGAACTCATGAAAACTCCTCCTCTAATCTAAAATAAATCGTATGTAGAACGTGCTATCTGCCTTGAACTATAGGATAATTTTTACAAAACCATCACCATACTTACAAGGAGTGAATCCAATGCCTCTTTATCATAAATTAGTCCGGGATCAGATTCCAACTATCATTGCTCGGAACGGAAAAATAGCAACGTTCCGGACACTTAACGAGGAAGAATTCCTCGTTGAAGCGAAACGGAAAGTGCATGAAGAAGTAGCCGAATATGAAGAAGCAACGACGACCGAAGAAGCAGTTGAAGAATTGGCCGACTTATTGGAGCTTGTTCACGCGCTGGCTCGGACGCACGGGATGACACCGGAACAACTGGAAGCAATCCGGCTTGCGAAACACGATAAGCGGGGTGGCTTTGATGACAAGCTGTATCTGATTGAGGTCGAAGATTGATTCCGGCAGCAAAACTGACGACACACGATTTGTATGCGTCGTTGGTCGATGCCATTGACCAAGCGGATGAAGTCTATATCGTCGCCGCCTTCGCACAACGCTCGGGTGTCGAACTTTTGTTACCGGCGTTACGTCGCGCCGTCGAACGGGGCGCTGATGTTCATTTTTTGATTGGCGACTACTTACATATTACGGACCCGGAGGCGTTGGCACAATTATTGAAACTGGACGGTCTGTCGATCCGGTTTTATCGCTCCGGCGGACGGGCGTTTCATCCGAAAGCCTATTTGTTCCGCAATGCGGAGACTGGTCTGTCGATTGTCGGCTCATCGAATATCTCCAAAAGTGCATTCCGAACCGGTGTCGAGTGGAATCTCCATTTGCCGCAAGCCGTCGCACCGCATATCTTGGATGATGCGATTGAGGCATTCATGGACCTTTACTTAAGTGAAGCAGCTCAAGACCTGAATCCGGTCGTCCTCGAAGCGTACCGGCAAGAACATGACGCACGGCAATATGTCGCAGAATCGGAAGTTGACTATACGGAGCAACAGATCGTCACGTCCGAAGAGATTCTGCCGCACCGGGTGCAGGAGGAAGCCTTACGTGCACTTCAGGAAACGATGGAAGAAGGACGAAATCGTGCCTTGACCGTCCTTGCGACCGGTCTTGGGAAAACGTATCTCAGTGCATTCTTTGCACGTGGTTTTAAGCGGATTCTGTTCCTCGCACATCAACGCGAGTTGCTGGAACAAGCGGAACGTTCGTTTCAAAAGGTCGAACCCAATTGGCAGACGGCTTTGTATATCGGATCAGACCGCACGAACGATGAACAGACGGACGTGCTGTTTGGATCGGTCCAGACGTTATCCCAAAACCGGCATCTCGACCGGTTTGCAAAAGACCATTTTGATTTGATCATCATCGATGAGTTTCATCATGCAGCAGCTAAAAGTTATCAAAAGATCCTGGCGCATTTCGAACCACGTTTTTTGCTGGGACTGACAGCGACGCCGGATCGGATGGATGGAGCGGACGTCTATGCACTGTGCGACAATAACGTTGCCTTTCAAATGCACTTCACGTCAGCGATCAACGAAGGATTTCTGACTCCATTCCATTATTACGGGATTCATGACGTCATCGACTATTCGCAACTGCGGCGAATAGGACTGAAATATGATGCGATGGAACTGGAACAGGCGCAGATTGATCGGGCAGTCTCAGAAAACATCTATGCCGCCTGGTCGAAGCACCGGCAGACGAAGACGATCGGCTTTTGTTCGTCGATCCGTCAAGCTGAATACTTAGCGCAGACGTTCCGGGAAATGGGCCACCAGGCGATTGCCTTGACCGGACAGACCTTCAATCGATGGGAGCGGATCCAAGAGTTTGAACAGGGAACGTTAGAAATCGTCTTTACGGTCGATTTGTTTAATGAAGGAGTCGATATTCCGAAAGTCGATACGTTACTGTTTTGCCGGCCGACGGAATCGATTGCAATTTACACCCAGCAAATCGGACGGGGCTTGCGTTTAGCGAATGAGAAATCACATTGTGTCATCATCGATTTGATCGGCAACTATAAAAACGTCGAAACGAAGCTGATGTTGCTTGGAACAGTAAAAGACAAACTCAAGCGTGGGGATACGGAGCCGATTACCCCACCAAAGGGATGCATCATCGAGTTCGATATACAAGCACTGAATATCATTCATCGGATGCGTCAACCGAATCAGCGTAAACTGCGTTTGATTGAAAGCTATGAACAAGTGAAGCTCGATCTTGGACGTCGTCCGACTTACATCGAAATTGGTCAACTGACAGCCGTGCCGACTGGCTATAAACAAGAGTGGGGATCGTACGTCGGTTTCCTGAAGGAACAAGGTGAATTGACGGATGAAGAAGTCGAGATTTACGATGCTAATCTTGAATTGATTGAACAGGTCGAAAAAACGGTGATGAACCGGAGTTACAAGATGGTCGTGTTGTTGGCGATGCTCGAGCGAAAAGAAGAACGGTGGATGGAGCCGATTACGGCAGAAGAAGTCGGGCCGTTCTTTTATGAGTATTTGCATGCAGAAAAGTATAGGGAAGTGAAGGATGCGCAAGGAAGGGTCTTTGAGAATGGATACAATGAATCAAAAATAGTGAAATTGCTGAAGCAACAGCCCTTTCCAAAAATGGGATATCCGTTTGAAACAACTAAAGACCAAAGAACATTATTTATTCAACAAGACTTTAAAGCAAATAGTAGGGTATTAACGGAGTGGATAACGGATATTGTTCTGTTTCGGATTGAACATTATTTTTCAAGTTAGACTAATGAACTGCTAAAGAGTGAAAAAATAGAAATATATGTATTTTTGATTTTTAATAAAATAATTCACTAGACGTGACGGGGAGTTTTATAGATGTCGATACCAGAAAAAGAAACTGTTGTTAAAATGATCAGCGAAAGATACGATTGCGCACTTACAATCATGAAACAGAAGAAAATCATGTACGAAGGAACCACGCAAAGTGGGAAATCAGTTGTCGTCTGCACACCGGAAACTAAATTACACAATCAAGAGCATGGCTGGTTTGACTTATCGACGAAGCAAGTTGAAATTTTAGATGAGGCAGATATGGCAATCATGGCCGTGCGAATTGAAGGCAATAAAGTGTATTTTGTAGAATTCAAAAATCTGAGACGATTGATGACAGAAGATATGATTTTGGATTATTCAAAAGATGAAAAATGGAGATTTTACATTTGGGAAGATCGTATTGAGGTTCGAGGAAATAGAGAAAAGTTTTATGTGAGCGGGGAATCTGTGAAGTAACCGTAACAGTGAAGAAATCGTTTCCTAGAGATCATTATAATTTGTTGAAAAAGTCATGTAGACTTTTTAGAAAACAAATTGTAATGATCTCTTTTTTATTAA
Source organism: Exiguobacterium sp. PvP048 (assembly GCF_040549175.1). NCBI lineage: Bacteria > Bacillati > Bacillota > Bacilli > Caryophanales > Exiguobacterium > Exiguobacterium sp. PvP048. The sequence goes on along the minus strand of NZ_JBEPSU010000006.1, from coordinate 136,798 downwards.
ATGTATGTAATTAACCAATCGATCATGAAAACATGAAGTATTGATATAAATAAATTCATGAGGTATGCTGCTAATATACATTCTGTTTGATTGAGAGAAAGGAAAAAATATGAACAATAAATATAAAATATTAGATTTATTTGCAGGAGCAGGCGGATTAAGTAATGGTTTTGAACAAACAGGCAAATTTTCTGTAATTGGCGCTGTTGAAATAAATGAAGCTGCTCAAAAAACGTATATTAAAAATCATGGGGATGAAAATATAATAATAAAAGTTCCTGATTCAGGAATCAGTGATATTACTAAAATTAATTTTGATGAATTTGACTTAGATTCTGAGACTACTATTATCATAGGCGGACCACCATGTCAGGGATTCTCAAATGCCAACAGACAAAAAAATTATTTGATTTCTGGAAATAATAAACTGGTCAAGGAATATGTCCGAGCGATACGGGATGTTAAACCGATTGCTTTTTTAATGGAGAATGTAAAGTCTATGAATTCTTCGGTTCATAAGTTTTTTGTAACAAACTATAAGTATGATGATAAAAATGATTTCAGCTCTAAAATACATTTAGATAAAATTAATCAATCAGGTAATAAAATATATAGTTTGGATTTCATTGAATTATTAAGTACTACCAGTGAAAACTTAAAATCTGTTGTCAAAGACTATTCTTCCCTTTTTGATGTCCCTAATCCGATTATCACTAAGGCACTTTTGATTACGAGATTACGTGTTATTGAAAAAAAATTAGAAAAAAATAAAATCTTATCTCTCACCAAAAAAATAAAGGATGAGTTAAGAGAAATTATCATAGAACTTTCTAATCGAAATAATTCAAGTACAAATGAACAAAACATATTAAATAATGCTATGCAAGCATTACAAAAAATGAGAGATGGAGATTCTTTAAATGATAAAGAATATATAGATATAAAGGATTTAATTAGTTTAAATCGATTTTTGGTACGATGCCAAGAACTGAAAGATGAGGACATTGAATGTAATGAACTTGTCATTGAAGACAAAGTATCATATACCATATCAGTTCAAGTGTTTTCATATAACGCAGTGAAGTATTTAGAAGAGGTATTTAGATACTACGGATACAGTATAACAAGCGGTATTTTAGATGCTTCCAAATTTGGTGTTCCGCAAAAAAGAAATCGTTTTATGATGTTGGGTGTGCTGAACACTCAAACAAAAATAGAATTACCTGAAGGAGATAGTAAACGAATTTACGTTGTAAGAGACGCGATTGAAGATTTAGAATCAATAACTCCTCAAACAAGAATAGAAACGTATGACTCAAAAATTTATACTTCAAAATCGAGTAACGAACTGATTTCATACTATAGAAAAGATGTTGAAGTTGACGAGATACAGGATCATATTAATACTGAAAGCTCAAAGTTAATAAAAGAGCGATATGAGAAAATATTAGAAACTGGTGGCAAGAATTTTCACAGTTTGCCGAATGAATTGAAAAAAACATATTCAGATGCCTCAAGAACTCAAAATACAGTTTATCTTAGATTAAATTACGACGAACCATCTCCTACTGTAATTAATGTAAGGAAATCGATGTGGCAACATCCTACACAGGCAAGAGCAATAAGCATTCGAGAAGCAGCAAGATTACAATCTTTTCAAGATAAATTTGTTTTTGAAGGAAGAAAAGACGAACGTTATCAACAGATTGGTAATGCAGTTCCTCCTTTACTGGCAAAAGCTGTTGCAGAAAAATTATTAGAATATTTATCATAAGTAAATCGTTATAAAAAAAGATAACTTTTAACTCAATTAGTTAAAAGTTATCTTTTTTTAGCGAATTCAAAAACTCTATTTCTATTATGTTACAATTATTGAGCTTATTTATTATAATATATACATAAATAGTTAATTAATTGATGGTGGTGAAGTAAAATGAATGAAATTGTAAAACCTAATTTAAGTAATTTTATAAAATCTTTAAGAGATTTCGGATATAATTTCCAAATAGCATTAGCTGATATTATTGATAATAGTATAGCTGCAGAATCTAAAAATATTTTAATTGAAACTGAATCAGATCCTAGCACTAAATTAAGTGTATTAGATGATGGTTTTGGAATGACAGAAGAAGAATTGATTGAAGCAATGAGATTAGGGAGTAAAGATCCTGAAGATCAACGTGAAAAAAAAGATTTAGGACGTTTTGGATTAGGATTAAAAACTGCTTCTTTTTCTCAATGTAAAAGCTTAACTGTTATTAGCAAAAAAAATGGAGAAATGTATTCTAGAAGATGGGATTTAGAATTAATTATAGAAAAAAATGAATGGTTGTTGATTACTCCAGATTTTAATGAATTTGAAAATGATGCTTTATTCAAAAAGCTGATATCTCAAAAATCAGGAACTTTGGTTATATGGGAAAAAATTGATACGATTCATAAAAATGAATATCCTGAAGAAATAATTTTACTTAGAAGCCATTTAGCTTTAGTATTCCATAGATTTTTGGAGGGTAATATTAAGGGCAGAAAATTTTTTATGAGTTTAAATAATAACGAAATTAAGGGATTTAATCCGTTTAATGAGAATAATTTAGCTACACAAACTTTACCAGACCAAATAATAAAAGTTAATAATAAGCGAATTAAAATTACGCCTTATATCTTACCACATCACAGTAAATTATCTAATTTAGAATATGATAAATATGCAACTAATGATGGTTATACAAAGTCGCAAGGATTCTATTTGTATAGAGGTGGACGCTTATTAATTCATGGAACTTGGTGGGGATTGAATAAAATTTCTGATGCTCATCGATTGATTAGAATTAGAGTAGATATCTCAAATGATCAAGATTCTATCTGGAACATAGATGTAAAAAAATCGATAGCATACCCAAATTCTTTAATAAAAAATGAGCTGAAAAAAGTACTGAATAATATTTTGAATAGAGGTCAAAATGTTTATTCACGAAGACCACAAATTTTAGAGGATAAAAGTGTTTTTCCATTCTGGAATGTAACTCACACTGATGGAGCAGTTAAGTTCAAGTTAAACCAGAATCATCCAATACTAGATTATTTGAAAAAGACAATAAAAAAAGAAGAAGATTTTGTATTAAACACTTATCTAAAAGGTGTTGAAGCTTATATTCCTATTACTGCTATCGAAGCATATGTAATTACAGAACCTAAAAAAATTAATCAAAAAGATTTGATTAAAGAACACGAGAAAAAAGAACTATTAAATAGTTTGTTAAGCCTTGATTTAACTAAAGAACAAATTGAATCATTACTAAAAACTGAATTATTTAAAGAACTTCGGGAGGAATGAAATCATGCAAAGAAATTCTTATCAAATTTTCAAGGAAGAGATTACAAATATTCTAGAACAAAAGCCTAAACCGTTATTTGAAAATCAAATTGAAGACGCAGTTGATGGTTTTAAAAAAATACAAGAAGACGCAGGTTTACTTAATTTTTTTGCTATGAAGTATGAATTAAGTAATTTAAAAAAACTTGATGAAAAACAATGGTCACGTATGGTTAGAGAGTTAGAAACCGATTATGACGTAAGAACAAACATGGGAATAATTGTGACTGGAGAACAGCAAAAAGAACGGGATAGTACTTGGTGGTCCCATAAACAGAAGCTTTCGCAAGAAAATTATTACAATGAAAATTATAAAAAATATATGAGTAGTTCATTACCTAACGATGTAATTAAAAATACTGACGAAGATACAGATATTGTTATGAATTACTTAGGAAATCCAAATGAAGAACAGTTTGAAAGGTATGGAATGGTTGTAGGACATGTGCAGTCTGGTAAAACAGGAAATTATTCATCTCTAGTGTGTAAAGCAGCTGATGCTGGCTATAAATTTATAGTTGTAATTGCAGGTGCAATGAACAATTTACGAAATCAAACGCAAGAACGTTTAAATTCATCTTTTATTGGACGTGATTTAAATGAAAGGGTTGGAGTAGCAAAGTTAGCTAATTATAGAGAAGATAAGAGACCTATTAGTCTGACTTCAAAAACTAAAGATTTTAATAGGGCTGATGCTGATAGAAATTCACAAGGAATTAGTTTAGACAGCATTTCGAGTCCTGTTATTGTAGTAATTAAAAAAAATACAAGAACGTTAGACAATGTAATAAGTTGGATTGAGAATCACTACTCTTCTGGTGTAAACAAGCATGCCATGTTACTAATTGATGATGAGTCTGATTATGCATCAATCAATACAAAAGAAGAAGAAGATCCTACCAAAATAAATGAAAAAATTAGAGCATTGCTAAAGTTGTTCAAAAAGAGCTCTTACGTAGCATATACAGCAACTCCTTATGCAAACATTTTTATTGATCATAATACGGATACTGAAAGTTTAGGAAAAGATCTTTTTCCGGAAGATTTTATATATTGCTTGAACGCACCAAGTAATTATTTAGGCGCCGAGAAAATTTTTATGGATAAAAATCAAGCTTACTTTTATGATGTGGATGACGCGGCAGATATCATTCCTCCTAAACATAAAAAAGATTATGAATTACCTGAATTACCAAATAGCTTAAAAGATGCAGTTAGATTATTTTTAATTAATATTGCAATAAGACATCTTAGAGATCAAGAGAATAAACACAATAGTATGCTAGTACATGCCTCTAGATTTACTAATGTCCATAAAAACATTGCATCAAATATTAATGATTACTACGAAAAACTAAAACAGGCTCTAGAAAGCGATGGTAAAAAAGATAACTCTTCATTAAAAAATGAAATTATAGGTGATATTAAAAATACTTTTGAATACCATCATGAAGATAAGATTGAATTTGAGTGGAGTAAAATTATTTTTAAAATAACAGATATAATTTCAAAAGTACAAATTTTTGAAGTTCATAAAGATACAAAATTAAAATTGGAATATCGTGACGATGTTGCTAGTAACGTAATCGTTATAGGTGGAACTAGTTTATCGAGAGGTTATACTCTGGAAGGATTATCAATCAGCTATTTTTTAAGAACGACTGTTTTTTACGATACGTTAATGCAGATGGGAAGATGGTTCGGATATAGAATGGGCTATGAAGATTTATGTAGAATTTATACTACTCAAGATACATTCGATAAGTTTAAAACAATAACAGAAGCGACATTAGATTTAGTAGATGACCTAAAAGAAATGTCTGAGAATGAAATGACACCTAGAGATTTCGGATTAGCAGTTAAACAACATCCCGATAGTGGTCTTCAAGTTACAGCTAAAAATAAACTTAAGAATTCTGGTTCTATCGATTTTGAAATGAAGTTGGATGGACACCTAAAAGAAACTTCATGGATTTTGAAAGAAACATCAGCTAATCAAAGAAATATTGAATTAATCAAAGGATTTGTAAAAAAAATTATAAAAGAAGATTATGTACAACCGAAAGAGCGTTATTGGATAGATATTCCTAGAGAAATAATTTTAAACTTTGTAAATGAGTTCAATGTTTATGAAGCACCTTTAGATGATTTAGGTATGAAATCAAAAATGCCAATCAAATTTATTAAGAAGTATATAGAACAAGTAAATAGTTTATGGGACATAGCTATATATTCAGGGAACAGTTTGAAAAAGTTAAATATTGATGGAATAAATGGTTCATATCAAGAACGGAAAGTAACTGATAGAGGAAATTTTTTCGAAGTGGAACATAGACAAGTTTCTTCAGGAAATGCAGAAAATATTTCGATTTCTTTAGAAACATTAAATCAAATAAAAGAGTTAAAAAAATTGAATACAGAACAAAAAAATAAACAAAAAAAGAATGAAAATGAAGATGTAGAAAATGTAATAACTAATTACTCGGTTCGAAAAGCGGTAAGGAACAAAATGGTTAAACCACTATTAATGCTACACATTATTGATGCGGAAGTTAAAGAGAATAATACTGAAAGTAGAGAAATGAGATTAGAACTAGCTGCATTCGGAATAAGTTTTCCAGGAGGAATTCAGAGTACTTACGGTAATGTTAAGTTACAAGTTAATACAGTGTACCTTCAACAAATGATGGAGGATGAATATTATGACGATTATTGAAAATCCTTGGATAGTTATGTCTAGTGGTAGTCAAAGAAGAGCCAGTATGATTCATGATATTTATTGGATTAGAGAAGAAATAGAAGGTAAATATGGATTGAAAATTTCTCTGAATTTTATATTAGAAGACAGTGATTTAGATATAGGGAGTATAAAACTAAAAAACATTGAGGTATTTGAAAATAAAACCTCTAAAAAAACTCAATTTTACTTGCTACTAAAAGATCAGTCTGCATATGAATTATTTTATCAACTCTGTAATGATTTAATTATTAAAGCAGAGACTATTGAGAATGAGCAAGCTCTTGTTAAAATTATATTTAATAGGTTAAATAGATGGAAAAATTTACTTGTTAATGATTTTGAAAAAAGCGTCCCTTTAGAGATTCAAATGGGTTTATTCTCTGAACTAGATACTTTATTAAATTATGTCTCGAGTAAACGATGTATTGAGGATGCAGTTTGTTCCTGGGGTGGGCCTGATGCAGATAGACAAGACTTTATATTAGAAAATCTAGCTTTAGAAGTTAAGTCTCATAAATCAGGTAAATCAGAATGTGTTACTATATCAAACTTAAATCAACTCTTTTCAACAAAAGTAAACTTTCTCCTGAGAGTTTACTCATTAGATAAAAACGAAAACGGAATTACGATTGAAGATTTAGTACAAGAGATCAAAAAGCTACTTCTAATTAACGATTCATATAAAGAAATTGATCTTTTAGAACAAAAAGTCAATCAATACGGGTATTTCGACAGTATACATCAAAAAGATTTAATCACTTTTAAAGTAGATAAAATCTCCATGTACAATATAAGCAACGAATTCCCAAAATTAGTAGTTGAGGATATACCAAAAGAAATTATAAATCTTAAATATCAAATTGATTTAGCAAAATGTAAAAAATTTTTAGTGGATGAAGATTTATCAAAAGGAATGATGTAAGATGGGAAATTTAAAAGAATTTCATAAAGATTTTATTCAAACAACGCTTTCGATTGCAGATAGTCGAGGATTGTTGAATCCACAAGCTTTTTTTGAGAACGTTTGCGAAGATTTAGTTTCCACCGGTGAACTATCTGTTAATTATACAGAAGCAGATATAAAAAACTTAAATGGAAGAAAGCCCATTGAAGCATATGGTTTTGATTTTGATGATGAGAGAAAAATATTATCAGTCTTAACTCACGAATTTTTTCAAGAAGACGAAATTAAAACCTTAACTTTGGATAATATTAATAAAAAAATTAAAAGATTGAGTAACTTTGTGGCTAAATGTTTTGAAGGTCTTTATCAAGATTTGGAAGAAACGTCACCTGCTTATTCAATGGCGTATCAAATTTACTTTAAATACAAAAATAATGAAATAAACAAAGTAAAATTATTTTTGTTAACTGACGGTCAGATTAGTCGTAATTTTAAACGCATAGAATCATATTCCTATGAACATCTTGAATTTGAAATGAGAATTATAGATATTGAATATCTATTTAATAACTACAGTTCCAAAACGACCGATAGCTCTTTCGAAATAGATACAAATATTCCTTATTTAAAAATTCCTGGTGAATCAGAGATTTATGATTCTTATCTTTCTTATTTGAATGGAAATCAACTTTTTGATATATATGATCAATTTGGTAAAAGATTATTAGAACAGAACGTGAGAACGTTTTTACAATTTAGGGGATCTGTTAATAAAGGCATACGAAATACTATAAGTGGAGCACCGCAAGATTTTTTTGCCTACAACAATGGAATAACTGCAACAGCGTCGAAAATTGAAACTGAAGGTGGCGTTATTACAAAACTTTATGATTTCCAGATTGTGAATGGCGGTCAAACTACTTCTTCCATTTATGCCGCTAAAAAGAAAGAAGGAATAGACGTTAGTCGGGTTTCTGTTCAAATGAAGCTATCAGTCATTAATGCTGGTGAATCACATTCTGAATTTGTATCAAAAGTTGCAGAATATGCAAATACACAAAACAAAGTAAATAAGTCGGACTTTTTCTCTAACAGTCCGTTTCATAAAGATATGAAAACGTATTCTACAAGAACTTGGGTTAATCCAATTAATGGTAGTCAGAAAAGAACAAAGTGGTATTATGAGCGGGTTAGAGGAGAATATTTAAATGAGCAGCTTTATCTAACTAAAGCGAATCAAAAAAGATTTATGATTGAACATCCTAAAAATCAACTAATTGATAAGACATTTCTAGCGAAAAGTGAAAGTACATGGTTACAAAAACCTCATGTTGTAAGTAAAGGGGCACAGTATTGCTTTAGTGACTTTGCTACGTACATTACAGAGCTTTTAGAAGTGAATAATCTTGCTATAACGGAAAGTTACTTTCAAGATGCAGTTTCACGAATAATATTATTTAGAACAGTAGAAAAAATGATATCAAATGCAGACTGGTATACTGGAGGATATAGAGCTCAGACAGTAACTTATACAATTGCATACCTATCATATTGGGTAAACAAAAAGAAAAAGTATTTTAATTTTAGTAATGTATGGGAAAATCAATCAATTGATAGAGACCTTTCAAAGGAAATTGAATTTATTGCAAAAAATATACATGAGAAAATAATTCATCCACCTACAGGTCAATCTAACATTTCTCAGTGGTGTAAAAAAGAATCTTGTTGGGAAGAAGTAAAAAAAATAGATTTAAGTTTATCTATTCCTGAAAGGTTTCTAAAAAATAAAGAAGAAGTAATGTATGAGAAAAAAGAAGAAAAATCTTTAAAGAAATTAGATTCTAGTATAGAAAGGCAAGCCTTTGTTGTCGAATTAGGTATAGAAAAATGGAAGCAAATTTTTGAATACTGTAGCAAAGATGAGAATAAAAAAGGATTGACTGAATCTTCTATGAGATCTCTTTCAAGTATAGCCAACAAACGTGACTATTATCCTGCTACAGATAAACAAATTAATGAGCTATTCAAGATATATGAAAGAGTTGTACTAGATGAAGGCCTGGTATTAAAATGATTTTTAAAATAAGACTTTCTAAAAGATTAATTCTTTTAGAAAGTCTTATTTTAATGCATTTAAAAAAATATAGAATTATTCAATGGGATTGATTTTATATTTGATTCCATTCTTCCTAATCTTATCTACTACAATCTCTTCCACATCTACATTCAACTCACTACATAACGTCAGCGCATAAATCAACACATCGGCAATTTCTTCTTTGATATTTTCCTGATTTTCTTCCCACGCTTCTTCGCTGGTTCGCCACTGGAAGGCTTCGAGTAACTCGGATGCCTCGATAGACAAGGAAATCGCTAAATCTTTTGGATTATGGTGTAGTCGCCAGTTTCGTTCGTCACGGAAGTCATCGATTTTTTGTATTAATGCTTTGATTTCGTTCATAGCTGTGTCTCCTTTAGTTGTAATAATCGGGCGCGTAATTGAGGATTGGTTGCGTACAGATAAAGCCCTTTGACGCCACGCTTCAACAGGACGTTCAGGGAGTTCAAAATGATTTCTTCCTTGGCACGTTCGTTTTCTGATCGACTTAAGTCTTGGCGGGAAACAAATGCTCCGGTATCTTTATATGACGTTGGATCGAGCTTCAATTGTTGAGTCGTTTCATCGTACTGAATTGATGGACCGAGGACGACACCGACGTAGTTTAAATCAAAGCCTTGAATGGTATAGATCGAACCTACTTCCTGAATTGTTTCCGGTTGTTCTGCCCATGTTGTATGGGGATAAGTACGATTCCACGGAAGGTTGATTCCGCCTTCGTCAACAAAGTAGTCGGCCCCATCTTTTTTATGCAGGTAGTCAAACGTCGAGACGATTCGGGATAAACCGTGCTGTTCGTTTTTCGAGAAAATCGCCTGCTTGAAGGTTTCCGGATCCTCGAAGATCTGTAAATCATAATTTGAATCACTCGGAATCGGTAAGAGCTCGCGTTCCACCAGCCGATTGATCCAGTGCAATGTCTGCGGACTCGCTTGCATCCGGAATTGATTGGATAATTGCAGCGTCTTTGTCGAAAAGGGACCGACGATGTCCTGCAAGGTCGTACGTCCCCAGTGACTTTTAATCTTGAGGACTTGTTTTGGATCAAAGATCAGAATTGTAATTTTACTGCGTGTAATGATTTCATGCAGTTGATTTTGTTGGTGGAAATTGTTGTAGGCATCTTCTTTTGTGAGTAACAGATGGGCTTCGTCCACGAGCACGATGTCAGCAGTCCGCTTTTGTTTATCTAATGTATTCAAGAAGGGGGTTGGCTTTTGAAACTGCTTTTTCTTTAAGTTCGGTAGGCTGCTGGCAATCGATTTATACGTCTTGAGCATTTCACCATGGTTGACGAGTAAGTAGTTATCCGTCTGATACAGTGCAGAATCTGCTTCTTTCGTTAAATCCTGGATCGTATTGAACAAGGAGCTGAGTAACACACTTTTTCCTGTTCCGGCGTCACCTTCTACAATGAAAACATGATGACCGGTTTCGGTGATTTTTGTTTTACAAAATGTTAAGATTTCCTCTTTGACTTCTAGTTGTTGCTCAGACAATTCACGAAACGGAGAGAGTTTGTAGACGTCTTTGTTTCGTAACTGATCGAGTGTTCCTTCCGCAATCTGCTCCTCTCGTAACTGTTGCCAGATGTTTTCAAAAACCGTCTCATTGAAAAAATTTTTTCGGAAATAGTTGTGCATCTGACGGGAGACAGTTTGGCTGACATTTTGCAGTGTATAGCGACCATCTGCAATTAAAAAGTTAATCAAATTGGATTCGATATTGTAAGTAGCCGATTGGTTAAATTGTTCATGCCCAATTAAAATCGATTCGTCGAGCTGCTTCCGACGAGGATCTTTTAAATGGGCTTTTAACCGTTGATTTTTTTGAACGGTTTGTCCGACGTAAGCTTGTGCTTTTGACCGGTTATACAACAGATAAACGATTGGATAATTGTCTATGTAGAGCGTTCGACTACGTGTTACATCCGCGTAGTTAAACCGGTACTTTTCAAAATAAAGTTTCTCCAAAACATGTGTCCATCCTTCCAGTGACGTTACAAGGTATTTAAAAAGTAGTTCTTATTAAATATAGCATGATGAATGAACAATTGTTATTTAAAGGGAATTTGGTTGGGCTTATTCTGAATATACTAGGTTATTTACTTTAAAATGTTTATTTGAGAAGGGGGATGAAGCATGAAAATCTGTCAGTCTTCCAACTGGATAACAATCTGTTCAAATGTTAAGAAATCATCTATGTGCTTCTCTAAAATAGCCTGGAGAATATTTAAATCAAGTGACGGGTAGTCATGGATTGCGATATTACAAAATCCCATCATATTCATTAGACTTGTAGATAGGGAAGAATTGATAAAGTGCGCTTCCTTTAATAGTTTAAATCCATCCTGACTTGCTTTAGGTAATCCCAGTTTTCGTGTACTTACGACATACATTGCCATATCGATAGAAGCTTGGCATATCCGTTGCAAATTTAAGATGATGCTATCTTGTCTGGTTAAATCACTTAAATTTTTGGAGTCATTATTATAGACTTCGTTCATTCTAATGATGCAACGTTTGATCGTCGCTTGTTTTTGTAAAAGGATCTCGTTCATTTCTTGCGACACGTCCTTTCTTACAAAATAGATAATGGTATATCTGATTTTAACCATTCTATAACACCTTGAAAAAAATCGTTATGATCTAAAAAAAGTAAGACCCGACGAAATCCGCCAGATCTTACTTTTTATCAGGAATGCATTCCCGTCACTCGACTCCTGCAGGAAAAAGCGCAGGGATCTGCGCTGTCAGAGGCAAACAAGACCCGAGTCCGTGTCCGGAGGACAAAGGAGGCGCGGCTTGTGCCTCGCCTGAGGAAAGCGAGTGAAAGGGAAGCATGGCGCAGCGAGCAATTTACGCTGTTACTTCACTCACCTCATGGTTGAGCTGCCATTGCACACCAAACGGATCTTCGACAATGCCGTAGGCTTCACTCCAAAACGTTTTTTGAATCGGCATGATGACGTTACCGTCTTGAGCCAGTTTATCGAACGTCTCATGAATGACTTGGATATCTGGCAAATGCAGAGCCAGCGTGACATTTTGTCCGATCGCCACCGGATCATGCGGCATCGCATCAGAAAACATGACGCGTGTGCCGTGAACAATTAATTGCGAATGCAGGACGAGTGACTGGACGTCTTTTTCAAACGGTTGATCGTCCGGACCATTGCCGGGACCAAACTCCATGATGTCGGGAATGTCCTGGCCGAAGACTTTGGCGTAATAATGAATCGCCTCACGGGTATTACCGTTGAAAACCAGATAGGGGGTAATCGGCATAGTAATGCTCCTCTCCATTTTAAACACGGCTGACTGATATTTATAGTATGCCAAACGTTTGTTCTTATTTAAAGGTTTCTCGAGTACGAAATGAAAGCGATATCATTTATTTTGCGAATTCCGATTAAATTCTAAAAAAATGGTTGTATCTTTCCAAATCACCGTCTATACTAAATTTATCGAAAGCGCTTTCGGTGAAATGGAGTGGTTACATGGGTACAATTTATGATTTAGCGAAAATAACCGGTTTTTCGATCACCACGGTCTCAAAAGCCTTAAATAACTATTCCGATGTCAGTGAGAAGACGAAAGCAAAAATCGTTCAGGCAGCAGCCGATATGGGCTACTTACCGAACGCCCATGCCCAGTCACTTTCGACGAAACGGTCCTGGACAATCGGCGTCATGTTCTCGGAAGCACATGGAGTCGGAATGATGCATCCGTTCTTTAACGCGATCATCGAAAGTTTCCGAAAAGCAACAGAGCAACAGGGTTATGACTTAATCTTCGCTTCGCGGAATTTGCGTAATCGGGACATGAGTTATCTCGAGCATTTCCGGCATCGGGCGGTCGATGGCATCGTCGTCATCTGTTCCGATCAAATGGATCAACACGTTCAGGAACTGATTCAAAGTACGATTCCAATCGTTGTCGTTGATATGGACAGTACCGATTGCAGTGTCGTTTTCTCGGATAATCTGACCGGCGGCGCACTTGCCGTTAATCACTTACACCAGCTGGGTCATCGACTAATCGCCCATATCGCGGGGGATACGACGACTGACGCAGGATCGGCTCGGATTGAAGGGTACAAACAAGCAATGGGACGCTTAGGATTACCGATTCCTGATGAATATATCGTCAGCGGAGGATTCTTTTCGGTCGAAGAAGGAAAAAAGGCAATGCAAGAGTTACTCGCACTGCCGGAACAACCAACGGCTGTCTTTGTTGCAGGTGACCAAATGGCCATCGGTGCCATTGACGCAATTCATGAAGCTGGCTTACGGATTCCGGAAGATATTTCGATTGTTGGCTATGACGACATCGAACTGGCTAAGTTCATTACACCAAAGCTGACAACGGTCCGGCAAGATACGGATACGATCGGACAGCATGCAGCGAACCTTTTAATCGAACAGATCGTCAACAAACGACGTGTCATGACGACGGATATCATTCCAGTCGACTTGATCGTCCGTCAGTCGACTGGACCCGTAAAACCATAATTTTTTTCGGAATCGCTCTCGCAGGTTGTCTTCGAGAAAACGCGAGAGCGGTTTCGAAATACATGATATTTTTTTGTACGTTTCCGAAAGGGCTTTCGGATTTTTTTTAGACCATTTACGAAAGCGCTTTTGATATTTTCGGATAATAAATGAGACCGCTTACTTAGGGGACTACTAAAACCAGACAAGGATGGGATGACATGAAAAAGAAGTTTGTCAGCGTATTAACAATCGGCGCATTAACAGCAAGCGTTTTAGCAGGATGTTCAGGCGGCGAAGAGGAAAAAACGAGCGGTGGCAATCGCCACAATGTCGATCTTTAAATTCATCGGTTCGTGGAAGAACTACATCATGCCGCTCGTCCTGTTTTTCTCACCGAAAAAAATACACATTACCGGTCTTGATGGGCTTCCTTAAAGAATCACAAGTCGCAGAAAATCTCGGCTCGTTTTATCTTGGGATCGCGATTTTCGCCGTACCGATTATGATGGCTTTCTTGTTTCTATCGAAATACATCGTCAGCAGCATCTCAGCTGGTGCCGTCAAAGATTGAACTACCTCCACCTACGCTGTGCTTAGATGTGGAAGATTCCTGATTTATCCGACCTATCGATCGAAAATTGATCAGGCTAACCCCGTCGTCCCGACGGTTGAAGAAGCCAAGATACGCTCGGCCTCTTGTTTGAGATTCAGTCCTGCGTTCACATCACGGTCGTGATGGACCCCGCAACTCGGGCATGTCCACTCACGCAAACCAAGATGTTTCACGTCTTTGTTTTGATGACCGCAACTCGAGCACAGTTGGCTCGAAGCAAAGGTCTTCCCGACCTTCACGACGGTCTTCCCGTACCAATCTGCCTTGTACTCGATCATACGGAAGAACTCCGACCAACTGACCTCAGAGATGGACTTGCTTAACTTGCGGTTATGCTGCATGTTCTTCACCTGCAAGGTCTCGATGCCGATGATGTCGTGGTTTTTGACGATTTCGGTCGAAACCTTGTGCAGGAAATCGGTCCGCTTGTTGGCAATCTTCTCGTGGATACGGGCGACCTTCCGCTTTTGTTTTTGATAGTTCTTCGCCTCGGACAGCGTGACTTTCTTGTTCAGGGCGATGAGCTGACGACGGGACAACTTACGTTGTTCACGCACTAGTCTCTTCTCGAGCGTGCGGAAGCAACGGTCGTTCTTGTACACCGTGCCGTCCGACAGGATGGCAAAGTTCTTGAGTCCGACGTCGACTCCGACGGATGAGCCCGTCTTCGGCAGTTCGTGGATCTCCTGCTCGACGAGCAGGGAGACGAAGTATTTTCCTGAAGCATTACGGCGTATGGTGGCGTTCAAAATGCGTCCTTCGACCTGCTTGGAGTGGGCGAAACGAACCCATTTGAGCTTAGGGAGTTTGAGTCTGCTTGCATGAATCGAGATTTCAGGAAGTTGAGACTTTCCTTGGATATTCGTCTTGTAGGATTGAACAGGTTTTCGCTTCGACTTGAATCGAGGTCGTTCGTTCTGTTTATTGAAGAAGCGATCATACGCATCAGCCAGATGCTTGACGCTAGATTGCACGGAAGTGCTGTCTACTTCCTTCAACCAGTCGAACGCTTCCTTTAACATCGGAATTTCTTTGGAACAAGAACCATAAGATAGTCCTTTCCCTGTCACTTTGTAGGTTTCTTCCCACTTAGCTAAGAAGTGGTTGAAGACGAAGCGTGAACAACCAATCGTTTTGGCAATCAGAATTTTTTGCTCTTTTGTCGGGTATGTTCTGAATTTGTAAGCCTTGTATTTCAACATGATTTTCACCTCCTTAAAGAGAATATACCCGAAATGAAAGCTGGTGATTCATCTCCCGCTTTCATTTGGGCTTCGCCCTTAACGCTTAGAAGTGAGAGTATCCTCACCTGATTTTAATAAATACACCGGTAAAGACTACCACTTCCCGGACAGCGGACAGCTTGAACAATGGCATACGTATGCTGTCGATTATGTCCGGGTCTATGATTTGACGAACCGCGACTACCATGAACCGGTCGACCCGGTGACACGTGACTTTACGTTCAAGACCAATCCGGCAAAAGGACAGACCGCGACTTTGACACAACAAGGTGTCCAGCCAAAAGAAAACCATCAGTATGTCCTGCGTTTTAAAACGAAAGCGGAACGAATCAAAGAACCGCAAGTCAAGCTGACGAAGTCGACCGGTCGCCGCTCAAAAACGGTTCGTTTGCGGACGGACTGAACTTTTGGAGTTCGTATGTCCATTATGACGCGCAAGCCGTCGTTTCGAACGTCAATGACGCAACGAAACTCGCCATCGTATCAGAAGGACAGGAGCCATGGAGCGTTCTGCTTGAGCAAGGCAACTTACAGCTTGTCAAAGGGCAGACGTACCAACTGACGTTTAAGGCATCTTCAACGGTCGCACGGCCACTTGAAGTGACCGTGGAAAACGCAGCGTATACGCGTTACTTCAGTGAAATCTTCGAACTAGGCACGGAAGAAAAAACATATCAGTTTGACTTTACGCTCGGTCAGGATGATACAGCCGGACTGAAATTCCTGCTCGGGAAAGCAGCCGGTTCACCGTTCGCGGCACATGACGTGACGATTGATGATGTGAAGTTAGAACTGAAGTAAGAGAACACGGAATCAAGAATAAAAGCATCCAGGACTACCCTCGTTTCGATATATGAGGAAAGACTTGGATGCTTTATTTTTTTTATCAAAAATTAGGCGATTCATCTCCCACTTCTAAACAAAGTGAAAGTGGGAGATGAATCGCCAACCTCCCTTTCGGGTATATTTCCTTTAAGGGAGGTGAAAAATGGTGTTGAAGCACAAGGCCTACAAATTCAGAATCTACCCCACGAAAGAGCAGGAAATACTGATCGCGAAGACCATGGGTTGCTCGCGCTTCGTCTTCAACTACTTCTTATCGAAGTGGGATGAGACGTATAAAGCGACAGGCAAAGGACTGTCTTATGGTTTTTGTTCGAAAGAAATTCCGATGCTGAAGCAAGAGTTCGACTGGCTGAAAGAAGTCGATAGCCATTCGCTCCAATCGAGCGTCAAACACCTGACCGATGCGTATGACCGCTTCTTCAACAAGCAGAACGAACGGCCTCGATTCAAGTCGAAGCGCAATCCCATCCAGTCGTACAAGACCAACATACAGGGCAAGTCTCAACTTCCGGAAGTCTCGATCGTCGGAAACAAGCTCAAACTTCCGAAGCTGAAATGGGTTCGTTTCGCCTATTCAAAGCAGGTCGAAGGCCGTATCTTGAACGCCACGATCCGACGTAACGCTTCAGGCAAATACTTCGTCTCCCTGCTCGTCGAGCAGGAAATTAGCGAACTGCCGAAGACCGGTTCATCCGTCGGCGTCGACGTCGGACTCAAGAACTTCGCCATCCTTTCGGATGGCACGGTATACCAAAACGACCGTTACTTCCGTTCGCTCGAGAAAAAGCTGGCGCGTGAGCAACGAAAACTCTCTCGTCGTCAGCGCATCGCCTTGAACAAGAACGTACAACTTTCCGAGGCGAAGAACTATCAGAAGCAGAAGCGAAAGGTCGCCTGCATCCACGAGAAGATTGCCAACAAGCGCACCGACTTCCTGCACAAGGTATCGACCGAGATCGTCAAAAACCACGACGTCATCGGGATCGAGACCTTGCAAGTGAAGAACATGCAGAAGAATCGTAAGTTAAGTAAGGCCATCTCTGACGTCAGCTGGTCAGAGTTCTTCCGTATGCTGGAATACAAGGCGGGCTGGTACGGGAAAACCGTCGTGAAGGTCGGCAAGACCTTTGCTTCGAGCCAACTGTGCTCGAGTTGCGGTCATCAACATAAGGACGTGAAACATCTCGGCTTGCGAGAATGGACATGCCCGAATTGCGGGATCCACCACGACCGGGATGTGAACGCAGGACTGAATCTCAAACGAGAAGCTGAACGTATCTTCGCTTCTTCAACCGTCGGGACGACGGGGTTAGCCTGATCATTTTTCGACCGATAGGTCGGATAACTCAGGAATCCTCCACCTCTTAGCGTAGGTGGAGGTAGTTCAATAAAAGGGATTTAAAACCAATTAAGAGAAAATAACACTAATGCCATTTCATACTTAGGAGGAACACCATCATGGTTTGTTCGACAAAACAGTATATCGCTTTATTTGCCGTACTTTTATTTGCAACGATTGCTGTCAACGCTTGGCCGGCGAGTATTCATCCCGACGGTACGATTGGACTGCTTCAAATCGCAGCATCCTTCGTTTGGCTGATCATTTTAATCGGTTCGGTAATGCTCGTCCGCGAAGAAAAGACGCTTTCGTTTGTATTCTATTATCTAAGCTTTGGGTTTGTTGCCGGCATCGTAGTCTATTTGGTGACGTTCTTTGAGCGGTACTGGCTGGGCGAACTTTGGTTTGATCTCGTCTCGGGCATTCAATATCCGTTTTATTTTTTATTTGCGGTTCCGCTGTTTGGGTTCAATGCCTGGTTGGATGTTTCGTACGGACAATTTGCGATGTTTGCCGGGTTTGCTTATATCGTGCTTGCGATTGGCGTAAGTGTCCGGTCCAAAAAGCTCGAAGCAAAACGGTTGCGGTACTGACCATACAGGACTATGAGAATTTGATAAGACATTCATATGAGATCTGTCGCGAAGCGATGGGTCTTTTTTTTGTTCATCGAAACTGTCTGACAAATCATCTCTCTAAAAATCAAAAATTAAAAACAGATTCTAACAAAAATCGCTATAATCAAATTATCACTAATATTTGGAATTAAAAAAACAAGGAGGAATAGACATGAACAAAGCAGTAAAACTCATCATGACAGGTGTACTCAGCCTTTCTTTGATCAGCGTGACTTCAGCTGAAAGCCATGCGGCAACAAAAGCGAAGGCATTCAAGAACTGTACGGAGATGCAGAAGAAGTACAAAGGCGGCGTTTCGAAGAAAGCTGGACTTAAAAACCGGACAGGATACGACAAAAAAGGGAAAGCTATCTATAAAGAAACGAAATACAAAGCGTATGTCAGCCTAGCGACGTACAAACTTAATACAAAAAGCGACCGTGACAAAGACGGTATCGCCTGCGAACGTTAAAAAAAGACCCGCTTCCGATTTTTTCGGAAAGCGGGTCTTCGTCTGTTTAGTTGAAGTTTTTCTTGAGGAAGTCTGTGACTTCTTCCGGTGTTTTTGCGTTGGCACTGTGCAAGTGACCCAGTTTCTCGTTATTTTGGAAGACGAGTAAGCTTGGAATACCCATGACGACGTTGTCTGATGCGATTTCCGGGAATTCATCTTTGTCGATTGTATAGATCGGCAGTTCGCTGAATTGTGATTCGACATCCGGCATGAAGTAGTCCATCCGTTTACAGTCTGGGCACCAGTCGGCTTCGAACTTGATGATGACCGGTGTTTCGCTTGCGATTAACTCTTTGAATGTATCTTCACTCTTAATGTAGTTACTCATGTATTAGTTCCCCCTGTTGTTGGTGTGTATCTTTAGTCTACTGATTCCAGACGCAAGATGCACGGATTATGATTGAAGAAGGTCCGGGTTCTGCAAAAATGTTGTAGAAGAAAATACCTAAAGTATGCGCAAATTGCACAAGAAGCACCAATCCACAATAAAACATCATTTGCCTTCAGGAAACACTATTGGTCTTTTGTTAATTAACTAGTTTTAAGCAAAATGATTTCTATAGACCCACTTGATTTTGACCTGTTACGATGAGGTTTGCTAATTGACAGAGCGAGTGGGGGCGACAGAAATGGATCAGCAAAAATATGATAATTTAAAGCTTGGTGAGCGTGGTGCGATCATTAGCATCATTGCCTATATTGTTTTATCAATTGTTAAATTGATTGTCGGCTACACGGCGGATTCAGCGGCCTTACGGGCGGATGGTTTAAACAATACGACCGATATCATCGCGTCGATTGCCGTCTTGATCGGGTTACGAATTTCAAGACGTCCGGCAGATGACAACCATAAATACGGACACTGGAAAAGTGAGACGATTGCCTCGATGGTCGCTTCCTTCATTATGATGGCCGTCGGATTACAGGTCTTGATCGATACCGTTTCGACGTTATTCGAAGGAAAACAGGAGTCACCGGACATCGTCGCGGCTTACGTCGGAATCGGTTCCGCCGTTGTGATGTATTTCGTCTATCGTTACAATCGAAGCCTGTCACGGAAAATTAACAGTAAAGCGGTCATGGCGGCTGCAAAAGATAACTTATCCGATGCCTGGGTCAGTATCGGGACGACGATCGGGATTATCGGTTCCCAGTTCGGGATGCCGTGGCTGGATACCGCGACGGCAATCGTCGTCGGATTCCTGATTTGTAAAACGGCGTGGGATATCTTCTCGGAAGCGTCCCACGAATTGTCGGATGGATTTGATGAACAGAAGCTGAAGATGTATGAAGATGTGATTTTTGATTTAGAAGGTGTCAAAGGAATCAAGTCAATCAAGGGACGGAATTATGGGAATAATGAAGTCGTTGATGTCGTGATTCTCGTCAACTCGCAATTGAACGTCCATCAAGCCCATGATATCGCGACGAAAGTCGAAGATACGCTGACGGATGAATATGGTGTCTACGATATTCATGTCCATGTTGAGCCGGAATGAGTCTCTGCCGAGCTGATCAGGCTGAACAACCATTTAACAGTCCAATTTCGATTGGGCTTTTTTATGGGATTTCCAAAAAATATTATGTGCATTTTCACATTGTTTTTGCGTTGACATTCAGTCTAAATGGGCGTAATTTAGTTTACATGGATAATCGTTCGATATGGAACGATTCAAAATGGAACACGGAGGTGAAAGGATGGAAACCGAACAAAAAGAGCCGGTTCGTTCAACGACCATGATGCAGTCGTTTTGGAATGTGCAGCGTCATCTTGTCCGCGCGGCGCATCAGACAGCGCAGGAAAATGGACTCAGTTTACCGCAATTTCACAGCTTGATGACGATTGCCCCACGAAGTCCGATTACACAAAAGGAACTGGCCGTGCATACCCATCTGCCGAAAAGCACGCTCAGTCAATCAATAGAAGGATTGGTGCAGTCGGAATGGGTGATCCGGGAGACGAATCCGGACAACCGGCGGGAAGTCGTCTTACGTTTGAGTGATCACGGACGGCAATTCGTTGAGACGATCAAACAACAGGAAGCGGGGATGCAACAACGGCTCGAGCAGGTCCTCGATCAGATCGATCCCGCCGTCTTTGAACAGATGTTGCAGACCCATGCGCAGATTGCAGAAGGATTAAAAGAAATTTTGTCACCAGGAAACGGAGGCTGTACAGATGATTAAGCTACTCAAAAATCTGACGACCTATAAATGGGCAGTTTTTACTGTCTTGATCCTCGTCTTCGCCCAGTCGATGTCAGATTTATATTTACCGACGTTGATGGCCGACATCATTGATAAAGGAGTCGTGACGGGGGATACGGCATACATTTGGAAAATCGGGGCCGTCATGCTCGGGATTACTGGACTTGGCGCGCTCGCGGCGATTGCTGCCAGCTACTATTCCTCGAAAGCCGCGATGGGACTCGGCCGCGACATTCGCCGGAAAGTCTTTAACCACGTCGAACGGTTTACGCTACAGGAGTTTGATCAACTCGGAACGGCTTCATTGATCACACGGACGACAAACGATATCACCCAAGTCCAGCAGGTCGTCATCATGATGCTGCGGATGGTCGTCAGTGCGCCGATCATGTTCGTCGGTGGACTGATCATGGCCGTCTCGAAAGATGCCAAACTGTCGCTTGTCATTGTCGCGGCGATGCCGGTGTTGGTCATTTCGATTTTATTGATTCTTTGGAAAGGGGTCCCGTTGTTCGGCCAAGTCCAAAAACGGCTCGACCGCTTGAATCTCGTTTTGCGGGAAAACCTGACCGGGATTCGTGTCATCCGGGCCTTTAACCGGGAATCCCAGGAAAAAGTCCGGCTGACAAAAGCGAATGCCGATTTGACGGACGTCTCGATCAAGGTCAATAAAATCATGGCCTTTTTGATGCCGGTCATGATGCTCGTGATGAACTTGACGGTCGTCGGTGTCATATGGTTCGGCGGTATCCGGATTAATAACGGCGGGATGCAAATCGGGGATTTGATGGCGTTCATTCAATACGTCATGCAAATCATGTTTGCTCTCGTCATGGCGTCCGTCATGTTCGTCATGATTCCCCGGGCGGCCGTCTCGGCGAAACGGATTAATGAAGTCCTTGAAATGGAGCCGACGATGGTCGATGCCGGAACGGCTTCTGCGGATCAAGAACGCGGTACGCTTGTCTTTGACGGGGTGACGTTCAGTTATCCGGGAGCCGAGGCACCGGTCCTGTCCGATATCAGCTTTACTGCCCGACCTGGTGAAATCACGGCTGTGATTGGTGGAACCGGTTCCGGAAAATCAACGCTCGTCAATTTGATTCCGCGCTTTTATGACGTGACGGAAGGCAGCATCCAAGTCAACGGCGTCGACAGCCAAGCCGTCCCGCAGGAAGAATTGCGTTCGAAAATCGGCTTTGTCCCGCAAAAAGCGTTGCTGTTTACGGGAACAATCGCGGAGAACATCCGGTTCGGAAAAGAGGATGCGACGGACGAAGAAATCCGGCATGCGGCACAAGTCGCTCAAGCAACTGATTTCATTGAACGGATGCCGGACCGATATGAATCAATGATTGAACAAGGCGGTTCCAACGTCTCCGGTGGTCAAAAACAACGCTTGTCGATTGCTCGGGCACTGGTCCGGAAACCGGATATTTATGTCTTTGATGACAGCTTCTCGGCGCTTGATTTCAAAACCGACGCGACGTTACGGAAAGCTTTGAAACAGGAAACGCAAGACGCAACCGTTCTGATTGTCGCGCAACGCGTCAGTACCGTCATGGATGCCGATCAAATCATTGTCCTGGAAGAAGGACGTGTGGCCGGAATCGGGACACACGATGAACTGTACGAAACGAACGAAGTCTATCAGGAAATCGTTAAATCTCAACTGTCCGAGGAGGAAATCGCATGAGTACCAGTAATACGAAACGACCTGCCGGCGGCCCTCCCGGTGGAGGTCCCGGCGGCGGGAACATGATGATGATGGGCGAAAAACCGAAAAACTTTAAAGCGACGTTCCGCCGGTTACTCGGTTACCTGAAACCACGCCGGAACGCTCTCATAGCGGTCTTTGTCGCGGCGATTCTCAGTACGATCTTCATGATTGCCGGACCGAAAATCATGGGGACGGCGATCACGGAACTGTTTGAAGGCGCCTATGCCAAGTTCCAGGGTGTACCGGGAGCAGCAATCGACTTTACGAAAATCGGACAGATCCTGTTGTTGCTCGCGGGACTGTATGTCGTCAGCAGTCTGTTCAGTTATCTGCAACAGTATCTGATGTCGGGCATCGCGCAAAAAACAGTCTATGATTTACGGGAAGATGTAAATCAGAAGCTCGAGCGGTTGCCGCTGAAGTATTATGACGGCCGACCGAACGGGGAAACGCTCAGCCGGGTCACGAATGACATCGATACGATCGGAAGTACATTGCAACAAAGTGTGACGTCGTTCATCACGTCGATCGTGACGATTGTCGGCATTTTAATCATGATGCTGACAATCAGTCCGCTGTTGACGTTGATTTCGCTCGTCTCGTTACCAATCTCGATTTTTGCGATTCGTCCGATTTTGAAACGGTCGCAAAAATACTTTGCCGATCAACAACGGACACTCGGACAACTGAATGGTCATGTCGAAGAGATGTATACGGGGCATCCGGTCGTCAAAGCGTTTGGTCATGAACGCAGAGCGGTCGAACAATTTGATGCCGTGAATGAAGAGTTATATGAAGCGGGACGAAAAGCCCAGTTCATCTCCGGAATCATCATGCCGATGATGATGTTCATCGGGAACATCAGCTATGTTCTGATCAGTGTCGTCGGCGGGATTTTAGTCACTCAGCGCAGCATCTCGATCGGAGATATTCAAGCGTTCATCACCTATACACGCCAATTCACACAACCGATCACACAAACGGCCAATATCGCGAACATCGTTCAGTCGACGGTCGCCGCTGCCGAACGGGTCTTTGAATTGTTGGATGAAGAAGAGGAAGTCAAGGAAGTAACGACGCATCACTTAACAAAAGCCGACGGCGCGGTTGCCTTCGAGCATGTTGACTTCGGTTACGGCGAACAGCTGTTGATTGAAGACATGAACATCGATGTCAAACCGGGTCAGACGGTGGCAATCGTCGGTCCGACTGGTGCCGGGAAAACGACGTTAATCAACCTATTGATGCGGTTTTATGAGTTAAACCGTGGTGTCATCCGCATCGACGGGATCGATACACGGAAGATGTCTCGCGAAGATTTACGGACGACGTTCGGTATGGTCCTGCAAGATACGTGGCTTTTTAACGGTACGATTCGTGACAATCTCGCTTATGGAAAAACCGGGGCGACGGAAGAAGACATCGTCGAAGCCGCGAAAACGGCTCATGCCGATCACTTTATCCGGACGTTGCCGGACGGTTACGATACCGTCTTAAATGAAGAAGCATCAAATATCTCACAAGGGCAAAAGCAGTTGTTGACGATTGCCCGGGCAGTCCTCGCCGATCCACCGATCATGATTCTCGATGAAGCAACGTCAAGCGTCGATACGCGGACGGAGATTTTTATTCAACAGGCAATGAAACGTTTGATGGAAGGACGGACAAGTTTCGTCATCGCCCATCGTCTGTCGACGATTAAAGATGCGGATTTGATTTTGGTCATGGATCAAGGGCGGGTCATTGAACAGGGCACACATGAAGCCTTGCTCGAAGCGAACGGCTTTTATGCCGATCTTTACAACAGTCAGTTCTCGGAAAAAGAAGTCGTGTAACAACAGCTGATTTCAACTGCAAACAAATCAACGGCAGCATCCTGATGGGGATGCTGTCTTTTTTTGAATCTTTTTTCTTGCACTCATATACCTAAGGGGGTATATTAATGGCAGAAACTTATTCAGTAAAGGAGCCAACAAGATGAAAAACATGTCAACAAACGAATTAGAAGAGATATTGCAACAAGAAAAAACGATTCAACTGATTGATGTCCGCGAAACGGATGAATACGCAGTCGGTCATATCAAGCAGGCCAAAAATCTTCCGTTATCCGAACTGTCAGAGCGGACGGATGAATTGGATGCAGGACGGCCGTTACATGTCATCTGCTTGTCCGGGGGACGCAGCATGAACGCTTCAATGTATTTGGAACAGGCCGGTTTTGACGTCACGAACGTAGATGGCGGCATGATGAGCTGGGAAGGCGACGTTACGAAATAATTCATTTCAACAATTTGAGGGGGAACTTCCATGTTATTACGTTACTTTTACGATGAAAAATTAGCACAAGCTTCTTATATGGTCGGTTGTCAGATGACGGGTGAAGCGATTGTCATTGATCCGTCGCGTGACATCGAAGGATATCTTAAAGAAGCGGCAAAAGAAGGATTACACATCGTCGCGACAGCGGAAACGCATATCCATGCGGATTTTGTATCCGGCACACGGGAATTTGCTGAACGGTTTGATACGACGGCTTATCTGTCTGACGAGGGTGATGCCGACTGGAAATACGAATTTGCAGCTGACATCGATGCCAAACTTGTGACGGATGGAAATCGTTTTAAAGTAGGGAACGTGACATTTGAAGTCATGCACACGCCGGGACATACGCCGGAACATGTCTCATTTTTACTGTATGACCGCGATCAAACGGTTCCGATGGGCATTTTTACAGGAGACTTTGTTTTTGTAGGCGATATCGGTCGCCCGGATTTACTCGAAGAAGCAGCCGGTATTCAAGGGACGACAGCTGTCGGCGCAAAACAGATGTTTGAATCACTTAAACGATTCAAAGCGTTACCGGACTTCGTTCAAGTATGGCCGGGTCATGGAGCCGGCAGTGCGTGCGGGAAAGCCCTCGGTGCGGTTCCGACGACGACAGTCGGGTATGAAAAACAGACCAACTGGGCTCTTCAAGTCGAAGACGAAACGGCGTTCGTCAAAGAGTTGACGACAGACCAACCGGAACCGCCGAACTATTTTGCGATGATGAAGCGGGTCAACAAAAAAGGAATTGTCGCCACACCTACGCTTTCGAAACCACGTGTCGCCGAGGCGACTGAACTGGAAACGCTTGTCAATACAATGCAGGTCGTTGACACACGTAGCGGAAAATCGTTTGCTTCGGGACATGTGCCGGGGGCGCTCAACATTCCGTACAATTCAAAATTCGTCACGTGGGCCGGCTGGCTACTGGACTTTGATCATGATATTGCCGTGATTGCCGAGTCCCGTTTACTGGAAGAAATCCAGACCGATTTACAGTCGATCGGTCTCGACCGGTTCGTCACATTGGTGGATATAGCGGATTTGTCACCCGAACAATTGACGGAACAGTATCCGGACTGGAGTGCCGAACAAGCAATTGAAGCAGCGGAAGCCGGTGAAGTGGTTGTCCTCGATGTCCGCAATAAGACAGAATGGGATGCGGGCCATTATGAGCAGGCGAAACGGATTTTACTTGGTAAACTGTCCTCGCGTTACAAAGAAATTCCGGTCGATCGTCCGATCGCAGTCCACTGTGCCTCCGGTGTCCGGTCACGAATGGCAGTCAGTGTCTTACAATCACTGGGCATGAAGAATGTCATCAATATTGACGGCGGGTATGCTGCTCTTCAGCCAGTTCTTGACCGACAGGCGTTAACAGAAAAATGACACCACGATACTAAAAAAAATAGCTTTTCCAAAATGGATGGTTCTAATCAGAATCATCCATTTTTTTAAATACTATTCACAAAATGCCACTTTCAGGTTAAAAGTGGTTTAGCAATTCCTTTAGCTGGGGAAATTAAAGAAGTGTCGGAAATATACTATTTAGAGATGAAGGAGTGTGGCAGGATGAAAAACTTTTGGAACACGACGTCATTTGACGTCAACGGGATTCTAGGGACTCTCGGAAACATTTTAGGAGCACTTATCGTCTTCCTGATTGGATGGCTGATTGCGAAACTGATCGCAAACGGTATTCAAAAGGCATTAGAAAAGTCTGGTGTCGTTAATAAGTTGTCACCACAAAAAGAAGGTACACCACCACAAAAGAAAAAGTGGACACCTGAAAAAATTATCGGGACAGTCATTTTCTGGGTCTTGATGGTATTTGTTCTTATCCTAGTCTTTAACATCTTGAACTTGAACATCATCGCAGGACCACTTGCGGATACGATGAGCACATTGCTCGCAGCGATCCCGAATATCCTGAAAGCAGCATTGATTCTTCTTTTTGCTTACGTCATCGCGGTTGTACTCCGCATGATCATCGTCAAAGGCGGAACGAAGTTGATGTCGAACGAAAAAGTCCGTTCGAACAAAATGCTTCAAGGTCAAACGGATCTTTCGAACTATCCGAAGATCGCAGGCGAAATCGTCTTCTATCTTGTCTTGTTACTGTTCCTACCAGGTGTACTTGGTGCGCTCAACATTGAAAGTGTTTCTGAGCCGTTCAGCCAATTACTCTCGTCGTTCCTTGGATTCATTCCGCGTCTGATTGCTGCAGCAGCGATCTTCTTCGTCGGATTCCTCGTTGCGAAAATCGTTCGCGATATCGTCACGAACTTCCTGCATGCAGTCGGTACAGACAAATTTGCTTCACGCTTCAACATCGGTACAAACGAACAAAAAGATACAAAATCACTTTCTTCAATCTTAGGGACAGTCGTCTTCATCCTGATCTTAATCCCGATCACGATTTCGGCACTTGACCAGCTCAACATCAAAGGTATTACAGGACCAGCCATCAACATGTTAAACGATGTTCTTGGTATGATTCCGAACATCATTATCGGTGTCGTCTTGATCCTTGTCGGTCTTTATGTCGGTCGTTTCGTTAAGAAATTCGTTGCAGATCTCTTGTCACGTCTCGGTTTCAACAACTTAACACGCCACTTGAAAATCGGTAACTGGGATGCAAACAATGCATCGACATCACCATCATCAATCGTTGGATCACTCGTTGAAATCGTCATCGTCGTCTTGTTCGTCGTTGAAGCCTTCAACTTAATCGGTCTTGACTTCATGGTTGATCTTGGTCGCGCGGTTCTTGCTTTCCTTCCAAGCGTCTTGACAGCGATCATCATCTTGGCCATCGGTATCATCATCAGCAACTTGGTGAAACGCACGATGGACAGCCTGTTTGCTAACTCGGATTTAAAAGTTCTTTCAAGCGTCGCGAAATATGCCATCCTTGCTCTTGCTGTCTTCATGGCACTTGATCAACTTGGTGTTGCTGCTACAATCGTTAACTCAGCGTTCATCTTGATTCTCGGTGCTGTTGCTCTTGCTTTCGGACTCGCGTTTGGTTTAGGTGGCCGTGATAATGCATCACGTTACCTCGACCGTCTCCAGAAAAAAGCAGAGAATGCAGATATCGACACATCGAACCTGCCGTCAAACAACACATCGTCTGCTTCGACGAAGCCAAGCTTAAAAGAAGCAGCAAAAGGTGCAGCGTCAAAAGCAGCAGATGACGTCACACCAGATCAAGCACCAAAAGCGTCTAAACCATCATCTTCTTCGAACGTGAACCCGACACACGGTACACCAAAAGGGGCACTTCCTAAAAATGATTTAGCACAACAAGACGATTACCCGATCGGTCCGGACACGAACCGTGGTCCGAACTTAGATCACCCGAATGATCGTCCGTAACGAAAACGAAAACGAAAACTCCTTCACCGAGCGGTGGAGGAGTTTTTAGTACGTTAATGCATATCTACATATTTGTATTGTAGTAAAATAACAAAACTGGTTTGACCAATTTGTGAAAAAAAACAGAAACTTTTTCTTATAAAAGCTGACATCCTTTGTTATGATGAAAAGGTCAATTAGAAAAATGATTTGAATATTCAGAAAAAAGAGAAAGTTCGGAGGGTGTTTTATGAGTTTGCTTCGTAAGAAAGATGTCAGTGTGATGATGGATCAAAAGAGCCATTCCAAACTGGCAAGGCATTTATCAGGCTTTGATTTAGTTTTACTTGGGATTGGTGCAATTATCGGAACAGGGATTTTTGTCCTGACCGGAACAGGAGCGTTGTATGCAGGACCCGCATTACCGGTTGCCTTTATTATTTCTGCTATCGTCTGTGCATTAGCGGCTCTCTGTTACGCCGAATTCTCATCGATGATTCCCGTCTCGGGTAGTGTGTACACGTACACCTACGCCACAATCGGGGAACTGGTTGCCTGGATCATCGGTTGGTGTCTCATCCTGGAATACGGTTTGGCATCAAGTGCCGTAGCGACAGGTTGGTCCGGTTATTTCCAATCACTATTATCCGGATTCGGTGTCAGTCTGCCGACAGCGTTAACGGCAGCACCAGGTGCTGTACCGGGAAGCGAAACATTCTTCAACTTACCGGCGTTCTTGATCTTGATGGTCATCACGCTGTTGCTCTCAATGGGTATTAAAGAAACAAAACGTGTCAACAATATCATGGTTCTTGTAAAAGTAGCGGTCGTTGTCTTGTTCATCGTCGTCGGCATCTGGTACGTCGAACCGGGCAACTACACACCGTTCGCACCGTTCGGTATCAGTGGTGTCTTACAGGCTTCAGCCATCGCCTTCTTCGCATACCTCGGTTTTGATGCTGTTACATCAGCAGCAGAAGAAGTAAAAGATCCGGGCCGTAACTTGCCGATCGGAATCTTAGGATCACTTGCCATCGTTACCGTACTATACGTCGTCGTATCCGCCATCATGGTCGGAATCGTACCATTCAAACAATTTGAAGGGGTCGACAGCCCGGTTTCGTTAGCCTTAAAAGTAGCAGGTCAGGACTGGGTCGCAGGTTTCGTCGACTTAGGTGCGATCGTCGGTATGACGACCGTTATCCTCGTTATGACATTTGGTCTGGTTCGTCTCCTGTTCGCGATGAGCCGTGACGGATTATTGCCGAAAATCTTCTCAGACGTGAATGAAAAATCACATACGCCTGTCAAAGCAACATGGATTCTTGGAACAACAGCCGGTTTGATCGCAGGATTCGTTCCGCTCGGTACACTGGCAGAATTGATCAATATCGGAACACTCGCAGCATTCGCTCTGATTTCAATTGCCGTCGTCATCTTACGGAAAACGCGTCCTGATCTGAAGCGGGCGTTCAAAGTGCCATGGGTTCCATTCTTACCGATTCTTTCCGTCCTTGCCTGCATCATGTTGATGTTGAACCTTCAAACATTCACATGGATTGCTTTCTTCATCTGGACAGCGATCGGTCTGCTCGTCTACTTCGGATACGGAAGATCACGTTCAAAATTACAACAATAAACACTCATGCCATCCAGGATTATTTTTGGATGGTTTTTTGTTTGCTGCCGGCAGGAATGAACAGCCGAAAAGGCGAACAATTGTAGAGAAAGGGGCGATCCGAAGTGATTCACATTAAACGGGCACCTGATGTAGAAACGGCGTATTCAGTCATGAAGGAAGGGTTCAGCGATTACATCATTCCCCTGGGTTTGTCACTCGAAGTATTTCAAACCCGGATTTTAGAACGGGACTTCAATCAGTTGGAGCATTCTTTTATTGCCTATCACGGCGAACGACCGGTCGCGATTTGGCTGAACGGGCTGAAGACGATCAAGAAAAAAACGGTCATGCGTTGCGGCGGACTGGCGGTCGATCCGCAGTACCGGCGCCTTGGAATTGCCAAAGCCTTGTATGATGCGCAACTGAGTTATGCCAAGTCGTTAAATGTCGACTGTTTGATGCTTGAAGTCATTCAAGGTAATGATCCGGCGATTACCTTATACAAGAGTTTC
Organism: Exiguobacterium sp. PvP048; assembly: GCF_040549175.1. NCBI lineage: Bacteria > Bacillati > Bacillota > Bacilli > Caryophanales > Exiguobacterium > Exiguobacterium sp. PvP048. Next base: position 106,248 of record NZ_JBEPSU010000006.1, on the reverse strand, counting down.
GGTTATCAAACTGTCAGTGAACTCGGTTATTTTCATAAAGAAGAATCGGGACAGGTTGAACCGCTTGTTGAAATTGATCAAGTGGCTTTTGAACGGCGGTACATACAGCAGGACGAATACATTTGGCAACAGGATCCGGGTGTTATGAAACTGGCGAAAGCCCGTTACTACGAACTTGATGGTGCCTTTATTGCCGCAGTCAATGAATCAATTTTTGCCATTTTGACAGATGAGGAAGAAGTGGCCCGTGTCGCGACCGAAGCGACACGCCGATTGGCAGGCGAACTCTACCATCTACAATCAACGAATCAGCAGGTGTGGGAAGAATTACTTAAAGCCGGGTGGCAACAACGGGACCTCAAACAATTCATCATGCAAAAACCAATCAGTGTCTAAACAAACGGGATCTTCAGAACGGCCTTTGAGGCGACTCTGTAGATCCCGTCTTTTGTTACATCCATAAGCTGATCATGACGATGACGGCAAAGATCGCAAATAAGATCCCTGTACCACCAAGCATGACGAGCATGATTTTGTTCATCATTAAAAAACCTCAATTCTTCCCCTAACAGTTATTTTACAAAATAACTCAATGAATTTTGATATTTTTTCATTTCGCTTACACCATTTTTATATCTTTTACTGTTTGGATCTTGTGAGATGTAATCGTGTGAACGTTCATCAATCCATTTTGTACCGCTTACTGTAAGGTCATTAAAGACGTAACCGAATCCATAACCACCATTATCATAAATAGGAGCCTGTACTAAATTGCCGTTCATCTTTGGTTTGATTGCATACGACGTTAGAGTGTTACTTTGTTTTGTGAGTTTTTTATTTAAAACTGTGTATGTTTTTAGGTTAAGAAACGAATAAGTTTCTTTGTTTGTCAGCGAAAAAACAGTAGGGTATCCTGTTTTGTTTTTGAGAACGGCACTTGTTTTGGCATCTGTCGTACTGAATACATAAGGATTTGATTTGGTATACGTATATTTGTAATTGGTAGATTTCCCGTTCAAATAAAGAACAAATTTTCCGCTACATAACTCGTCCTTACCTTTAATCCACCAAATATCATTTGAAGTAGCTTTGTGGCAACTTGCTTTAGATGAACGCATTGAAACAGTATACTTTTTCTTAGCCTGATCATAGATAGTAAAGTCTTGTTTGATTTTTTTAGAGTAAGAGGCAGCTTCAGAATGTAGAGGTTGAATACTCAAAACCGAAAATAAGCAAGCGGATACAAGTAATTTTTTCATAATACATCTCCAAGTCATCATATTTTAATTCCATTTTATAACATATGAAGCTGTTGAGAAATTAAAAAATAAAAATTAAAACCAAAAACGCCTTTCTTTCGTTTACTGAAGAAGGCGTATGGTCATTTACTCAATGAAAATTTAGGTCAATTTTGGTTTAAATAGTCCTCAATCATCACCCGATGCGAACCGACGATTTGCTCCGGTAAATCTTTCAAAGAGAAATACGTTAACGCAACACTTTCTGCGCTAATCCGCAACGTTCCGGTCGTTTCGGAAGCAACGTAAGCGAGCGAAACGCTTTGAAAGACATCGCCGTTCGCAAGCGTCGTGACATAATTTTTTCCGGAATAGACACCAAGCAAAGTCAGTTTTTCGGCGATAAGTCCCGTCTCTTCTAGCAATTCACGGCGTGCGGTTTCATCTGTTGATTCAGCCCATTCCATCAGACCCCCCGGCAGTCCGAACCGGGCCTGTGCTTCATTCCGTTGCTCGAGCAAAATATGTCCGTCCTTGACGACGAGAACGACGGCACCGACGAGAATTAGCGGGGTATGTCCAACCTGTTTACGGAGTGTTTCCACGTAGTTCATCGGGACACCTCCTGATGAAACGGACAGCCGCTTGGAACGCTTGGTTCTTCCGCAGGAGCAGAACGGGCGAAGAAATTCGGTCGTTTGACGGTCGGATCGAAATCTTTGTGGAAGACATGCGTCGCGGCACCGCTCATGGGCGGTACGAGCCAGGACCATTCTCCGGTTACGTCCCGTTCACAGGCCGCTTCATTTTTTTCGAACCGGGCAAATTGTTTCGTTGCCGTATGATGATCGACGATTGTCACACCGCTCCGTTCAAACGAATCAAGAACGGCATAATTGAGCTCGACGAGTGCTCGGTCCTTCCATAACGACCGCTCCCGTGACGTATTCAGTCCAAGTTGTTTGGCGACCAGCGGCAAAAGATCGTAGCGGTCAGTATCGGCCAAATTTCGGGCACCGATTTCTGTTCCCATGTACCAACCGTTGAATGGAGCACACGGATAGGAAATACCGCCGACTTCAAGCCGCATATCGGAAATCATCGGCACGGCATACCATTTGATTGTCCGGTCCCCAAACAGATTTTGCTCGGGATGTTGAATCGTGACTTCCAGCACCAGTTCATCCGGAATCGGATGCAGACTGACTTGGCCGTCAAGTTCAATCAGTAACGGTAAGATATCGAAATCGGTTTTAGATCCGCTCCATCCGAACGACTCACACAACTGAGTGAAGGCGATTGAAGCCGAATCCCCAATGATACCGTCCGGGGTGTCGTAACCGGCATAACGGATTAATTGATGGTTCAAGATGCGGACCCGGTCGGGATCAAAAATCGTAATCGTCGAACGGATCCGTCCATCGTTGGTCGCGTACTCCATATGATGAAACAAGGTGTCGCGGATCGATTCCACAGTCAGGGCATCCCGGGCGTCAATGACGTGAAGTTGCTCCCAAAAGAGGCGCCCGATACAGCGGTTGCTGTTCCGCCAGGCGAGTTTTGCTCCATAAGTCAGTTCTTGAAGCGTTTGCGTATACGTACCTGTCCGCAAAATTTCTTCGCGCACTTCATGCAGGCGATGTGCCTCTTGCGGGTATTGTTCTATATAGTCATGAAAAAAGCGTTCGGCTTCAGTGAGTAAAGTAGACACGGCGTAAATCCTTTCTTTATCCAACACGACGATGGTTCTTGCTTCAGTGTACCGTTTGCTTGCGCTTTGTGCCAAACGATAATCGTTAAACGCTTACTTACAAGTTCAAAAGACGTTAAAAGTTTAGGAAGTGTATGGAAAGGGGGATAGAGGAGAGAACTATTCGAAAGTGAGGAAATTGTTATGTCATTATTAAAACCTGTATTTGCCCGATTCTTTGGCGAAGCCTTTTTTGATAAATCGGCTCAGCTTGCTTATTATCTGATGTTGTCCTTATTCCCATTTTTATTATTCGTAGTGGGCCTTGTGTCTTTTTTACCGTTCACATCGGGTGACGTCCTCGATTTGATCCGTCCGTTTGCTCCGGCGGAAACCTATGATTTAATCCGGAAAAATGTCGTCGGGATTTTTGATAACGGGGGCCTGAAACTGGCCTCGATCAGCTTCCTGGCAGCCTTTTGGCTCGCTTCGATGTCGGTCCAGTCACTGGTCCGTTCGTTAAATGATGCGCTAGAAGTCACGCGGAAAGTGCCGTTTTGGAGAGGGTTACTGCAGGACTTTGGTTTTACGGTCGGAATGATGATTATCTTACCGATGTCGCTTCTCGTTCCGGTTGCTGAAAAGTTAACGCGGCGTTTCATCACGCATTTTGCGATCGTCAATGATGTCGTCACGAACTACTCCTGGATTTGGTTTTTATTCCGTTGGGGACTCGGATCATTGTTCCTGCTCGTCTTCTTCATTCTGCTGTATCGTGTTCTACCGAGTGTCCGGTTGACAGTCCGTCAAGTCTTACCGGGTGCATTGTTTGCGACAATCGCCTGGCAGGCTGTTTCTGAATTCTTCTCGTATTACGCGGAATTCGGCAGTTACGACCGTCTGTATGGACAACTGGCCGGAATTATCGTCCTGATGACGTGGTTCTATTTGTCATCTGTCGTCCTGATGCTCGGTGGATTGATGAACGCCGAACGGATGCGTCAAAAGAAAGAAGCGAAAGTCTTAAAACCTGAAAAAATCAAACAAGAGACTGTCCGTTAAGGGCAGTCTTTTGTTTGACGTTGAATTACTTTTTGATAGAAGAATACACCGATCAAACTGGTCGTAAACAAGGCGAGCAGAAGTAACGAGAGTTGTTCATAGTGCGTAGTTTTTAAGAACACGCTGGCTGCAACGGCGGCATAAAAACTGCCCAGACTCTTTTTGACGAATTGACTGCTGAAGAGATTGAGGAATGATGCGCCAAGCGGCGAGCCGATGAGTGCTCCGATGATTAGAGCAATCCCTAAAGCAAGCGGAGCCTGTGTACCTGACATGAAATAACTCGTAACGCCGCCGAGTACAATCAACGTAGCTGCCGCAATACTTGTTCCGATTGCTTGCTTCAGCGGGAAACGCACCCATCCCATCAAGAGTGGTGTCAGTAAAAATCCACCGCTGACCCCCATCAAAGACGACAGGATTCCGGCAGCGGCACCGATTGCGACCAGTTTATAAAACGAGGCGTGCGGCACAGATGTCTCCTGAACCACTTTTTTAGCCGGTTTCAAAAACTGGATGGCAAACAACAGGAGCAGGACGATGTAAAGGGTGGAGATGACCGTATCGGCACCGCTGTGCCGTTCCATCCAAAAGACGACAGGCGTAATCGCAGCGGAGCCGATGATACCGGAAACGCCAATCGTGACAGCATCCCGAAGGTGAAAGTTATTTTGACGGAGATGGGCAAAGGTGCCTGTCACCGTCGAACCGAGTGTCAAAAGTAAACTTAAGACGATTGCGGTGCTCGGAGTGTATCCTAATATCAATAAAAGAGGGGTCAGGATGATGCCCCCGCCGATTCCGAAAAAACCGGATAGAATGCCGATTGCGGCTCCGAGTACAAGAAAAAGTAATAAATCCAAGAGTGTTCCTTCTTTCTATAAAGTGATACAGATGACTCTACGGGGAAAGTAATGATTAGGAAAATGAATTATACTGATCGTAACGATTAGAAAAATAAATGAGGTGAATCTATGAATTTTAATGAACTGAAGACCTTTGTCGCGTTGGTCGAAACCAAACATTTTACGAAAACAGCGGACCGCTTATACATTTCACAGCCGACGGTCAGTCTCCATTTAAAACATTTGGAAGAACATTTTGGACAAAGTTTAATTCATCGCCATACCTTTAATAAAACGATTGAAATCTCGGAAGCGGGATGGATTGTGTACCGGCATGCCAAGGAAATTTTGCACCAAGCGATCCGGCTCGAGCAGGAAATGGATGAGTTGGAAGGCATTACACGCGGGACGCTCAGAATCGCGGCCACACATACGATCTACGAAGCGATGTTAGAAGAGATGATTCACGACTTTTTGCTGGTCTATCCGGATGTTTCCGTCGATGCGCGCGTCATGAATCAGGAACAAGTCGAACAGGCCTTGCTCCATTACGAGATTGATTTAGGTATGGTAGAAGGACTGCATCGCTCGCACCAAATCGAAGCCATTCCTTTTGCGACAGATCGACTGCGCATCATCGGTCATCATCATCTGGTTCCGGAACAGGCAACCTGGATTTACCGGGAAGAGGGATCAGCCGCACGTTTAGCACTGGAAACGTGGCTGCAGACACAAGCAATTGTTCCGAAGCGGATCATCACGGTATATTCCAACCGGTTAATTAAACAGTTAATCAAAAATGGAACGGGAATCTCGATTCTTTCAGAACGTTTGGCGGGAAGCCTGCTCGAATCAGAACGGTTTCAGACATATGATGATTCGCAGATTGATCCAAGGATGTTTCAATTCATTACGCTTAAAGGAGAGACAACCCGTCTGTCCCAAAAATGGATCAATCAACACGGTGGATCCGACTAAAAACTTTTTCGTTGACATATACCCCTGTAGGTATTATTGTATGGAATGTAGCCATTAGGTATGACACAGGTCACACGGAAAAAGGAGAGTGTTCTTCGCATGGAAAAAGTGTATGAAGACAAAATCATTCACCGGATGAACCGGATTGAAGGTCAGCTTCACGGTATTATCCGGATGATGAAAGAAGAAGCGTCCTGTAAAGATGTTGTCACTCAACTGAGTGCGACACGAAGCGCGATTGATCGTGTCATTGGACTTGTCGTCAGTGAAAATCTAATTGAGTGTGTCACGAATGACGAAACCGACGATAACCATGAACAGGCTGTAGCAGAAGCGGTTCAACTATTACTGAAAAGTAGATAAAAAAATTTACAACGATTAATACCCATTAGGGTAAAATAGATGGAGGAATTTTTCAGATGTCAGAGATTAAAAAAACAACGATTGTCTTGTTCAGTGGAGATTACGATAAGGTCATGGCAGCGTATATCATCGCCAACGGCGCAGCCGCTTACGACCATGAGGTGACGATTTTCCATACATTCTGGGGATTAAACGCAATGCGTAAAGATGAACCGATTCAACCGGATAAAACATTACTTGAAAAAATGTTCGGCAAATTCATGCCGCGCGGTGCCGACAAAATGCCGCTCTCAAAAATGAACTTCGGTGGCGCCGGCCAGAAGATGATCAAAAACGTCATGAAAAAACACAATGCGATGCCGCTTCCCGATTTAATTGAACTGGCAAAAGAACAAGACGTGAAGTTGGTTGCATGTACGATGACAATGGATCTGCTCGGTTTAAAGCAAGAAGAATTGCATGATGGGATCGAATATGCCGGCGTAGCAGCGTATCTTGCTGATGCTGAAGACGGAAACGTCAACCTGTTCATCTAATTTCGAGGAGGATTGATGCAAGTGGATATCTTGAACATCGTATTTCTAGTGATTGTCGCTTTTCTCGCTTACCGGATGTTCGCCCCGACAAAAGGTGTCAACAAATTGTCGGCGTCCGACTTAAAGCAACGGTTAGGCGACCGGACCCGGTTTTATTTGGATGTCCGGACACCGGGTGAGTTCAAAGGAAATCACATTAAAGGATTTAAGAACATTCCGCTCCAAGTCTTGCCGACGCAACTCGATAAGATTCCGAAAGACAAAGAAGTCATCGTAATCTGCCAGAGTGGCATGCGCAGTAAACAAGCGGTCAAACAATTAAAAAAAGCCGGATATACGCAAGTAACGGAAGTGTCAGGCGGAATGAATGCTTGGCGTTAAAAAACACGAGGAGGAATAACAAATGAAACGATTCACAGCAAAAGAAGTACAGGAAAAGCTAGAGAACGGAGAACAACTTAACATTATTGATGTCCGTGAAGTGGATGAAGTCAAAGAAGGTAAAATTCCAAATGCGATTCATATTCCACTCGGTCTCGTCGAATTCAAAATGAACGAACTCGATAAGAAAAAACAATACGTCATGGTTTGCCGTTCCGGTGCCCGCAGCGGCCGTGCCGCAACGTATCTTGAAGGACAAGGCTATGATGTCATCAATATGGATGGCGGGATGATGGCGTACGAAGGTAAAACCAACTAATTTTTTTAATTTTAATTATACCCCTAGAGGTAAAAGGAGCGAATACTTTTGCAGACAATCAAAACAGATATCGTACTTGATGCACGTGGTTTAGCATGTCCGATGCCGATTGTTCGGACGAAAAAAACGATGAAGACACTGGAACCGGGTCAAGTCGTAGAAGTTCAAGCGACAGATAAAGGATCGACGGCTGATCTTCGGGCCTGGGCCAACAGTACAGGCAACCAATACCTTGGAACGATTGAAGACGGCGATGTTCTACGTCATTACGTCCGGAAAGCTTCCGGTAATGATCAGGAAGCGCCGGCATTTCAAAAAGTCGTCAACAACGAGACGGTCGAAGCCGTTTGCGGCAACGCGGATATAATGATTCTGGATGTTCGGGAAACGGCGGAATACGCCTTTTCACACATCCCGAGTGCCGTCAACATTCCACTCGGTGAACTGGAAGAACGTATCGAAGAACTCGACTCGTCGAAAACAATTTATGTGGTCTGCCGGACAGGAAACCGCAGTGACTTAGCTTGCCAACAACTCGACGCTAAAGGATTTAACGTTCAAAACGTCGTTCCGGGTATGAGTGACTGGAAATACGACACAAATCAAACCGTTTAATTCGTAAATTACGATCAGGAGGAATCAGACAGATGGCACAAGCAATGACTACAAAAGAAGTCACCCAAAAAATCATTCGCCGTGAAAAAATGTTTATCTTGGACGTCCGGAATGAAGACGCGTTTCAAGACTGGAAAATTGAAGGCGAACAATTTTCTTATCTGAACGTTCCATACTTTGATTTACTTGATGGTGTGGAAGACATACTGGATCAACTGCCGACCGATCAAAACGTACTCGTCGTCTGTGCAAAGGAAGGATCGTCGATTTTCGTTGCGGATTTGTTGGAAGAAGCAGGGCGGACGGTCTCGTATCTCGCAGGAGGAATGAAAGCCTGGAGCGAACACCTCGAACCAATCTCACTTGGATCATTAAATGAAACCGGTGCAGATCGTGGAGAAGTCGTTCAGTTTGTCCGCATCGGGAAAGGCTGCCTGTCTTACATGATTATCTCGGAAGGCGAAGCCGTCCTCGTGGATGCAACGCGTATGACAGATGTTTACCTCGACTATGCAAAAGAACGTCAGCTTGAAATCACACATGTTTTTGATACACATCTTCATGCCGACCACATTTCAGGTGGACGTGAAATTGCGGAAAAAACAGGCGCGACATATTGGTTGCCACCAAAAGACGCGGCAGACGTCACATTTGATTATGCAGCGCTCGAAGATGGAAGCCACGTTCAGGTAGGAGATACACAAATTGATGTACGGGCACTTTATTCCCCGGGACATACGATCGGATCGACTTCGTTCGTTGTCGATAATCGTTATCTCATGACGGGCGACATTTTGTTTATTGATTCAATCGGGCGTCCTGATTTAGCCGGTCTCGCAGAAGACTGGGTCGGTGACTTAAGAGACTCGCTCTACAACACGTACCGTGAACTGTCGAAAGATCTGATTGTTCTGCCTGCTCACTTCATGTTAATCGAAGAATTAAACGAAGACGGCAGCGTCGCAGAAAAACTGGATGTATTACTTGCCAACAATCATGGCTTGAACATCGAAGACGAAGAAACATTCCGGAAAATGGTGACAGAAAACTTGCCGCCGCAACCGAATGCGTACCAGGAAATCCGTGAGACGAACATGGGGAAACAGACACCGGATCTCGAAGCACAACGTGAGATGGAAGTCGGTCCAAACCGCTGTGCCGTTCGCTAAACTAAAAAAATCACTTCAGGAGGAATTACAATTATGAAATCAGAACTCGTATTAGATGCAAAAGGACTTGCATGTCCAATGCCGATCGTTAAAACAAAAAAAGCAATCGCGGGACTCGAATCCGGTCAGATTCTTGAAATCCACGCAACCGATAAAGGGGCTAAAAACGATTTACAGGCATGGGCAAAATCAGGCGGCCATGAGCTCGTCAAACACGAAGAAGATGCCAGCGTTTTAAAATTCTGGATCCAAAAAGGGTAATTCAAGTTGAAGGAGGGCTGGCGACAGTCCTCCATTTTTAAAGGAGTGAATCGAATGGAAATCGGATTTATCGTAACCATCTTCCTGATCGGTTTTGTCGGATCATACATTTCCGGAATGCTCGGAATCGGCGGTTCAATCATCAAATATCCGATGCTGTTATACATTCCGCCGTTGCTCGGATTCGCTGCCTTTTCGGCCCATGAAGTGGCGGGAATCAGTGCGATTCAAGTCTTTTTTGCGACGATTGGCGGCGTTTGGGCTTACCGGAAAGGCGGTTATCTCAACAAGTCATTAATCGTAAGTATGGGTGGCGCCATTTTAATCGGAAGTTTTATCGGTGCCTACGGATCAAATGTCTTGGCGGAAGATACCATCAATATCGTCTACGGAATACTGGCGTTAACGGCAGCGATCATGATGTTCGTTCCGAAAAAAGGACTGGATGATATTCCGCTCGATCAGGTTCGGTTCAACAAAACAATTGCGGCGAGTAGCGCGTTCATCGTCGGAGTCGGGGCCGGAATCGTCGGTGCGGCGGGAGCATTCTTACTTGTTCCGATTATGCTCGTCGTTTTAAAAATCCCGACCCGGATGACGATTGCTTCGTCGCTCGCGATTACCTTTATTTCGTCAATCGGCGCAACGGTCGGAAAGATTACGACAGGGCAGGTCGATTGGGGACCGGCGGCTGTCATGGTCGTCGCCAGTTTGATTGCGGCACCGCTCGGCGCAATCGCCGGGAAAAAGATGAACACGAAAATACTGCAAATCATTCTCGCTGTCCTGATTTTAGCGACAGCCGTCAAAATTTGGATGGATATTTTATGAAAGAATACAAAAAAGCGATACTTTGCTTGTACGTCAGCAAAGTATCGCTTTTTTTGATGAAGCTACAAACGGCTTTTTTCAATGACATCAACAAGTTGCCGTTCGACATCGAGTGCGACTTGTTTTAACTCGTCTTCTTCGACCAGACCAATCAGTGCCGTTGGACGCGGCATGCCGACCTTCGTTTGTCCATTTTCCGTATATACAGCGAGCTTACACGGTAAAAAGTAACCGGCTCGTCGTTCAGCCGATACAACACGATGGGCCTCTTTCGGGTTGCAGACTTCAAGGATATGATACTGGTCATCAAACGTTAACTCTTTTTCAGCGAATTTTTTCGCTAAATCAAACTCCCACAAAACGCCAAACGAAACCTCGGCAAGTGCTGTTTTGAGACGTTCGATGGTTTCCTCTGTTGAATGGTTGGAACTGACGGTGTAGTCAAACATAAATACCCCTCCCGGTTTTTTTGATGTCTTAAATTTATTTCCCTCTTTTGACAGGATGAATCGTCTTTTTTGAATGTGCCGAATGAGAGCAGACCGGGCGACAAACTGTGGGAAATCAAGGTACATTAGAAAAAAGACATCCGTCAGACAATGGACGACGTAAGCTTAAAAAAGGAGGCGGAGGGGGATGAAGAAACGAATGTTGACGATTTTATCGGTCGTAGCATTGATTGCAATCATGATTGGCGGCTACTTTGTCTTTCAGCAACAACAGGCAAAATCGAGTGGGAGCAAAGAACTGACCTATGCCAAAGAAGAAACGGCGATTCTCGCAGGCGGTTGTTTCTGGTGCATGGAGCCGCCGTTTGAAGAGTTAAAAGGGGTCAAATCCGTAATTTCCGGTTATACCGGTGGAGATGTGAAAAATCCGACGTATAATCAAGTATCGGCGGAAACAACCGGACACCGGGAAGCCGTTTTGATTACATTTGATCCGGCTGTTATTTCCTATAAACAGTTACTTGATGTCTACTGGCGCCAAATCGATCCGACCGATCCGAACGGTCAATTCGTCGATCAAGGCGAATCATATACGACGGCAATCTTCTATACAAATGCGGAACAAAAGCAGATTGCGGAACAGTCGAAGAACGAATTAGCCGAGAGCGGAATTTTTGATGAAAAAATTGTCACACCGTTGATTGAAGCGGGTCCGTTTTATGAGGCAGAAGCGTATCATCAAGACTATTACTTGAAGAGCGAAAAGAAATATAAATTTTACCGGGCTGCATCCGGACGTGATGAGTTCATCAATCGATATTGGAAAGATCAACCAAAACTGGACTTACCGAAGTATTCAAAATTGACCGATGAACAAATCAAAGTGAAGTTGACGGATATCCAATATAAAGTCACTCAGGAAGACGGGACAGAACCGGCTTTTGATAATCCGTATCATGATTTAAAAGCGGACGGGATTTATGTGGATCTGATTTCCGGTGAACCGCTGTTTTCTTCTAATGATAAATTTGATTCGAAAACCGGCTGGCCGAGCTTCATTCGACCGTTAGAAAAAGGAAATATCATTGAAAAAAGTGACTTTGCATTAGGGATGAAGCGGATGGAGGTCAGAAGCCGGCACGGAAATGCGCATCTTGGACATGTCTTTAACGATGGTCCTGAACCGACTGGTTTACGTTATTGTATGAATTCAGCTGCTTTACGGTTTGTGCCGAAAGCCGACCTCGAAAAAGAAGGTTACGGTCAGTATGCTTCCGAATTTAAATAATCAGCTAAAAAGGGATTTTTCACTTTCGTGAAAAGTCCCTTTTCTTTCGAAAATGTAAGGTGACCGCATTAAAAATAACTATCCATTTTATCCAAATATTGTTTATACTAGACACAATGTAAGATCATATCTTGAGGAGGAACATTGTGAAAAAGTTAACGATTTGGATCATGCTGAGCTGTTTGATTCTGACGCTCGGAATCGGACCATCAGCTGTTAAAACAGCAGCGGCAAATGAATTGTCGGAAGCTGTCTTATTAAAGGCAGGACAGGAAACGCTTCTGGAAACAGGAACGAATAAAACGAATACATATTGGTATAAGGTCGATCATCAAGCCGGGATTGAAAAAACGGCGACACATTTTGAATTATCGATTGATACGGATCAGCCGATCGAAGTAACGGCTTACCCTAGTCAAGAGATGGCATCAAAAGATGAGACATTTGACCGTTACCGCGGATATGCAGAACCAAACGATAAGGACGTCACAAAAATCGCTGTTCCGTATGCATGGGACGGACCATATTACGTCAAAGTCGATTATTATCCGGAAATCGAAGAAGATAAGACGGTCAAACCAGCAAATGTCAACTTGACGTACAATAATGTCAAATTGGCTGTCGAATATGAGCCAATCAGCGATATCAGCTGTATGGCGGAAGAAGCACTGAAACAAACATCGGACGAAAAACCGATGCTTGCCTTGATGCATGCGATTCAAAAACAAGTGTTGAGCCAGTCGGAACAAGGACGCAGTTTAACGTCGTTGTACTACAAGGCATCACCATACGTCGTCAAAACCTTGTTGTTCAACAAAGACAAACGGACACAAGCATATGAAGATTTAAAATCACTGAAGCCGGCCATGTCTGCTCTTGTCAACGGTACATCATACACATTGACGAAAACCGATCAAGCAGCGGTCAACCGTTTATACGCGTTGACTCGTGACGCATCACCGGAAGTCATCGCAACGGAAATCAATCAAGTCGCGAAAACGGCGAACATTGAAACAATTGGTGGATCCAATTTGACGGATGCCTTCAAACCATTTGGTATTCAAGTGAAATCAGAAGCTAAAACACGGTTCATCGTTAAGCTGAAACCGGGTCATACAGAGCGGACGATGAAAATCGCCGGTACACAGGCAACAGACGTTGAGAAGTTATCGCTTGGTAAAACAGGTCAGTTTGTCATCGTCACGGAAGATCCGACGGTTAAAAATCAGTCGGCAGCAGTCCTGAAACAATCGTTGAAAAAATCAAGTGCTGTTGAGTATGTCGAAGAAGTTCAGACATACCGAGCAACTGGTGACATCAACTATGACTACCAATGGTCGCTCAACCAAAAATCGAGCGTCGAACAGTTCCCGGATGCGGGAATCGGATTCGAAAAATTCCTGAAAAACAATGCAGGTCAAAAGTTGAAACCAGTCACGATTGCAGTTATTGATACAGGGGTGGATTACCGCCTGAAGGATTTACAAGGGAAAGTTGATATTGCCCAGGAAAAGAACTACGTCGATGTGAACGGGAACGGAAATGCACTCGACGATAACGGTCACGGAACACACGTCTCAGGTGTGATTGCAGCAGCCCTTGAAAATGATTACGGCATTCGCGGCATCCATCAATCGGCGAAAATTCTTCCCGTTAAGGTTTTGAACGCCAACGGTGAAGGGGAAACGGATGCGATCGCACTCGGAATTAAATATGCAGTTGATCACGGGGCAAAAATCATCAATATGAGTCTTGGCGGCGGTGAAAGCCGGACGATGGCATATATGATGAAATATGCGGCAGATCGCGGTGTAACGGTCGTCGCAGCGTCAGGTAACGAATACGATATGTCCGTTGGTTTCCCGGCCAGTTCAGAATACGCCATTTCTGTCGGAGCGACAAATCCGCTCGGTATGGTTGCTGATTATTCGAACTACGGCATCGGACTCGATGTTGTCGCACCAGGTTCAAAAATTGCAAGTCTTGTTCCGGACGGTAATACCGTTTATATGGACGGAACAAGCATGGCGTCACCGCACGTCGCAGCCGTTGCCGGAATTCTTGCGTCACTCGATTCAAAATTGACGCCAAAACAAATCGAGACAATCTTACGGACAAGTGCTGAACCGCTTGCCTTTGAGAATCCGAACGATTGGTACGATGAAGAAGACGATATGGAAGATGAGTATCCACCGGGTTATGAGAAAGAACGGACACCAGACTTCCCGGCATTCGTCAGTCCGGTATCGGGATACGGAAAAGTCAACATCACACGTGCCATCTCGCAATTGCATTTAAACGGAAAAGTCAATCCGGTCTATGACAATCAGCTTGTTGTCAGCGGACAAGTCAAAACCGGAACAAAAGTCAAAATTACGACAATCAAGACAACAATGATAAACGGTAAAGAAAAGAAAGAAACGATTACCTTAGCAAACACAACAGCTAAATCCGGTAAATACAGTGTGACGATTCCGCGTCAGGAAAAGACGACTGTGTTGACGATTCATTACACGAACGGTCTGGATGTCACATCGGAACGGACGGAAGTCTTGCCAGGGAAAGCTCCGGCTGCCCCGAAAGTGAACCGCGTATTGGCCGGAGCGACGAAAGTCACCGGTACCGCGATTGCGAACGGTAAGATTACAATTAAAGACGCAAAAAACAAATTGATCGGAAAAGCCGTTGCTGACAGCAAAGGAAAATTCACGGTCAAAGTCAAAGCATTGGCACCGGCTACTCGTCTGGCGGTTACAGTAACAGACATTGCCAACCGTTCGAGTAAAGCCACTGTCGTAACAGTTCTTGCTCCTCCGGCCGCGCCAAAAGTGAAGCCGGTAACAGCTGGTCAAACGAAAGTAACCGGTACTGGTGAGAAGAAAGCGCATGTCTATATCCAAAATGCAAAGAAAAAAGTCATCGCCAAAGGAACAGTCACGACTAAAGGCACGTTCTCTGTGAAGATTGCCAAACAAAAAGCAGGAGCGAAGCTGTATGTCTACCTTAAAAATGACTTGAAACAAACAAGTACTAAAACAACAGTTGTCGTTAAAAAAGCGAAGAAATAAGTCTTGAAAGCAGCCTTTTTCGGGTAAAACGAAAAAGGCTGCTTTTTTTTGAGGAGTTGTCTTACTTTTAAAGTATTTTTTTTGAAAATATGTTACTTTTAATTGATTAAACTATTTTTTAAAAAGCATCATTCAAAGCGAATGATGAGGAGGATATTTCATGATTAATTGGATTCGGAGACGAATCGGACGTCAACTACTGGCAGTGTTTTATGTAGTCCTATTTTTGGTTTCGATTACTTCCTTTTTTGTCTATGATTATATGGAAGAACGAATTGAATCCTCTCGCTCTGATCTCGAAGTCATCAGCGAACAAAACCAACGTGCGGATACATTATGGGATAACTGGCAAACCGTCCAGTTTGGGCTGCGCGGCTTCGTTATCTTTGGTAACCAGGAACGCTTTGATGAAATTCAAGAGTTACGTACGGAAATCAAAAGCGAAACGGACTGGTTTATGCGTAAAGCCAAAACGGATGAAGAAGAAGAATTTGCCGCCCAAATGACGAATCTATATGATTTGTATTATGGAGCTTTGTTTCCATTAACCCAGTCGTATGTGAATGAAAAAAAGGCGAATCAAATCAATGAAGACTTTTTACAAGGGGACAGCTTATTTTCTTTGCCAATTGCTAAACGATTAGTCGAGCAAGGTCAATTAAAGCCAACAGCTGACGGCTCGCTTGATGTTACGCCTGACATTGAAAAAGCATCTTCGGCATTAGAGGAATACCGTGATAACTTGCAACAACAACAGGACGATGCTGTCATGAATTTGCGGAGTGAAGTCACTAAAACCCAATGGATTTGGATCTCGAGTATCTTTGTCCTGATTATCTTTATATTACTGTTTGTTCATCCGTTCCTGAAACGAATGACGAAACAGTTATTACGCCTGATTGAGGACAATCGAAAGCTGTCACGAAACGAGCCGATTGAGATGGATGTCATGGAGCGGCGGACAGATGAGATTGGCATGTTGCGCTCATCCTTTAATCAGATGGCTGTGACGACCAATCTACACAAAGAAGAGATGCAGAATAAAAACGAAGAGTTACAGGCACAGAGTGAAGAATTACTGGCCCAACAAGAAGAATTACAATCGCAACAAGAAGAACTCGAAGAGGCATATCAGGCGACGAAACAAAACGAAGAGAAGCTGAAGATGCGCAGCGAATTAACGGAAGCACTCGCTGTCCGGGAAACGGTCGAATCGTACCCGGCGATTGTTCAAAAAATGTTGGATATTACGTCTTCCGAGTATGGCGCTTTATTATTGTATGACAATGGCGTTTACATCGGTGCGACGACGAACGGCATGAAGATACAACAGATTCAATCCTTACTGGATGATGAGAATTCCTTATTGAACCGGATGCGGTTAGGGACGAAAGTCGTTCAGTCGGAAAAGCGGGTCTCACGAACGGACGATACACCGTACAGCTTTAGTACACATGAAGTCGCCTTGCCGATTTACGATCCATCAACAAACCAATTGATGGCTGCTGTCTATATGGTTCGATACCAATCACCGTATCAGTCTCAGCATCTAGCGGACATGCGTGATTTTTCTCAGCAGATGACTTTATCCTTATTACGGACGCGTTCGTATGACGAGATGAAACAGGAAAAACAAAAAACCGAGCAGGTCCTCGACTCAATCCGGGAAGCGATTATCTATCTGGAAGACGGAAATGATGAATTATATGTCAATCGTCCGTTGTTCGAACTGATACCAGAATTGCAAACCGAATTTACGACGGACCGGACTTTATCGTCGGCCAGTTATGTGATTGAAGTGATGCGTAATATCGTCGATGATGTCGAACGATTTAACGATTACTTAGACTTGATACGTTCTGGAGAAGTTTCTCCGGATAAAGTTCAATTTGATGTCCGTGGTAATTCGGCACATCTTGAAGTATATGCAGAACGAATCGATATTGAAGGTGGCTGGAAAGGGGTCATCCTCGTCATCCGTGATATTACCCGGGAAACAGAAGCGGATCGTCTGAAGACAGAACTCGTTTCGACGGTGTCTCACGAATTGCGGACTCCCTTGTCTTCGATTTACGGATTCACGGAATTGATGCTCAATCGGGAGATTGATGCGATAAAACAACAGAAATATTTGTCGACGATTCATAATGAAACGGAACGGCTGTCGAATTTGGTGACCGATTTCCTCGATGTTCAACGGATGCAATCGGGTGGACAACGTTACCAAATGGCTCACCTTGATTTGTATTCGATCGTCGATCAAGTAATTGGTGTCTATAAGGCGTCAAACGGACTTCACGATATTCAACTTCACGTGTTGAGTGTAGAACGACCAGCGATTATTGGAGACGAAACACGGATTAAGCAGTTGCTGAACAATTTAGTCAACAACGCCATCAAGTATTCACCGGACGGTGGACAGGTTGACATTACAGTCAGCGCGGATCAAGAAAATGCGACGATTCAGATTACCGATCACGGTATCGGGATTCCACAATATGCCTTTGCCCATCTGTTTGATAAATTTTATCGTGTGGATAATTCAGATACACGACGAATCGGGGGTACGGGACTTGGTCTTTCGATTTGTAAGGAAATCGTCAAAGAACATGACGGTGTGATTCATGTCGAATCAACTGTCGGAAAGGGAAGCACCTTTACGGTCGCCCTGCCGTTGCACGCATTGGAAAATGTCTAATCCAAACAGGTATCGGATTGCTTCGGCAACCGGTACCTGTTTTTGTTTTACAATAATTTTTCAATCGCTGAGAAAAAACACAAGACGTTCAGTGAATATTTAAATATAATGAAAAGATAGAAAGATAGTTAAAAAACAGAAAGATTTGCCGATAAACATATAGGACAAACGAACTAGGACAAAAGAAAGGGCGTGGACGATGCATAAACTAATCTATACCATCATCGGCGGATGGGTGATGTCTCATTTGTTATGGTTAGGAATCGTCGGTACATCATCGGACCTTTCGAGAACAGGGAACAGCCTGTTCATGATTCTAGGCGCTGTCCTTTCGACGATCATGTTGGTATTAGCGGCGCGGCGTCATCCGAATCGTCCATTTACGCAACATCTATTTTTACTGCTCTTATTCGGAAATATGTCGCTGGCGATTGGCGAAACGTTAGAATTGATCGTGTCCCAACAGCACTTGGAACGTTCCGGAATATTTGATGGAATTGATTTAATATTCAGTCTGCAAATCGGATTTTATTTGCTGGCTTTTTGTTATTTTTTAATCAGTCGCCGTTCAGAAGTGAATTTACGATTTTTCCTATTTGATGAACTCATCATTTTGATTGTGACAGGAGCGATTTCCTGGCATTATCTCGTCACGCCGTATTTGGAACAGGCGGAACTGTTCAGCATGGAAACACTGTTATTACTCCGTTATCCATTAGGAGATCTGTTGTTACTGGGTGGGATGCTGATCCTGTTCTTTGGTGTCATGAAACGTGGAAACAGTATCCCGCTTCTGATGATATTGATTGGTTTTCATCTGCAGTTGATTGCGGATTTATTATACGTCATTTTGGATCGAACCAGTCTTCCGATTTCTTTGATGTGGTTGGATCCGATTTGGATTGCGACCGTCTTATTAATTGGCGGGGCGGGACTGATATTCGACGTTGGTGAACAGCCGATCGGATTTAACGTCAACCGGCGGATTCTAGACGGGATTCGTCTCGTGACACCGTATGTCTTCCTGTTGATTTTGTTTGTGACAATGGCACGTCAAGCCGTCAGTTGGAATGGTTTGACGATTGGTTTAATGATTGCCATTCCTTTATTGATTTCAAGGCAGGTTCGGATCGTGATGGACAATCAACGGTTGCGGGAAAATCTTGAGGCGAAAGTCGAGGAGCGGACGGCAGCACTCGAACAGGCATTGGAAGAGATGGAGCATATGGCCTATCATGACGCACTGACGAATTTACCGAACCGGTATTTGTTTGCCCGCTTGTTCAAAGAGGAACTTCGCCGGGCGGAAATTCATCAACGATTTGTCGGTCTGTTTTTCATCGATATTGATCATTTTAAGCAAGTGAACGATACATACGGCCATCAAATTGGAGATCAGTTGATCATTGATATCGCCAACCGTCTTGAAAAAAAATTGCCGCATAATACGGTCATCTCCCGACAAGGCGGGGATGAGTTTGTTTTACTGTTATTTGATGTCAAAGACGAATCGGACATCGAAGCATGTGGCCGACAGCTGGTTCAGTTATTCGAACGGCCGTTCATTCTGAAAGACACGCCTGTCTTCATGACGGCAAGTATTGGCGGCGCTGTTTATCCGACGCATGCGACCTCCCGGACAGCTTTGATCGAACAGGCGGATGTCGCGATGTATGAAGCGAAGCGGCGCGGGAAAAATCAATTTCATGTGGAAGTCTGAATCAAGCAAAGAGTCCCTGACAACTGTCGGGGACTTTTTTTGACTCATTTCATCTTACTCAGTAATTTCTCCAAAGCGGTCGGATTAGTCACCTGCTCATTGCAATGGTCACTGTCGATACAAATATAATTTCCGATTGCCCGGTATTGATCAGCTGATTGATTCGTCCGGGCGGAGACAAGGGTGACATCACTATATTGATTGCAGATTGTACAGATGCCTTTTTGAATCGTCGGCAGATACGTGCCTTCGATTCCAATCCATTCTCCTTTTAAAGGATAGACAAAAAATTTCTTTTTATTCCCGGTGTCGTTCCAACTTAAATAGGTCGTCTTAAGAAAATCGATTGAGTGAAGGGGCGGATGCCGTAACTTTTTCGTTTTTCGAAACAGTTGCTGCAGTTGCTGTTCGGTAATCGACGGGAAAGATTGGACGAACGGTTGGATATCCTCGAGGTACCGGGCGGAATCCGTCTCGGTTTGAACGGTTCGAACCACCATCAATAACGCCTCCTGTTCGGCAGTCAAAACCGGAAGCAAATCAAAGATTTTTTTAGAGGCACTGTAAATGACGGCGTCCCGGACGTCGGGATCATGGACGGTACCCAATTGCTGAATCATCGCATCGACCTGACCACGGATGAAATTGTACTGAAATGGTTGAATGAAAGGTTCCATAAGATATCGCTCCCTTTGTAATTCTTTATTCACGAAATCGGTTTCGGTGAAACGGTATTTTTTTGTTTTCTTCATGTAACACCCGGGAAATAAATACCTGAGGAGGTGTACAGGAATGCAATCATTGACCGGACTTCGCCTGTTAAATTTAATCAGCTTTTTATTTGTCCTTTTAGCACGTGTCGTCTGGTATGAACCGCCGACGGGAGAGCCTCTTGCCATCGTGCCGGCATCGTTTACGGATGCGGTGTTTGGTGTTGTCTATACGACTTTGCTGATTTGGTGTATCCGGCCTGTCCAAGCGTACCCGGCTGACCGGACATTAATTTTTGATATCAGCGGCTGGTTTATATTGACGATGCTCGGATACGGAGCGAGTAGTATCGTCGGTCCTCCATGGGAACTTGTATTGACAACGATTTCGTTTATCAGTTTATGTATCATCTATATGAAAGTACAACATCATCCGAACCGTTCCCCGTGGATGCGTTCTCCTTTTTCCGTTTTTCTTGCCTGGTCGAGTATCCAGATATTAATTTTACCATTTCGTATTCTGCGTGATTTCCGGTTTGAAGATTTGTTTGGGCTGACGACATCCGAGTGGGTGACCGTCATGTTAATTTTATTTGCCTGCGGCATCGTATTTTTTATTTTCGTGCATACTGACTGGGTATTTGGTCTTGTCATGATTTGGTATTATGTCGGTCTGTTCTTTAATGGACGTTTAACGGACTTTCAACAAGGCGTGACAGTCATGAGCGTCATAGCAGTCCTGGTGGCGGTAGTTCTTGTCTTTCGGAAACGGGACCGGTTGTTTGCGCAAGAAAAAAGACCGGTTTCTTAAGAAAGCGGCAGTTGGTGTCATTGCTTTTGGTTTTTTTGGGTATATCCCTTATAGAAGTATAAAAGGGGGAAATGACCAATGGGGAAAAAGCAGTTGATCGGAACATATGATAATGAGACGGATTTGATTCGTCAGATTGAAGACTTACACTTTGCCGGATATCTGGAAGAAGACTTATACATCGTCCTGCAAGATAAAACCGATATGGCGATGTTACGCGGCCAATCGGCAGCACAGCTTGTTTCAGGGAAACGGACGTTATTCGAACGATTTACTGGAAAGCCGGTAACGGAAGAAGAAACCCGTGAAGCCTTCCAATCGTTAGGGCTGCCGGAAGGCGACATGGAACGACATGTGACAAGCGTCAAACACGGGGCTTATGTTCTGTTGGCGGATGAAGAAGGGGCAAGACGTCCTAAACCAGAACCCCAAAGTATTTTAGAGAGTGAACCGGAAGGCATTGAGGCTGAGCGGAAGCTTGACCATGAAAACCGGGCACTTGAGAACGAAAACGACCGGATGTTGTAACCGTGCCAGAGTGGAAAGGGTGAACGACGATGGATAGCCATTATCACACGATTTTAGTAGCAGTCGACGGCTCCAAAACAGCAGACTTAGCTTTTGAAAAAGCCATTCAGTTCGCGAAACTCGATCAAGCAAAACTCGTCATCACACATGTCATCGATATTCAAACCTTTGCGAATGTCCGTGCGAACCAGCGCTTCATCGATCAAAATGTCACGGAGTACGCCCAGGAACTCCTTGATAAATATCAAAAACGGGCGGTCGAGGAAGGCGTAGCGGAAGTTGAACTGGTCATCGAAAGCGGATCACCGAAAACATTAATCCCGAAAGTCATCGCACCGCGTGTCGGGGCAGGGCTGATTGTCTGTGGCGCTGTCGGAATGAATGCAATGGAACGAATCATGATCGGGAGTGTCTCTGAAAACATTACCCGTTATGCGAAGTGTGATATCTATATCGTTCGCCCGAAAACACTCAAGTGAATACCACACAAACAGGCTGTTTCGATGAAGAATCGAAGCAGCCTGTTTGATGTTCAGTGATGTTTTTAAGTTAATAAATAATAAAAAATGCCTAAGATGATCAAAATGACCGGCAACAAGACTAGATACATCCAGGACATGTTTTTGGCTGTCTGGCTGTTGCTGTACGTTTCTTCGTTTCGACTCTGTCCGACCATTACTGTAAAAATAAGTCCAAGTACACAGATTACTAAAGCAATCCAAAATAAGACGGTCATGTTTAGCCCTCCTTCAGTAAGATAAATCCTCTCTCCCATCATAACGAAAATTGGATTTACATGTCAGGATAATTGTGACAGTTTGGAGTTGACGCCATCTGGTTTAGGGGCTAAACTACTGATATGAGTTTAGGGGGTAAACTAATCATGAAAGAAAATCTGCGGGAAGCCGTTCAATTATTTGAAGAGGTGATGATTCACGGGACAGAACGTGTCCTGAAATCAGTTGATTCACCGGTTTGGCGTCTCTATTCACCAGAACAACTCCATTTGCTGAAGCTGGTCGATAAATATGGACCGATTGCTTCCGGGCGGATTGCCGTCATTCAAGGAGTTCATAAAAGTGCGATTTCCAATCGTCTGAAAAAGTTAAATGAACACGGCCTGGTCGAAGTCGAACGTTCGGAAGATGATCACCGGACAAAACGGATTATTTTGACGGAAGCCGGGAAAGAAGTCGTCGAAGCGTCGGACCAAGCGATTTACAGTTATTTGGAACAATTGATTGATGGCAAGGTCGACGATGATGAGATCAAACAGTTCATCGAGACGTTCCGGAAAGTCAAAGCTATTTTAAAGATTGAAGATTAATTCAGAAAAACAGACACAGAAGAGGTGGAACGGGAATGCGACAAATCGTCAAATGGCGTTGGCCGATCGTAATCGTCTTGTTGCTTGCGACAGTCGGATTATTTTTAGCGGCACCAAACTTATCGAAACAAGCAGAAGATGCGGGTGCCATTCAGCTCGCGAGTGATACGGATTCACAACGGGCAGCGGATATTTTAAAAGCAGCCGGTGCAAGTGAAGAAACGATTTCGCTGGTCATTCCGCTAAAGGAAGCCGTCACGAAAGAAGACCGGATGGAAATCGGTCAAATCGTTAAAGATTTAGAGAAACTGGATAAACCGGTGACTGGAGTCCTGAATCCGTTTGAGAGTAAGGAAACGGAAGGACAACTGATTTCAAAAGACAAAAAAACAGTCCTCGTTCCGATTACCGTTGATGGTTCACAGGAAGAAATCACGGCACTCGCTGAAGATATCCGAAGTGATCTCTTACCGGATGACCGGACGATCTATCTGACGGGTGAATCACTCATCAATGCCGATGTGAACAAAAGCTCACAAGAAGGGTTAAAACGAACGGAATTAATCACAGTCGGTCTGATTTTTGGACTGTTGTTAATTGTTTTCCGTTCGATTGTCACACCATTCGTTCCATTATTTGCGGTGGGTGTCACGTATTTAATGAGTCAATCATTTGTCGCCTTTTTCGTTGATTGGTTCGGATTCCCCGTCTCGAACTTCACGCAGATTTTCCTTGTGGCGATTCTCTTTGGGATCGGGACGGATTACTGTATCCTGCTTCTGAGCCGGTACAAAGAAGAGTTGACTGCCGGACATGATGTCGAGACAGCCATCGTCAACACCTATAAAACAGCGGGACGGACTCTTCTCATCAGTGGTCTTGCCGTCCTCGTCGGCTTCTCGGCAATCGGGTTCGCTGATTTCCCGATCTTTAAATCGTCGGTCGCCGTTGCGGTCGGAATCGCAGTCTTGTTACTGGTTCTCTTTACACTGGTTCCGTTTTTCATGGCGACGTTAAAAGAGAAATTGTTCTGGCCGTCAAAAAATGCGGCGAGTCATCAAGACAGTCGTTTGTGGGCCCGGTACGGTGGATTATCGATTCGTCGTCCATTGCTTGCGATGGCAATCGTCGCTGTGGTGACGATCCCGACCCTGTTCACGTATGATGACGATCTATCGTTCAACACCGTCGATGAGATTGGTGCAAAATATGAAACGGTCAAAGGATTAAATGCCATTTCAGACGGCTTTGGTGCGGGTGAGTCGTTGCCGGTCAATATTATCCTGAAGGACGACCAAAACATCGTGACTGAAAAAACGGTTCCTTATGCAGAACAGTTGAGCCGCGAACTGGTCAAACTGGATGGCGTCAAAGCTGTCCGGTCCATCTCACGTCCGACGGGTGATGTCATTGACGATTTATATGTCGATCAACAACTGAAGCAAGTTGCATCTGGTCTGACGGATGCAAAAGATGGACTCGGTGAAGTCGGTCAGGGTCTTCAGACTGTAGAAGGCAACTTACAGACTATCAGTGGTCAGCTTCCGGCCGGAGATCAAGCGTCGGCAGGAGCAGCACAGCTGCAGCAGGCCGCAGACGGTCTCGGTCAAATCAATCAACAGTTAACGCTTGTTGGTCAAGGGTTACAATCTGCGGAAAACATTCCGCAAACTGTCGGGACATTGACAGCGTTATCCGGTCAATTGATCCAAATTCAAACGGGGATCGCACAAGCGGCAACCGGGATTGAAACACAAGGTGCACAAGCCGGTCAACTCGGTACCGGATTAACCCAACTGGCGGATGGTGTCGGATCTGCCAATGCAGGGCTTGGTAAAATCGAAGACGGATTAACGAAAGCTGCCGATTTCCTGAAAGAGATGGGGAACGCCAAAACGATTCGCGGTACCGGGATGTTCATTCCAAAAGATACCTTAGCGAGTAAAGACTTCGAACCTGTCATTGACCGTTATACGATTGATGATCAAACCGGTCTGAAATTCGAAGTCATCCTGAATGATGATCCGTATTCACCGGAAGCGATCGAAACGGTCGCTGCCATCAAGAAAACGACAGCGAGCACACTGAAAGCTACACCGCTTGAACAGGCACAAGTTGCTTACGGCGGTATCTCAAGCATCAACAGTGATTTAAATGATACGTCAAAAGCCGATTTTTCACGGACGGTCGTCATCATGATCATCAGCTTGTTCATCGTCCTTGCGATCATGTTCCGTTCATTGATCATGCCGCTGTTTATGATCGGTTCGCTCCTGTTGACGTACTATACGTCGGTATCGATTGCTGAACTGATCTTCGTCAACGGTCTTGGTTATGACGGCATCAGCTGGGCCGTTCCGTTCTTCGGATTCGTTATGCTCGTCGCTCTTGGTATCGATTACTCGATCTTCCTGCTCGACCGGTTCCGCGAAGAAACGATCAATGGACTCGAGACGAATGAAGCGATGTATATTTCGATGAAGAAAATGGGATCTGTCATCATCACGGCTGCCATCATCCTTGCCGGAACGTTTGGTGCGATGATGCCGTCGGGTGTCCTGAGTCTGGTTCAGATTGCAACAATCGTTATCACGGGTCTGCTCCTGTACGGATTGATTGTCTTACCGCTCCTGATTCCAGCGATCACGGTATCGTTCGGACCGGGTGTCTGGTGGCCGTTCCGTCAAAAGCAAAATAAGAAGTAAGTCGATTCGACTGGTCCATTCGGAAATCATCCGGATGGACTTTTTCGTTATACTACAAACAGGAGGCGATGAAAATGCAACAGTTTAAACAATTAACGGACCGGATCTGGTATCAAACGCCGGTCAGTGAAACGGATCGGCCGATCGTTGCCGTCATTACGGGAGACGACCGGAGTATTGTAATTGATGCCGGAAACTCAAGTCAGCACGCGATACTCTTTTTGGACGAGATGGAAAAACAGGGGCTAGGACGACCGGATCTCGTCGCATTGACGCATTGGCACTGGGATCATATTTTCGGTATAAAACAGATGGCGGTACCAACGATCGCGACGAACCGGACAGTGGAAGAAATGCAGAAAATGCTGGACTACGAATGGACGGATGAGGCACTGGAAGAACGGATCCGTCAAGGCATTGAAATTCCGTTTTGTGCGGATGCCATCAAACTGGAGTTCGGGAAGGATCGGGAGATCGAAGTCATCTTGCCGACGATTCGTTTCACGGGAGAACTTGGAATCGACCTCGGGGGCGTGACGTGTCTGTTACGGCAAGTCGAGAATGACCACTCACCAGGGAGTGCTCTTGTCTATATTCCGGAAGAACGGGTTTTATTTTTAGGAGATGCCATGTATGCGGATATTTTCTCCGACAAGTGGAATTATACGGTCAATCAAACAACGCGGTTGTTAGATACGATTGCTGAATACGAGGCGGATTATTATGTCTGGTCTCACGGCGAAGCGATGGCAAAAGACGCGTTTGAGCAAGAGGTACACGTCTTACGCCAAATCATCGAAGTGACAAAACAAGCAGAAGGACATGTATCGGAGATGCGCCGGCTGTATCGTGATCTGGTCGGACGGGACTTGACGACAGACGAAGAAGAAACACTCGTATTTTTTGCGAATGGTGCAAAAAAATAATTAAAACAGCAGGTCCTTAACCGTTCATTCGAGAATTCCTATAAGTATAAGATGGAAAAAATCGGATTTTAGCAAAGGGGTTCTCGTAATGGATCGTAAGCCTGAAGATCGGAATGAAACGGCCAATCGTGTATTTTTTGGAACAGCTAACATTTTCACGATCCTTGTAGTGATTGGCTTTGCCTTATATCTGCTGTATCAATTTTTTGTGAAATGACTGATCACCCTGTAGCTCAGGGTGATTTTTTTCGTTTTAGGGGAGTGCAAGCGAACCAGATATTGGGTAATCCTTAACTGAGGGCACAAAGAAAACTCACTTAAAAGGAGGCACTTCAACTATGAAACGCATCCAGATTGCCGACTTTGATCGTCGAATGCCACCACTTGAACTGCGAGAGATGGATGACTATTACGAAGCGGTATTGGTATCAAACTATGATGAATTGTATCCTTCGACCCAAGTACGGACGATACAGTTGGCAGATATTTATGTCAATCTTGTGATGACTTCTGAAGGGGCGCATCTCGTATCCGCGCTCTTTTTAAAACCGGTCGAAGTACCGGATATCGTCGCCTGGATGCAACTCTATACGATAGGTTTTGCGACAGCGGATACAACAGGTTACTACGTGGAACAAGCAGATGAAATTTTAGAAATCGTCTTATATCAGGGAAATCCGATTGTCATTGCGACGAGAGGAACCGATCGATTGTACTATGAGACGGAAGGAGCGATTGAGATGCGGCGGGAATCAAGCGAAGTGATCGGGAAAAAACCGTTGTTGTATTTGAATGGGGAAGCCCGGTTTGAGGTTCCTCATCTTGAATTCAACTCGAATCAGGATGAGGTTCATATCAATGGAACCTTTTTATTTGCAGACTATATGGATACGTATCAGGGACGGGTCGGATTTTTCCGGAAAACGGATTCGAATCTGCCAATTGTCTTACTGGTCGGTAAAGCCATTATCGAAATGGAACTGACAGAAAATCCGGATGGAAGCCGTATCCTTGTCATTGAGCAGCCATACGATGAAGCTTAATTTTCCCGTGAGGATACCGTGGATTTTTTCTGAGAAAAGTTAAAAGGACGAATCTTTAGCTAATCATGAAATCCCTTACAAAATATGCGAGAATAGGAATAGAGACAAAAATGGAAGGGATGCGGGACGAACATGGTGAAAGAGATGCCACGAAATTCTAAGTGGATGCGTTCCTACAATCGGGCACTGGTATTACGTTTGATTCGGATGCATCAACCGATTTCACGGGTCGAACTGGCACAACAAACAAAACTGACGAAACCGACCGTTTCGAATATCGTCGGAGAATTGATTTCGGATCAACTCGTGACAGAGCGTGAACTCGGTGTCTCAAACGGAGGACGAAAGCCAATTTTGCTTGAACTCGTGGCGAAAGAACAATATGTCATCGGGATTGATGCGACAAGTCACCGTTTCATCGGAGTCATCGCGGATTTAAGCGGAAATACGATTCACGAAGTGGAAACGATGGGGAAATTTGATACAAACGAAGAATTAATGGAGGCCGTCGTTCTGTTGTGTGAGGAACTGATTGAGGCAACGGAGCAGGTCGGAACGATTCACGGCATCGGCATATCCGTTCATGGGATGGTCAATCCGGAGACCGGAGTGATTCTGTTTGCTCCTCGTTTTCATCTCCACGATGTCGCCTTAAAGGAACATTTGGAGCAGCATTTTGCGTACCCGGTCTTCATCGAAAACGATGTCCGGGCTCTCGCTTCCTTCGAATTGTTATTCGGAGAAGGTGTCGGAGTCGATCAATTTTTCTATCTGTATGCCGGAGAAGGGATCGGGGGCGCGTATGTCCTGGACGGGAAACTGATTGACGGCGAAAATCACATTACAGGTGAGGTCGGGCATATGCGGCTTGATTTGGACGGTCCGATTTGTTCCTGCGGGAATCGGGGATGTCTCGAAGCGTTGGCTGGGGAAAAAGCGCTGTTGCGTGATTTTGAAGCCATTGACCCGCAAGTCAAAACACTGACGGAACTGAGAAAACGTCTGACGGACGGGGATCCGTATGCGAAAGCCGCGTACCACCGGGCCGGCGAATACATCGGAATCGGTGTCCTGAATACGATTCATCTGATCAATCCGAAACGTATTTTACTCGGGGGCCCGATGTTCGAACTGGCACCATCCATCGTCGATCAAATTAAAGAACGGGTCGAGCACACGGCTTTGACGACCGCTTCACGTGAAACCGACGTCAAGATGGTTCCTTGGAGTGAAAAACAAGGGGCGCTCAGCGCGGCTGCTTTGGCGACCAATAGTATTTTCCAAACGATTTAAAATCAGCTTGTTGGATGACGGTGTTGCTTACCGGATTCAACAGGCTTTTTTTGATGGAAATAAACGTTGAAAAATATTTTTTGAAACCGTTTACAAAACAAATCAGCATGTGCTATAGTTTTCTTAAAGTTAGATAATAAATTTAATTTACTAAGTTTTCATCAACTAGTGGAGGTGGATGCAGACCGGCAGGGACCGGTTAAGCTGAAACAGAAAGAAGGGGGCGTCGCGCAGATGGAAACAGAGGATTTATGGGTTTCCTACCGTGAAGCTTTCGGGCGTTACGGAGCAATCCGTGGCTTTTACGTGAACCGTTTGACAGGAGATATGACGGAACAACAGCCGGGAGATAAGCGGTCTGCAGATCAGGACGGCGTTCTCGTTCGGCCACGACAAGATGGAGTCTTTCAATTTCGAATGTCGTCCGTACAAGGGGCACTGACGATTCGGTCTTCAGAACTTCATCTTCGAAAAAATGAGAACGGATACATCGAATTACGGGTGTTGATGCAACACATGCGCACAGCCGGTTGTTTGACGCTCGGTGGAGAATTTTATCTGTTCGTGACACCGGAAGTGGACACGCTCGACTATCGTCTGCGACTGATTGCACGGGTCTTGATTCAACTCCAACGGATGCCGATTGGCATGGAAGTCATCGAACAATGGTGTCAACACGCAAAGTTTGAAGGGCAACAGCTTAGAAAGTACGCTTGACCACTCACATACAAAGGGGATCACTCACATGAAATTCAAAAAAACAAAAGTTCTCGCAGCTGCATCAGTTCTGACATTATCGGCACTTCTCGCAGCTTGTGGCGGCGAAGATGAAAAACAAGCCACAACCAAAGACGGAAAAACGATCATTTCCTGGTGGGGTTGGGCACCTCAGCCTGAAGCTGGTAAGGAAGTCGTCGATGCCTTCAATAAATCACAAGACAAATACGTCGTCGAATTCAAACGGTACAGTGAAGATTACGAAAAGCAACTTCAAGTCGCGATGTTATCTGGTAAGGGACCAGACATCATCGGCTTAAAAGAACCAATGATTCAACAATACAAAGACCGTGTCGTACCGGTCGATTCTTACATGGATAAAGCAGCCGGCAAAGGATGGAAAGATAAATTCGTTGAGCTCGGAATTGATCAAACGACGATTGACGGCAAACAATATGCAGTTCCAATCGGCTTTACGGGTCAAGCCTACTTGATGTACAACAAAACGATGCTTGATAAATACGGCGTGACGCCACCGAAAAACTACAAAGAAACAGTCGATGCTGTCAAAAAGATCAAAGCGTCCGGTGATAAAGTCATTCCGTTGATGCTCGGAGCAAAAGATGCCTGGATCGATATCGATGTCTACAACGTCTTAAGCCACCAGGTAGCACCGGGTTACATCCAAAAAGTCTTATCTGGCGAAGCGAAATGGACAGACGACGAGATGGTCAAGACAGCGCAAATCTGGCAAGATCTGTTTGAAAAGAAAGTCTTCCAAGAAGGTGCACTCGGACTTGCGACATACAATGACGGGATGAACCAGTTCTTCGATAAAAAAGCAGCGATGTGGGTCATCGGTTCATGGGAAGCGCACTCGATGACGACAGCTGAGAAAAAAGACAAATGGAAAATCAAAGATGAGCTTGGCTTCACACCACTTCCAAACCTTGCAGGTGGAACAGAACAACCAATCATCGCATCAATCGACATGGCGCTTGCCGTCAACAAAGAATCAAAACAACAAGAAGGTGCAGCTGAGTTCGTTGCCTTCATGAGCCAAGGTGAAGGACAGGAAGTCTACATGGGCGAGTTCGAAATGGCACCGGGAATCAAAGAGGTCAAAATTGATTCAGATGCAGCCTTCACATCCGAAGGGGAAAAAGAGTCGTACAAAATGCTGAACGAAACACTTTCTAAAGCTGTAGCAAGCCGTGGTATCCGTGATACAAAACTTAACGATATCCTCGGTAAGGAACTTCAAAACATCGCGACGGGTCAAAATCCGAAAGAAGCACTCCAACGTGTTCAGGATGCAGCCGATCAATCGAAAAAATAAGAACGATACAGTGAAGTGGTGCGCCCAGCGTGCCACTTCCTGATTTTTAAAGATCAAGAAAGTGGGGAAATCGTTATGCAGACAGAGCAACAAGAATTGCCGATCAAACCGAAAGCGGAAACGCTGAAAGCAGCACCACGTCCGAACGTTCCGAAACAGAAGAAAAAAGGCAAAATGAAGCAAAACATGGTCGGTTGGGCGTTCGTAGGTCCCATCGTCCTGTTTGTCGTCGCGTTTATCTATTACGGCATTTTCTATAACGCCTATAACTCGTTCTTCTCGTGGGACGGCATTTCGTTTGATAAAGTCTTCGTCGGGTTTGAAAACTACGCGGAAATGTTCCGTGATCCGGATTTCTACCTCTCGCTTAAAAATACATTCATCTTCACGATCTTGACGGTTACGATTCAAGCTTTCATCGGTTTGGTTCTCGCGTACTTCCTGCACACACAGGGACCGTTGCGGACGGCGATGAAATCGGTCTTCTTCTTCCCGGTTGTCCTGAGTCCGGTTGTTCTTGGAGCCGCGTTCTCACAAATCTACGACTTCCAGTTCGGATACATCAATGAGTTTCTCCGTGCAATCGGTCTCGGCAGCCTGGAGCAAAACTGGCTCGGCGACCCGGATATCGCGCTTTATTCGGTCATCGCCATCAACATCTTCCAGTGGACAGGTTCATCGATGGTCATGTACTACATGGCGATGCTGACGATTGAAAAAGAAATCTTTGAAGCTGCCAAAATCGACGGAGCCGGATTCTTCCGGACGCTTTGGAGCATCGTCTTCCCGAACTTAAAAGGAACGACATTTACGTTATCAATTCTCGGAGTCATCGGTGGTCTGAAGACGTTTGATTTAGTCTGGATCACGACAGCCGGCGGACCCGGTTCTTCAACGGAATTCATCTCGACGTACCTGTTCCGTAAATCGATGCTGCAACAAGAAGTCGGTTTTTCAAGTGCCGTTGCCATCATCCTGCTGACAATCGCTTTACTGATCACGTACTTCCAGTTACGTGTGCAAAAGAAAATGGATAACTAAGGAGGAACGTCCCATGAATGTAGAATCTAAAAGAAGTCGTTGGGTCATCAACCTTGTCCTGATGCTCGCTTCGATCGTCTGGCTGTTCCCGATCTTCGTCATGTTCAAGGAAAGCTTACGTGTCAACGGATTTGAAAACTATATCGCAACGCTGCAAAACCCGAATTTCCCGACATTCGTCTTTAACAGTTTCTTTGTCGCTTTCTTCATGATCATCATTTCGATCACGATTCTTGCGTTTGCCGCATTCGCGTTCTCAAAACTCGAATTCGCCGGAAAACGTCTGTTGTTCAACATGGTACTTGCCGGTCTGATGTTACCGGTCGCTTCCATGATCGTTCCATTGTTCTTCACATTACGGTCGTTTGACGGTCTGAATAACCACTGGGGCTTGATCGGGGCGGAAGTCGCCTTCTTCCTGCCGTTCGGTCTGATGCTGATTAAAGGATATTTTGACGAGCTGCCAAATGAGTTAATGGAAGCCGCGTACATTGACGGCGCGACGATTCTGGAAGTCTTCTTTAAAGTCATGTTGCCGCTCGCGAAACCGGCACTGGCAACAGCGTTGATCTATGCGTTCCTCAACTCGTGGAATGAGTATTTGATGGTCCTGACGTTCATGACGGATCCGGCTTATCAAACGGTCACGATGGCACCAAGTTTCTTCAAAGATGCACTCGGCGGTGACCCGGGTAAAATCTATGCGTCACTCGTCTTAATCAGTTTACCGACAATGGTCTTCTATATCTTCTTCCAACGTTTCTTCCAAAAAGGAATGACGGCAGGTGCAGTAAAATAATTTGTTTTCAGTCAGGAGGAGCACAATGTATTTAGGCGTCGATTATTACCCGGAACAAACTCCACGTGCGTTATGGGAGGAAGATTTCCGTTTGATGAAAGAACTTGGTGTCAACGTCGTGCGGTTGGCGGAATTTGCCTGGACGATGATGGAGCCGGAAGAAGGAGTTTACGACTTCCGGTTTTGGGACGATA
Source organism: Exiguobacterium sp. PvP048 (assembly GCF_040549175.1). Lineage (NCBI taxonomy): Bacteria > Bacillati > Bacillota > Bacilli > Caryophanales > Exiguobacterium > Exiguobacterium sp. PvP048. The sequence goes on along the minus strand of NZ_JBEPSU010000006.1, from coordinate 73,304 downwards.
TCATCGAACGCTTAAGTGCCGCCGATTTTGATATCGTACTCGGGACACCGACGGCGACACCGCCGGCATGGATGTGCCACAAGTATCCGGAGATTCTTCCGGCAGACGAGCATGGCGTGACAATCAGCTTCGGAGCCCGTCGTCACTACACGGTTCACAGTGAAACATATCAAAAGTTTTCGGTTGCCATTACGACTGAAATGGCGAAACGGTACGGGAAACATCCGCGTGTGATCGGTTGGCAGACGGACAACGAATACGGTCATGAAAAATCAGATCGTTCTTACAGCGACATCGACCGGGCTGCATTCCAGCTGTGGCTGAAAAACCGCTACGAGACGCTTGACGCGTTAAATGAAACATGGGGAACCGTCTTCTGGAGTCAGACCTATACGGCATGGGAGCAAATCCCGGTGCCGCGGAAAGTCTACCAGGAACATAATCCGTCGTTACTCGTCGACTTTGACCGCTTCTGTGCCGACGGGTATAACCATTACAACAAACTCCAAGTCGATGCACTCCGGGAACATATTCATCCGGACGCCTTCATTACACATAACCTCGTTTACAGTGATATGGCCGTCAATCAACAGCAGATGGCACAGGATCTCGATTATGTCGCCTTTGATAACTATCCGGTCTGGGGTGGTTTGCCGGAACCGAACCGTTTCGAGAAGATGGCGAGCGATCATGACCTTTGCCGCTCCTCAAAACAAGGGAAAGGTTTTTGGGTGATGGAACAGCTCAGTGGAGCGCAAGGCTGGAGCAAAATCGGTTACTTGCCGCGTCCCGGTCATATCCGGTTGTGGACGTATCAGGCTGTCGCGCGCGGTGCCGAAGCAATCGTCTATTTCCGCTTCCGGGCTGCTTTGTTCGGGACGGAAGAGTTTTGCCACGGTATCATCGATCACGATGGAAAACCGAAACGCAAATTCAACGAAGTCAAACAGATCATGACCGAACTCAACACGTTTGGTGACGAGATCAATGCGAGCAGCTATCAAGCGGAAGTCGGCGTCTATTTTGATCAGGAAAATGTCTGGGCCTGGACACATCAGCCGCACAGCGATGCGTTTGATTTCCGGACCGAGTTCGTCCGGTTCTACGGCGGTGCCGTCCGTCGTCAAGCATCGACGGATATCGTGTTCCCGGGTGACAAACTGGATCAATATAAATTAATCATCGTTCCGCTGTATTTCCTGACGAATCCGACATTTGACCAAGCACTGATTGATTACATGGAGCAGGGCGGACACGTCATCTTCACGTACCGGACCGGCGTCAAGGACCCGCATAACAATGTCTTGCCGTTAACGTTACCAGGGAAATTCGCACCGTATGCAGGAATCGAAATCGATGAGTACGAATCGTTGCAAGCCGTGCAGGAAAACCGGGTGGAAGGGATCGGAAAATTCGCGGGACAAGGCTCACCGGCCCGTCTCTGGTGTGATTTGATTACACCGACGACAGCCGAACCGCTTGCTGTCTACCGCGATACGTTTTATGACGGCGTCGCTGCCGTGACACGCAACGAATACAAAGGAATGATTACCTATATCGGCGCATCGATTGACGATGCGATGATCGATACGATTTACCGTCAAGCGTTTCTCGATGCCGGTGTTCAAACGTTTGAAGCACCGGATCAAGTCGAGATTGTACGCCGTCATGGTGAGACACGTGATTTCCTCTTCCTGATGAATCACGATACGAAAGCAAGCCGGGACGTTGTGCTCGATGCTGCCTATCAAGAGTTGAATACGAACGAGACATATAGTGGAACAGTGACGCTCGCCCCACTCGAGACGCTGATTCTGACAACGTAAGGAGGAGAACGACCATGGCCATTCTTGAACTGCCGAATCAGCGTTTCGTCCTCGAAGGACAACACGTCGCGCATGTCGTGACAATCGGACAGCACGGCAAAGTGTTGCATACGTATTTTGGAGCGCGTCTGCCGTACCCATCCGACTATGAAGCCTTACCGAATCCGGTCCTGGCACACAGCTCATTTGAATCGCCGGACGGGGTTGCGGTCTATGACTTCATTCCATTTGGTGAGATGGTCTACACAGAACCGACTTTAAAATCAGAACGGGAGGACGGGCAACGAATCAGTCAGTTCGTTTTTGAACGCGCCGAACAATCCGGCAATGGATTGATCTTATGGTTGTTTGATTCGTTACAGGAACTCCGGGTCGGTATCAAATACGACCTGTACGAAACGTACGATATGATCGGGCGATCACTCGTGATTGAAAACACAGGAACACAATCCGTCCGGTTGACGACGGCCCAATCGTTTGCGATGGGGATTTTACAACGACCGGACTTGAACTTACACCACTTCGCGGGAACATGGACCGGTGAATTCCAAAAACAAGTCACACCGCTGACACCGGGACGTAAGACGATTGACAGCCGACGGGGTGTGACGAGTCACCAGGCAAATCCCTGGTTCGCTTTGGAACACGGCGCAACGGAATCAGCCGGCGAAGTCATTTACGGACATTTCGCTTATTCCGGCAACTGGTCGATGCACTTCGAGCAGGATGCCTTCGGATTCGTCCAACTATCGGGCGGGATGAATGAGTTTGATTTCAGCTGGCGACTTGAAGCCGGTCAGCATCTTACGACACCGGAATTTTATATCGGATACGCGGCAGACGGCTTTGCCGGAATGAGTGCCCGCGCCCATGATTTCCAGCGGGACGTCATCATGCCGGAATCGGACCGGAACAAGGTTCGGCCGGTGCTCTATAATTCCTGGGAAGCGACCTATTTTGACGTGACGGAACACGGTCAACGAACACTGGTGGATCAAGCCGCTGCCATCGGCTGTGAACTGTTTGTCGTCGATGACGGCTGGTTCGGTGAACGGAACTCCGACCAGGCCGGTCTTGGCGACTGGGTCGTCAATCCGGAGAAGTTTCCGAACGGATTAACGCCGTTGATTGATTATGTGAAACAACAAAACATGTCATTTGGACTTTGGGTCGAACCGGAGATGGTTAATCCGGATTCAAATTTATACCGGACCCATCCTGACTGGATTTATCACAGTCCCGGTGCCCGTCGGACGACCTCACGCAATCAGTTTGTCTTGAATCTCGGCTTGCCGGAGGTGGAACAATTCGTATTCCGGATGATGGATGAACTGCTCGCAACCCACGCCATTGATTACATCAAATGGGATATGAACCGTGCGTTTTCGGAACCGGCTCTCCCGGGTGCGACACCGGCAGAACAACAGGAATTATGGAAGCGGCATGTCGATGCGCTGTACCGGATTTTTGACGGATTGCGCGTCCGTCATCCGGAAGTTGATTTTGAAGCGTGTGCCGGAGGCGGCGGACGGATTGATCTCGGAATTCTCAAACGGACGGAACAAGTCTGGACGAGTGACAATACGGATCCACTGGATCGCTTGACAATCCAACACGATTTCTCCTTTGCCTACAATGCGAAGATGATGAGTTGCTGGGTGACGGATGGTCCGAACTGGCTCAACGGTCGGAACTTACCGCTTGCAACACGCTTTGTGTCTTCGATGCAGGGAACGCTCGGCATCGGCGGTAACTTAAGCGAATGGACAACGGAAGAATTGGCGGAAGCGGCGGAATGGATTGCGACGTACAAAACGATTCGGGAAACCGTTCAATTCGGCCGTCAGTACCGGTTGAAAGCGGACCGCGTGACGACCTCGCTGATGCAGTATACATCAAACGATCAAACGGTGATCCTGGCGGTCGCCCCGATGCGTAAACACGGAATCGGTCACTACCGTTTCCGGTTAGCCGGCCTTGAGGAAACCACACTCTATCAGGTTGAAGATCGTCAACTGAGCGGTGCTTATTTGATGCAACAAGGTTTGACCTGGAACTACACGAACGATTATGAAGCACGTTGCCTGCGGATCCAACCGGTTCATCGCAGCATCCCTACATCAGAGTCAAAGGAGCCGATCGTATGACAGACCAGACATTAGAACAGATTTTCGAACAACAATTCGGTCAATCGTCGACCCACCGCTTTTTTGCACCGGGTCGTATTAACTTGATCGGAGAACATACAGACTACAATGGTGGACATGTCTTTCCGTGTGCTTTGACGCTTGGAACGCATGCGGTTGCCCGCAAGCGCGATGATGCGGTCTTCCGGTTTTATTCGCTGAACTTTGAAGCTGACGGCATCATCGAAGTCGCAGGGGATGACTTGACACATCAATCTGCCGATGGCTGGGCCAACTATGCCAAGGGCATGATTCATGTCTTACGGGAAGCCGGTTACCGGATTGATACAGGGTGCGACATTTTAATCAAAGGTGATATCCCGAACGGGGCCGGACTGTCTTCGTCCGCTTCTCTTGAACTGGTAATCGGTGTCTTGCTCGACAAACTGTACAATCTGAATGTCGACCGGATTGAACTTGTCAAATACGGTCAACAGGTTGAAAATCACTACATCGGTGTCAACAGCGGCATCATGGACCAATTTGCCATCGGGATGGGCAAAGCGGGATACGGACTCTTACTTGACTGTGAGACACTTGACTATACGTATGCACCACTCGATTTATCCGGTTATACGATCATCATCATGAATACGAATAAGCGCCGTGAACTGGCCGATTCGAAATACAACGAACGCCGCTCGGAATGTGAAGCAGCACTGACCTATCTACAACAGTACCGTCCGTATGCATCACTCGGTCAATGGTCGATGGATGAATTCGAAACGATTTCTTTTGAAGATGAACGATTGCAACGACGGGCACGTCACGCGATTTCTGAAAACGAGCGGACGTTGCAGGCGCTCGATGCTCTAAAAGAAGAGAGACTCGAAGCATTCGGTCAACTGATGAATGCCTCACACCGTTCGTTGCGGGTGGATTACGAAGTGACGGGGAAAGAGCTGGATACATTGGTCGAAGCGGCGTGGGCGCAACCGGGAGTCCTTGGTGCCCGAATGACGGGTGCCGGTTTTGGCGGTTGTGCGATTGCCATCGTCGAAGACGAAACGGTCGAGACATTCATGACGGAAGTCGGTCAAGCGTACGAGACGACAATCGGTTATCCGGCATCGTTCTATACGGCAACTGTTGGTGATGGAGCACGAGAAGTCGAACAGGAGGTCATTTAAATGGCAGTACTCGTAGTAGGTGGAGCAGGTTATATCGGATCACATGCAGTCTATCAACTGGTGGATGCCGGTCAGGACGTCGTCGTGGTCGATCATTTAAAGTCGGGTCACCGTGAAGCCGTTCATCCGAAAGCCCGTTTTTACGAAGGGGATATCCGGGATCGTGCCTTCCTTGACACCGTGTTTGAGACGGAAACAATCGATCAGGTCGTTCATTTTGCAGCCTTCTCGTTAGTCGGGGAATCGATGGAGCATCCGCTCGCTTATTTCGACAACAACGTCTACGGCACACAAGTGTTGCTTGAAGCGATGATGGCGCATGATGTGAAGCAGATTGTCTTCTCATCAACCGCGGCCACATACGGCGAGCAGGAACAGATGCCGATTCTCGAGACGGCCACGACGAATCCGACGAATGCTTACGGTGAAACGAAGCTGATGATGGAGAAGATGATGCGTTGGTGTGAAACGGCATATGGTCTGAACTATGTCGCGCTCCGCTACTTTAATGTTGCCGGAGCACGCGCAACGGGTGAAATCGGAGAAGATCATACACCGGAAACCCACCTGGTTCCGCTTGTCCTCGAAGTCGCCAACGGGCAGCGGCCGGTGATTTCGATTTACGGCGATGATTATGCGACGGAAGATAGCACGTGTATCCGTGACTATATCCATGTCGAGGATTTAATCGATGCCCACCTGTTGGCACTGGAATATTTAAAACAAGGCAACACGAGTGACGTCTTTAATCTCGGTTCAAGCCGCGGCTTTTCAGTCCGGGAAATCATTGAAGCGGCACGCCGTGTAACGGGACATGCGATTCCGGAACAGGTGGTCGCACGACGCGCCGGAGACCCGAGTACATTGATTGCGGGATCTGATAAAGCGAAAACGGTTCTCGGCTGGACACCGCGCCGGACAGAAATCGACACCATCATTCAAGATGCATGGCGTTGGCATGAACAGCGTCCGCAAGGCTACAAAACACCTGTACGGTAAAGAGAGAGTTAGGAGAGTGAATGGCGATGAATGAACTCATCAAACAATTAACAGAGCAGGCGGTCCGTCAACGGTTGATCGAACCGGAAGATACGGTCTACGCAAGAAACCGTCTCTTATCCTTGCTCGGGGAAGCTGCATACGTGGATCCGGGAACCGTCGGAACGCGTCCGATTCCTGATCTTTTGGACGAGATGATTGAACACCAGATCACGGCCGGGAAACTGGCACCGCGGCTGGATGAAAAAGAACGGCTGGCGGCAGAATTGATGGATGTGTTCGTCGATCGCCCGTCTCAAATTACTTCGACTTTCCGTCAGTTGTACGCTGAACATCCGCAACAGGCGACTGACTATTTTTATCAGCTCAGTCAAGCGAATAATTATATCCAGACGAAACGCATCGCCAAAAATATCCAGTATCAAGCGGATACGGTCTATGGTGAAATCGACATTACGATCAACCTGTCGAAACCGGAAAAAGATCCTCGTGAAATCGCGGCAGCACAAACGGAGGTCGTCGAATCGACCTATCCGACCTGTCTCTTGTGTGTCGAAAACGTCGGATATGCCGGACGGAGCAATCATCCGGCCCGTGCCAATCACCGGATTGTGCCGCTGTCACTCAGCGGTGAACCCTGGGCGTTACAATATTCACCGTACGTCTATTACAACGAACACAGCATCATCTTGTCGCAGGAGCACCGGGACATGGTCATTAACCGTCAAGCCTTTGCACGGTTACTTGAATTCGTCGCCCAGTTCCCGCATTATTTTGCCGGATCCAATGCAGACCTGCCGATCGTCGGTGGATCGATTTTGACGCATGATCATTATCAGGGCGGACGGTATGAATTTGCGATGGATCGGGCGAAGACGCTCCAAGAGTTCGTCCTACCGGATCATCCGGATGTGGCCGGTGAAACATTACATTGGCCGTTGACGGTCGTTCGGTTTAGCAGTACCGATGCTGACGCACTACTCGATGCGGCGGACGAGGTCTATCAGACCTGGTTGACGTACGAAGATACCGATCATCAGATTCTCGCAGCGACGGATGGTGTCCGCCACAATACGGTGACACCGATTGCCCGGATGCGCGGCGAACGGTTTGAACTCGATCTCGTCTTACGAAACAACCGGACATCGGAAAAACATCCGGACGGCATCTTCCATACGCATGCCGACATTCACCATATCAAACGCGAAAACATCGGTTTGATTGAAGTAATGGGACTCGCGGTGTTACCGGCCCGTCTGTTAAGTGAACTCGAGCAAGTCGAACAGTTCATCGTAGGGACGGCTGATTCGACAGCTCCGTCGCATCAAGAATGGGCAACGGAATTGAAAGCAGCATACAACGGGCAAGACGTGACGGACTATGTCCGCCAAGCGGTCGCAGCAAAATTTGTCCGTGGTCTTGAAGACTGTGGTGTCTTTAAACAAACGCCGGAGGGACAGGCGGGACTTGACCGCTTCCTTGAAACGGTCAGCCGACAAGTGGCAGGTGATCGACGATGACGAAGCAGACACAATTCATTCAGGAAACGGATCTCATTCGTCATACACTGACACAACCGGGAATCGAAGTCGAGATTTGGAATTATGGCGGTATCATCAATGACATTCGTGTTGCGGATCGGGATGGCCGGATCGAGAGTGTCGTCCTGGGTTTTGACACATTAAAGGAGTACCGGGACCATTCTCCATATTTCGGGGCCATCGTCGGCCGGGTCGCCGGGCGTATCGGACAAGCGCAAATGGAAGTGGAAGGAACCTTCTATCCACTGGCAGCAAACGATGGAACCCATCATCTGCACGGAGGAATCGACGGATTTGATCAAGCGCTTTTTGAGGTCGTCGAGGCCGCGACGGATCGACTTCATCTCCGTCTGTTCAGTCCGGACGGAGCGGAAGGGTATCCCGGCAACGTCACACTCGATGCAGTCTATCAGCTCGAAGGTGTCGTCTTGACGTTGACGATGCACGCGACGACGGATCAGACGACACCGTTAAACCTGACGAATCATACGTACTGGAATTTGTCGGGGAACTTACAACGGGATATCCTCGACCATCAATTGACGATTCCAAGTGAGATGTACTTGCCTGTCGGAGCGGATTTACTGCCAACCGGTGAGTTGCGGGACGTGACAGGGACACCTCTTGATTTCCGAACGGGACGACTGATTCGAAGCGGAGCGGAATCCGGTCATCCGGAAACGGCAGCCGCAGGGAACGGCTACGATCATCCGTTTCTTTTATCCGGACAGCCGATTCGGTTGGAAGACCCGGTAAGTGGCCGGTCTCTTGAAGTGACAACCAATCAACCCGTCGTCATCCTCTACACCGGGACGCAACTCGAGACGGATTATGAAATCCGCGGTGTCCGTTCCCGTCCTTCACTCGGACTGTGTCTTGAAACGCAGGTTCATCCGAATGCAGTGAATGAACCTAGTTTCCCAGATATTTTGGTTAAACCAAATCAGACCTACTACTGGGAAACGACTTACCGGTTTGGTGTAAATAACGATTGAACCAACGGGATACCCGGGATTATCTTTTTTCATAGCAGGGGCGTCGGAGTAAAATCCGGCGCCTCAGACTGAAGACAAAGTAGCGGTTTTTCTCTTGATCGAGAAGAACCGCTTTTTTGTTCGCTTCGAATCGTTTTCCTGGGACAAGCATCGCGCCGCATCGCTTTGCTGCTGGGTCGCTCCTGCTTGTTTTTCCCTAGGAAGCGATTTCGAGCGAACAAACACTGTTTCTTTCACGCCTTTTCCTCAGGTGAGACACCGGCCAGTTTGCGCTTTTTTCTGTAGGAGTGGCGTGAAGGCGAGTGATTCTTTTTTTTTTTACGGAATCAGGGTGGCGGACTATCATTCCGCCACCCTGATTTTTATAGAGAGTGACTTTTGAGTCAGTCCCTTTTTGTGTATGAACCAAGTGTTTCCCGATATTCTTCAATCACAGGAAAGGGAGTTTCGAGGACGAGACCTGTTCGATCTCCAACAGCTGACGTTTCATGTTCAGACCGCCCCAGTAACCGGTTAAGTCGCCTTTTTTGCCGACGATGCGGTGGCAGGGAACGACGATCAAAACACGATTTTTACTGATGGCGGTTCCGACAGCGCGCGTCGCACTCGGCCGGTAAATCTGTTGGGCGATATCTGAATACGTCACCGTCACACCGTATGGAACCTGACATAAGGCCTGCCAGACCTCCAATTGAAAGGGGGTGCCGATCAAATGAAGCGGGAGCGAGAACCGGGTGCGTGTCCCGTCTAAGTATTCTAGGAGTTGTTCCTGATACGGTTGCATGATACGTGGATGCTCGATCAGTTCAGCCCGGGGTAAATGCTTTCGGATCCAGTCGTCAAATAAGTCCGACGGTTCATTTAACGCACCGACATAACAAAGTCCGGTTCCCGTTGCCGCAATGGGAAAGGATGTGTCGTTCCAGTTCAACCTTGTAAAGTAGACTTCCATCGTCTAACCTCCTTCGCACTAAAAATCCAAACAACAAACCGGCCGTTACCTAGGAAAAGGAACGGTCCGGTTGCAACTTACGACTTCGCTAAGACATCCTGCTGACGAGGCGGTAAATGAATTGCCTGTCCGAGCAAGGCTTCGATAGCTTCCGTAAAGGCTTCGTTTCGACTTGGATGCGGCATGACCGGGAAGCGGACGTCTTCTTCTTTCGCATGCAGTTCAAGCGTCTGAGCAAAGACACCGGCCAATTCGATCGCACCTTCGCCGATCATATGAATACCGAGGATGAGACTGGTCGTCGCATCGGAAATCACTTTGATGAATCCGCTACCTCCTTCGATGGTCGTCGCTCCATTGGCGTTAAGTGCGAACTGCGCGGTCCGGAACGAATGACCGGCGTCTGTCGCCGTTTGTTCCGTCAAGCCGATCGAGACAATGGGCGGAAGGGAGCGGATGATGGTCGGATAATAGGGAACCGTCGTATCAGCCGACTGTCCGCTCAGATGTTCAGCGGTCCGTTTTGCCTCGTGGATGGCACGTGTTGCAATAGCGGGACCGGGTGTCACATCGCCGATCGCATAAATGTGAGGACGGTTCGTCTGTCCGAATGGATCGACGGGAATCGTTCCGTCTTCTGCTAACGTCACACCGATTCGTTCAAGCCCAAGCTCCAACGTATGCGGAACCCGGGGTAACGAGTGAAACAGGAAAGGAGCGGACCAGGTCGTTTCCTGCCCCTGTTTGACAACAGTCACGGTCACGTCCTCCTGAGCTTCGATTGCCGTGACGGTACCGGTGACCAACTGGATTTTTTGTTTTTTAAAGAGACGCCGCAACTCTTTGTCGAGACTCGGATCAAAATCGAATGCATCTGCAATCAGTGTGACTGACGTCCCGAGGGCTTTAAAACTCATGGCGGCTTCGATCGCGATATAGTCCTGTCCGATGATGACGAGACGTTCGGGTAACTCGGTCAATTGATATAACTGTTCGGCATTCAGTACGGAAGGGGCATCTTGCTTGATGCTGTGACTGCCGGTCGCAATCACGACATCGTTAAACCGGTACGTATCAAACTGATGCCCGAGCTCGACACCGATCCGGTCATCCGCCAAGAAGGAAGCCGTTCCGTGAACGACTTCAATTGCGTTGGCCTGACAGAGCGCTTCGACTCCGGTTCGTAATTGACGGATGGTCCGTTCCCGGTACTCGACCAATTGACTGAAATCATGTGTCGGATGAAACGAGAAGCCGAGAGCAGTCATATGTTTCGTTTGCAGTTTGACTTCTGCGGCATGAGCAACGACTTTAGACGGAATACATCCTTTGTTCAAACAAAGTCCGCCGATTTGTGCCTGTTCAATCAAAGTGACGGTTCGACCCAATTGACTGGCACGGATCGCAGCGGTGTAACCGGCTGGACCACCGCCAAGAATCACTAAATCACGTTCTTGCGTCAGTTCACCTACGACCATTTAAATCAGCTCCATCAATAAAGTAGTGGGGTGTTCGATCAATCCGGCGAACCGGTTCGTAAAAGCAACGGCCGTTGCGCCGTCGGCGACGCGGTGATCAAAGGACATCGAGAGATTCATCATCGAACGGATGACGATTTGATCGTGGTCGTCAACACAGACCCGTTTTTTTGTTTTATGGAAGGCAATCAAAGCAGTTTCCGGATAGTTGATGATTGGCGTCGCTCCCGTACTTCCGAGGGGACCGACATTACTCATCGTGAACGTGCTTGGTTTCAGGTCTGCAGCGCGTAAATCGCCTGTCTTGGCACGGGCCGACAGTTCTGCGACACGCGTGTGCAACTGTTGCATCGTCAATTTGTCAGCGTCACGGACGACCGGCACAATCAGTCCATCCGCCGTCTCGGTTGCGACGCCGATATGAAACTGTTGCTCGAGAATGATCTGTTCGTTGGCCTCATCAAGTTTAGCGTTAAAGACCGGGAAGTCTTGCAGTGCGACGATCAAGGCTTTAATGAAAAAGGCGTTGAAGCTGATCGGTTTATCGGCCGTCTTTAATTCTTCGCGTAAGGCGAGCAGGCGGGTCATATCGACTTCTTCGAAATGCGTGACATGCGGAATCGTAAAGAGCGACTGTGTCATTTTTTTAGCGATCTGCTTCCGGATGCCTCGGAACGGAATCGTTTCGACCGGGTTAGCGGAAAGTGTACTTGTCTGTTCGACGACATCGGTTTTCTCGACGGAAGTATCGGTATCGAGGAACCGCCGGACATCTTCCTCTGTCACACGACCTGACGGATCGGAAGGCGGAACTTGTTCCAAATCAATTCCATGTTCACGTGCGATTTTACGCGTGTACGGTGTAGCCAAGACACGCCGATTATTTGACGGAACAGCCGGTGTGACAACAGGCGGCCGGACTTTGATTTGTTCCGTCGTCTGCTGGATCGATTGTTCCGCAGTTACGGCCGTTTCTGTTTCAAGGGCTTCAATCAATAATAGGACCGTACCGACCGAGACGGTTTGACCGACAGGGATGATGAGGTCCGTAACGACACCGGAAACCGGTGCCGGTAATTCAGCGACCATTTTATCGGTCGACACTTCGACGACAGGCTGATCAATTGTGACACGATCCCCGACCCGGACCAGATAGTTCGCGATTTCACCTTCCGTCATCCCTTCACCAACGTCATGCAGCTTTACTTCAATCATCACATTCACTCCTTAAAAATCGACCGTACGCTGGATCGCTTCAAGCACACGCGTCGGCGTCGGGATGTAATGGTCCTCCAGGGCGAATAATGGAACAGGAACGTCGAACCCGGTGACGCGGGCAACTGGTGCCCGTAAATATAAGAACGAAGTATCGTTGATCAGCGCAAGCAGATCATTTCCAAGACCACCCGTTGCCTGGGCTTCATGAATGATCACAGCCCGGCCGGTTTTTTGGACCGATGCTGAAATCGTTTCACGATCCAGCGGATAAAGGGTCCGTAAATCAATCACTTCACAGGAGATACCACGGGTCGCGGCTTCCGTCGCGGCTTTTTGTGCGACTTGAACCATTGCTCCCCAGGCAATCAGGGTCACGTCCTGCCCTTCGGTGATGCAGTTGGCTTTACCGATTTCAATCGTATACGCTTCACTCGGAACCGGCTCCTTAAAGGCCCGGTAACTCCGCATCGACTCGAGGAACAGGACCGGGTCCGGATCTTCAATGGCGGCAATCAATAATCCTTTCGCATCATACGGCGTCGAAGGGCAGACGACTTTCAGGCCGGGCATCGAGGTAAACAGCGCTTCCGTACTGTCGGAATGGATTTCCGGTGCCCGAATGCCGGCGCCATAAGGTGCACGGATGACCATCGGTACACCGTAACGTCCCATTGTCCGCATCCGGATCCGTGAGACGTGGGTCATGATCTGTTCGTAAGCAGGATAGATAAAACCGAGAAATTGGATTTCGACAATCGGCTTAAATCCGTTGACCGCGAGACCGATCGATGTTCCGACGATGCCGGCTTCACTAAGCGGCGTATCGATGATCCGGTCTTCCCCGAACTCTTCCTGCAAACCGTCCGTTGCCCGGAAGACACCGCCGTTTTTTCCGACATCTTCTCCGAGTACAAGCGTCGTCTCATCGTCCGTCAGTTTTGTCCGTAAAGCATCGGTGACAGCCTGGACAAGCGTCATCTCTGTTTGCCGATTGATAGGTGTCGCCATGTTAATTCCCCCTTGCAGTCAGATAATCCGTTTTTTGACGGACTAAATCGTCCGGTAATGTTGCAAACGTATGGTCAAATAAATCATTGACGTCAGGCGGCGGGAAGGATTCCATCGTCTTGACGGCGGCTTCGACTTCTTCCTGATGACGGGACCGAATCGTTTCGATCTCCTGCTCATCATAAAAGCCCTGTTCCTTCATGAATGCTTCTAGTCGCTCGAAAGGATCCACTCGGTCCCGGGAGCGTTCCTGATCGCGGTATTTCGACGGATCGTCCGCCGTCGTATGGGCACCGAAGCGCCACGTGACGGCTTCGATCAATGTCGGACCGCCAGCGGAACGGGCCCGCTCCAGTGCTTTTTGCATCGTGAAATACACGGCGAACACGTCATTGCCGTCAATCCGTACACTTGGCATACCGTATGCCAATGCTTTTTGGGCAATCGTTTCCGAATGCATCTGTTTTTGAATCGGGACGGAAATCGCATAGCCGTTGTTTTGATTAAACAGGATCACCGGAGCCTGGAAGACGCTGGCGAAGTTCATGCCTTCATGAAAATCACCTTCCGACGTCGCTCCGTCGCCAAAGTAAGCGACGGCAACTTGGGTCGATCCTTTTCGTTTTTCCGCCCATGCCGCACCGACTGCGTGCGGAATTTGTGTGGCGATCGGAACAGCGGGTGGAAAGATATGCAACTCATCCGTCGGGACACAGCCTTCGACGCGTCCGTTCCAATATAAGAACGTCCGGACCATGTTGGCGCCAAACGTCAGTGTTGCTCCGTGATCCCGGTATGTCGGGAAGACCCAGTCTTTGTCCTGCAACGCATACGCACTGCCGACCTGTGCGGCTTCCTGTCCTTCGAACGGTGCATAGGTGCCAAGCCGCCCTTGACGTTGGAGATTGATCGCTTTCCGGTCAAACGTCCGGATTCGGTTCATATGTGTAAATAAGGCGAGGCTCAAGTCTTTTGTCAGCAAATCGGTTTTAGATGTATCGAGGACGTGTCCTGCATCATCAAGGATTCGGTAAATCGGAAATTCGGTTTCCATTGGTGTCACCTCCATTTAGTCGTTCCGGATGTTCCATTTCGGTTTGATCGTATTCGTAAAGATATTGTTATGACGAGACCGGATCTGAATCCGTTTGTTGCACATCCGGTTGGCGGCTTCGAGTGTCGTGATTGATTCTGCATGCGACTCGTTAAACACTTCTAGCACCGCATCATAGATATGTTTCGTTTTTAACAGGACACGTTCATGGTTTGCCCCGTACAGTTCGTCAGCGACTTGAATCAGACCGCCGCCGTTGACGATATAATCGGGTGCATATAAAATCCCGCGTTGCTGTAATTCGAGTGCCAGCGCATCGTCGGCCAGCTGGTTGTTGGCCGATCCGCAGATGGCTTTACATTGCAACTGTCCGATATTCGCCGCCTGGATGACACCACCATAGGCACACGGGACAAAGATGTCGGCATCTGTCAGATGAATTTCATGGGCAGCAATGACACGGACCGTTCCCGGTGTTTTTTCCGCCTGCTCAACGAGAGCAGCGAGAACGGCTTCGCTCAAATCGGATACATACAGATTCGCGCCGGCGGACAATAACTGTTCGGCAACTTTATAGCCGACTTTTCCAAGTCCCTGGACGGCATAACTGGCCCGGCTCAAGTCATCGGATCCGTATAAGGTTTCGACCGTTGCCCGCAAACCGTAAATGACACCTTCTGCCGTCGGAATCGATGAATCGCCGCTGCCGCCGAAGGCTTCCGGAATCCCGACGATCCGTGACGTTTCCCGGCTGGCATGGACGAAATCGTCCATCGTCGTGCCCATGTCCGTTCCGGTATAAAACCGTCCGCCGAGCGAATCGACGAATCGTCCGAAAGCACGGAACAATTCAGGTGTTTTGTCTGTTGCCGGATTACCGATGATGACAGCTTTCCCGCCGCCGAAATCAACGTCGGCTGCAGCGCATTTATACGTCATGCCGCGTGACAGCCGCAAGACATCATCGAGAGCTTCATCGACGGTCGAATACGGTGCCATCCGGCAACCACCTAAGGCGGGACCGAGTGTCGTATCATGAATGGCAATGATGGCTTGCAGACCGGACACAGGATCATTACAAAAAACGACCTGCTCGTGACCTGAGATTTTTTCCATGATCGATAGCGATGGATTTGTGGATGGGTTCAACATGTTCATAAAAACATCCTCCTAACTTTAGTAAGCGCTTTCATTTTTAAGTTCAAAAAACATGCGGCGTCAACTTTTCCTGAATCAGCTGCTTATTTAAGATAATCTGTTTGACTTCCCCAAGACCGATGACACGATTGCCGTGTCTGACTTCGACTTTTGCCAATACGCGACCCGGGGTAAGCTCACTGACAACGGCTTCAATCCGGATATTCGATCCGAGTGTCGCCATTCCTACATGCTTTAAGGAAACAGCTCCACCGACACCTTCCTCCTGTTCTTCCAGATAAGGAAGGATGAGTTTTCGGGCAGCCCATTCCATATGATAGACCATCGAGACGGTCGAATAGGCAGGATGGACAACCACACCCTCAAACTGTGCAAACATTTCTTCTGTGACAGTCGTCTCGATCACCGCAGAGTCGCCGAGCGACAAACCGTTTTTCACGTCGATTCCCCCTTACCCCTGACCAGAGCTGATCTTACCAAAAACAGTATAACACTTGTCACACGATATTTTATCAATCAGTTACAAAATGAGCAAACAATTTCAGGAATATTTTCCAAAAAGAAATATCGTTTTTTGAGTTTCTCTGTAGGAAAGGTCTCTATTCACATATTTAATCGAAATAAAGACGGATCTTAAGAAAGTTGGGAGCTTTTAACAAAATGAAGGATTGACAACATTGTGAACGTATCGTAGTTTAATGGTATAACCATTTTAAAACGAACGTTTATTTATTGTGTTATATAGACGCGGGAAGGGGTGCCACTTGTATAACGAAATCCTGGAAACGATGGAAGCGGAAGAACGGACGCGCTTACAACTGACAAGTCTACGAGAGACCGTTCGTCATGTGATGGAACATGTTCCGTTTTATCAAACCCGCTTCAAGGAACGGGGACTTGATGCCGAAGCACTGCAAACGATGGCAGACATCCAAAAGTTACCGTTCACGTATAAAAGTGACCTTCGGGAACAGTATCCGTTCGGATTGTTTGCCGTTCTGCCGCATGAAGCGGTGCGGATCCATGCCTCATCCGGAACAAGCGGAAAACCAACCGTCGTCGGTTATACACAAAGTGACCTCGATGACTGGTCGACCGCTGTTGCACGTGGTCTGGTCGCCATCGGTGCTGAAAAAACCGATTTGTTGCACAACGCCTACGGCTACGGTCTGTTCACCGGCGGACTTGGCTTGCACAGCGGAGCTGAACAGCTGGGAATGACGATTGTTCCCGTGTCCGGCGGTAATACGGATCGGCAAATCACATTGATTGAAGATTTTCAGCCGCGCGGAATTTGCGGAACACCGTCTTATATGTTGCATCTGGCGGAACGGATGGAAGAGAAGGGTCTCGATCCGAAGATGAGCAGCCTCCGGTACGGGATTTTCGGAGCCGAGCCATGGTCGGAAGAGCTGCGGCAGACTCTCGAAGACAAGTGGGGGATTCGGGCATTTGACATCTATGGTCTCAGCGAAATCATGGGTCCCGGTGTCGCGATGGAATGTCAGGAACAAAACGGATTGCATCTGATGGATGATTTGTTCATCACAGAAGTCATTGATCCCGTAACGGGCGAACCGCTACCAGAAGGAATGGTCGGGGAACTCGTTTTTACAAGCTTAAAAAAGAAAGCGCTTCCAATCATCCGGTACCGGACCGGGGATTTGGCATCCGTGACGACAAAAGTCTGTGCCTGCGGCCGGACGACGACCCGGATGTCACGGGTCAAAGGACGAACGGACGACATGATGATTATCCGGGGCGTCAATGTTTTCCCGTCCGAAATCGAACGGGTGCTGTTGCAACAACCGGGTGTCACACCGCACTATCAAATTCACCGGATTCAACGGGCAGGACTTGAAGCACTGGAACTGCACATCGAGCTCGAAGCTGGGACGGTTGCCGAAGAGCTGAAGCGGGTCATCTGTCATGCGATGAAAACAGAATGTCTGATATCAGTGGATCTGATTTGTCACCCGCCATATGGACTTCCGCGGTCTGAAGGCAAGGCCGTCCGAATCATCGACCGTCGCACAGAGTCTGAGAAGAAGTTTGTTTAAGCAAAGGAGGAAATGAAATGTACGATGCGACGCATCTTTTTGAACCACCGGTCATGACCGAAGAGGAAAAAATGGAACGATTTAAAGAACGGATCGAAAACGGGGAAAAAATTGAAGCCGACGACTGGATGCCTGATTTCTACCGGGACACGCTGATCAAATTGATTTCGATGCACGGCATCAGTGAAATCATGGGCGCCTTACCGGAAAAAGAATGGGTGCCGAAAGCGCCGTCCTTACGCCGGAAACTTGGTATCATGGCAAAAGTCCAGGATGAGATGGGACATGGTCAACTCCTGCTTCGGGTCGTTGAGGACTTGATGAAACCGTACGGAAAAACACGGGCGGATCTGATGGATGACTTATTCACGGGACGTCTTAAATTCCATAACGTCTTCCATATGCCGACCCGTTCCTGGGCAGACGCCGGGACAATCGGCTGGCTCGTCGACGGGGCAGCAATCATTACCCAGACGAACATGCTCGGAGCTTCCTACGGACCGTATGCACGGGCATTGCAACGGATTTGTGCCGAAGAAGTGTTCCATGCCCAGCACGGCGAATCAATCATCATGGCTCTGGCAGAAGGGACACCGGAACAAAAAGCAATGATTCAGGAATCGCTGGACGAGTGGTGGGAATCCCTGTTGATGTTCTTCGGTCCGGCATCAAAAGAAACGACCGGTACGTCCAAACAGGACGTGACGATCGCTTATAAAATCCGGACGAAGACAAACGAAGAGTTGCGGCAAAATTTCTTTACGAAATATGTTCCCCGTATCCGTTCGCTTGGTCTCATCATTCCGGATCCGACATTACGGTTTGATGAGGAAACCGGACAATGGATTTACGCCCAGCCGGACTGGACGGAATTCAAGAAAATCATTCAGGGCGGCGGTCCCCGTTCGAAGGAACGGCTCGCCTTACGCCAAACTTCATATCAAAACAATGCCTGGGTGCGCGAGGCACTTGCTGAGACGATCGGCTGAAGGAGGAAAGACCATGACGGAAACGTTTTATCAAGAGTTCGAAGTGTTCAGTAAACGGACGCCGAATGCAGCCTTTACGCATCAGTTCAGTTTACTGGCACCGAATAAAGAGATGGCTCTACTGATGGCGCAGGAAAATTTCATGCGCCGCGAACCGGTCGTCGACATCTGGGTCGTCAAACGGGCCGATATCCGGGGAATGACACCGGATGAAAAGCTGATGCTGCAACGGCTCGACAACAAAGATTACCGGACGACGAAAGGGTACGGTTACCTGAAGAAAAAATGGCGTCATTATGAGCAACAGATGCTCGATGAAAAAGAAATCATGTCCTGGCAAGGAGGCGATTCGAAATGACGGAAACAGAACGTTTAGCGTTGGCTTCACTGCTCTATCAACTGGCGGATGATGACTTTTTATACGCCTACCGGGGATCAGAGTGGTTAGGGCTCGCTCCGCATATCGAAGAAGATGTCGCGTCATCCTCGATTGCCCAGGATTCGATGGGGCATGCGGCGATGTACTATCAGCTGCTTGAAGAAATCGGAGAAGGAAAAGCCGATGCACTCGCACACGTCCGGCTTGCGCACGAACGGAAAAACTCCGTTCTCGTCGAACGCGTCAACGGACCGGGCTATTATATGGAAAACCCGGAATACGACTGGGCCTACGCCGTTGTCCGCAACTATTGTTACACGCTCGCGAAAAAGGTTCGGATTGATTCGTTGAAAAAAAGCAGTTATACGCCGCTTGCGGCCCTCGCCGTCAAGGTCAACATGGAGTTGTATTATCATCTGCTGCACTGGCAGACGTGGTTCACCCAGCTGTATCAATCGACGGAAACAGCCCGTCAGAAAATGGATGCGGCGCTTGAACGGGTGCTGGCAGACTTCGGTGATCTGTTTGATTACGGGGAAGCGTCAGAACTGATTGATGAAATGCGGTTGATTGAAGGTCAGGGGATTTTACTGGATCGCTGGTATCAGGCACTGACGCCGGTGCTCGTCGATCTAAACGTCACGTTGCCGGAAATGAAGATGACCTACAACGGACGAAACGGTGAGCACTCGCCTGATTTGAACGATGCCTTATCGACGCTCGGGGAAGTGTATCTGCTCGATCAGTCAGCGGTATGGTGAAGGGGGAACGGCAGATGACGACACGTTTAGAACAGGAGATCCGGCAGGCGCTCGATACGGTCAAGGATCCGGAAATCGATGCGGTCAGTATCCTGGATCTCGGGATGGTCGAAGCGACGGAATGGACGGAGACACCGTTCGGATACGATGTCCGGGTGACACTGCTGCCGACATTTTTAGGATGTCCGGCGCTTGATATCATTCAAAAAAATACGGAATCCGCGTTGTTGCAAGTACCTCGGGTCAATACGGTCAATGTCGTCTTCCTGTTTGATCCACCCTGGACATCGGACCGGATTACGGAACAAGGGATTGTCGGTCTGAAGTCGTTTGGGATTGCCCCGCCGCGCGTCGTCGACGGAAAATGGGAAATCGACTGTCCGTACTGCGGATCGACGTTCGTCTCGATTGAAAATCTGTTTGGTCCGACGGCTTGTCGCAGCATTTTATACTGTAAATCATGCAAAAATCCATTCGAGGCGATGAAACCCGTCTCTACTCTCATGTGAAGGAAGGTAATCATTATGGTAAAACTAATCGCGCTTTATACACATCCGGAAAACAAGGAACAGTTTGACGAGCATTACTTTAATGTCCATGGTCCGCTGACGGCCAAGATTCCCGGTCTGCAACAGATGACGGTCACGAAAATCGTCGGTTCACCGATGGGCGGAGACGGGAAATATTATCTGATGTGCGAAATGGTCTACGAAAGCCATGAAACGATGAAAGCCGGCATGCGTTCGCTTGAAGGGAAAGCATCCGGGAAAGATTTGATGGGCTTTGCGGGAGATCTTGTAACGCTGATGATTGGTGAAGAAGTCCATGCTGACGCCACAGTACGTTAAGGCGAGTATCGACGGTCGGATCGGCCGGATCCGGCTGAACCGTCCGGAGCGTTACAATGCCTTAAACCGGGCGATGATCCGGGAAATCGTCGAAGCGATGGAGCGGTTCGATCAGGATGAAACGGTTGCGGTCATCGTCCTGAACGGTGAAGGAAAATCCTTTTCCGCCGGAGCCGACATCGAGGAGATGGTCGACGCAACCCCGGTTTCGATGGAATTGCTTGATCCGTTTGCGGATTGGGACCGAATCAGCCGGCTGCATAAACCGTTGATTGCGGCCGTTCATGGCTTTGTGCTCGGCGGAGGGTTTGAACTGGCTCTCGCCTGCGACTTAATCTATGCGACACCCGAGACGCAGTTTGCGTTTCCGGAGGTCGGACTCGGCGTCATGCCGGGAGCCGGCGGAACCCAACGATTGACGAGACGAATCGGTCGGACACGGGCGCTTGAATGGTTATGGACGGGGGAACGGATGCCGGCACTGGAAGCGGAACGCCTTGGCATCATCAACCGCGTGTTCGCACCGGAACAATTCGAACATGACGTCATGACGCGTGCACACCAAATCGCCGCCCAGCCTCCGGTCTCCGTTCGTCTGATCAAAGATGCCGTCGATAAAGCAGGGAATCTATCGTTGCAAGACGGCATGGATCATGAACGACGAAATTTCTACTTACTATTCGGGACGAACGATCAAACGGAAGGCATGCAAGCTTTCGTTGAAAAACGCCAACCGACATTCAAAGGAAACTAAAAGGAGTGGGAGCTATGTCAACGGTACATGAAAAAACAATTGAGATGAAACGTTCCGTCTATCATCTGGTCATCAACGGTGAACAGGTCGAAGGGACATCAGGCGAGACATTCAAAACGTATAATCCGGCGACGGGCGAAGTCATCGCGGAAGTCGCAAAAGCGTCAAAAGCCGATGCCGATCGTGCTGTCCAGGCGGCGCGTGATGCTTTTGATCACGGGAAGTGGAAAATGTGGCCGGTCGGTCGCCGGTCACAAGTGCTGAATAAAATTGCCGGCATCATGCGTTCACGTTTTAATGAGCTCGTGGAACTCGAGATTCTGGATACCGGGAAATCACTCGCTGCGGCACAGGGACAAATCACGCAAGCGATTGAAGACTTTGAATTTTATGCCGGTGCCATCGTCGGTCACCGCGGATCCGTCAATAACGTGCCGGGTCAATTCCATAACTACACGGAAAAAGAACCGGTCGGCGTCTGTGCCCAAATCATTCCGTGGAACTATCCGTTGATGATGGCGGCGTGGAAAGTCGCACCGGCGATTGCCGTCGGCTGTTCGGTTGTCGTGAAACCGGCGACGCTGACACCACTGACAGCCATTATCCTGGGTGAAATTTGTCTCGAAGCCGGTGTACCGGCGGGCGTCGTCAACGTCATTCCGGGATCGGGCCGTGAAATCGGCAATCATTTGGTAGAGCATCCGAATGTTGATAAAGTGGCCTTCACCGGTTCAACACCAGTCGGAAAAGATATCATGGGCCGGGCGTCGGAAAGTCTGAAACGCGTCACGCTCGAGCTTGGCGGTAAATCACCGAATCTCGTCTTTGAGGATGCCGATATCACGGCAGCCGTCGACGGTTCGTTGTTCGGGATCTTCTACAACAGCGGTCAGTCGTGCGAAGCGCGCTCACGCCTGTACGTTCATGAAGACATTTACGATACGTTCATGGAACAATTCGTCGCGAAAACGAAACAATTGGTGCTCGGTAATCCGTTCGATAAAGGCACACACGTTGGAGCGATCATCGATCAACAGCAACTCGATGTCATCGACGGTTATGTCCAATCGGCGAAAGCGGACGGCGCTACGATTTTGACTGGGGGTCAAGTCGAGAAAGTAGCCGGCTTTGAAGAAGGTTTCTGGTATGCACCGACGATCATTGCCGATGTGACACACGACATGAAAGCCGTCCAGGAAGAAATCTTCGGACCGGTCGTCGTCGTGATGAAGTTCAAGGACGAAAAAGAAGCCGTGCGTCTCGCAAACGATACGGAGTTCGGACTCGGATCAGCGATTTGGACAAAAGACGGAGCGCGGGCGACACGGATTGCGAATCAAATCAAAGCCGGTATCGTCATGATCAACTGTCCGTTCTCGGCCTTCCCGGGCACACCGTTCGGCGGCTACAAACAATCTGGTTTCGGTCGTGAACTCTGCATCGAGACGCTTGATTTATATACGGAAACGAAAAGTATCCTGTCGTACTACGGCAGTCGTCCACTTAATCCGTTCGGACTGTAAAACCAAAGCGTGCGGACGTTCGTCCGGACGCTTTTTTTAAAGGGGGAAATCAGATGATGGTTCAACAGATGGTTGTCGTAGGATCAGGTGTGATGGGAAGAGGGATTGCGTACGTCGCAGCAGCAAGCGGATTTGACGTGACGCTCGTCGATGTGGAGCAACAACTGCTTGCGTCAGCGCAGCAAAAACTGGAAACGATTGCGGATAAAGGTGTCAGCCGTGGGAAAATGACGACGGAAGAAGTCGGTCAACTGTTCGACCGTTTGCGCTATGCAACGGATTTAGAAGAGGCGGTCAAAGAAGCAGATCTCGTAATCGAAGCTGTTCCGGAACGACTCGAAATCAAACGAATGGTGTTTGAGACACTGGACCGTCATGCGCCGGCGGAGTGTGTCTTTGCGACCAATACGTCGACGATGAGCCCGACCGAGATTGCGTCGTTTACGAAACGTCCGGAACGGGTCATGGCGATGCATTTCTTTAATCCGGTCCACCGGATGCCGCTCGTCGAACTGGCACGGGGTCTTGAGACATCGGACGAAACGGTAATGATCTGCGAAACCGTTGCGCAACAGATGGGAAAAGAGACGGTTGTCATTCAGGAGTTTCCCGGATTCGTTACGTCACGGATCAGTGCCCTTGTCGGAAATGAAGCGTTTTATATGCTCCAGGAAGGACTCGGGACACCGGAAGAAATTGATAAAGTGATCAAGCTTGGACTGAACTATCCGATGGGACCGTTTGAACTCGGGGATCTCGTCGGACTCGACACCCGTTTAAACAATCTGAAGTATCTGCATGAAAAATTGGGTGAAAAATACCGGCCGGCACCACTGCTCGAACAGTATGTCAAAGCAGGACGGCTCGGGCGAAAAACCGGACGCGGTGTCTATGAGTATTCCGACAGCGGGGTGAAGACACGATGAGACGTGTAGCGATCATTGATGCGGTCCGTACACCAATCGGCCGGTATAACGGGGCACTGAAAGACGTCCGCCCGGATGATTTAGGGGCGTGTGTCATTCAAGCCCTCGTTGACCGCAATCCGAATGTCGATCCGAAGCAAATCGAAGAAGTGATTTTCGGAAATGCCAATCAGGCGGGAGAAGATAACCGGAATGTCGCCCGGATGTCTGGCTTACTCGCCGGTCTGCCGGTAGAAGTCGCGGGAACAACCGTCAACCGGCTGTGCGGTTCCGGACTGGATGCCGTCATTGCGGCAGCCCGGGCGATTGCGATGAACGAAGGCGATATTTATATTGCCGGCGGAACGGAAAGCATGACCCGGGCTCCGTTCGTCATGGGCAAACCGGAAACGGGTTTCGCCCGCGGGAATCCGACGCTGTATGACACGACAATCGGCTGGCGGTTCGTCAATGAAAAGCTGCAAGGAATGTACGGAACGGACTCGATGCCGGAAACGGCGGAACACGTTGCAACCCGGTACGGCATTTCGCGGGAAACGCAGGACGATTTTGCCTTTTCCAGTCAGCAACGGGCGAAGCAGGCGATGGAAACACATCGTTTTCAAACCGAGCTGGTGCCGGTCCGGTATACGACACGTAAAGGACAGGTCATCGAAGTCGATACGGACGAACATCCGCGTCCCGATACAAGCCGTGAAAAGCTTGGAACGCTCAAAAGCCTGTTTCCGAACGGTACTGTTACAGCGGGAAATGCATCGGGTGTCAACGACGGGGCAGCCGCCTTGCTGTTGATGAACGAAGAAACGGCGAAACATCTTGGTCTGAAGCCTCTTGCCTATTACCGAGCCAGTGCCGTCGCCGGTGTTGAGCCTGCTGTCATGGGAATCGGACCGGTCGACGCGACCCGGAAAGTCTTGAAACGGGCCGGTTTGACGGTGGAGCAGCTGGACTTGATTGAACTCAACGAGGCGTTTGCGGCACAAAGCGTCGCCTGTATGAACGAGCTTGGATTACCGCCGGAAAAAGTTAATGTCAACGGAGGTGCGATCGCATTCGGTCATCCACTCGGCGCAAGCGGGGCACGGATTTTGACGACGTTAATCCACGAAATGTGCCGGACGAATCAGACATATGGTCTCGCAACGATGTGTGTCGGAGTCGGACAAGGCATTGCACTCATTGTTGAACGGGAGGAACTGACATGATTCATTTGGAACGTTTGGATCACGTCGCCGTTATTCGGGTGGACCGGCCGGAACGGCTGAACTGTTTCGATTATCCGACGCTGGTCGAATTGAAAGAGCTCGTCGCAACCGTCCGTCGCGAGCCGGATATCCGGGTCGTTCTCTTCACGGGAACGGGAAAAGCATTTAGTGCCGGAGCGGATTTAAAGGAACGGGTGACGTTAAACGAAACGGAAGTCCGACGGAACGTCGAAATGATTCGTGACGTCTTCGCAGATATTGCCCGTTTGCCGCAACCGACGATTGCTGCCGTCAACGGTCATGCGCTCGGAGGAGGCTTCGAATGGATGCTCGCCTGTGATTTCCGGATCATCGTCAACGGTGCGCTCGTCGGCTTAACGGAAACCAGTTTCGGGATCATTCCCGGCGCCGGCGGGACACAACGTCTGCCCCGGTTGATTGGGGAGACCCGGGCAAAGGAAATGATTTTCACCGCAAAAAAAATCGATGCGGAGACAGCGGAACGTTACGGCATCGTCTCGCGTGTCGTTCCGACCGTCGAAGAATTGATGGAAGTCTGTCTGGCTTTTGCCGACGAGATGCTGCGCAACGGACCGATTGCCATCCGGCAGGCGAAACAGGCAATCGACCAAGGGCTTGATCATACGCTTTCAGAAGGCTTGAAACTTGAAACAGCTGCCTATGAAACCGTCATCCCGACGGAAGACCGCTTGGAGGCGTTACGTGCTTTTGCCGAGAAACGGACACCGCAGTTTCAAGGAAAATGAGGATGGTCGTTCTCTGAAATAACACGTATACTAACGGTACACAACAAAACGTTATATTAAAGAGAGAGTGAATGACATGAGTGCGAATACACAATCGATGATTTTTACGGTCTACGGGGATTACATCCGTCATTACGGCAATCAAATCTGGGTCGGCAGTCTGATTCGTCTGCTCAAAGAGTTTGGTCATAATGAACAGGCGGTCCGGGTCGCGGTTTCCCGGATGGTCAAGCAAGGCTGGCTCACCTCACAAAAACAAGGCACGAAAAGTTTTTATTCGCTGACCCCGCGTGGTGTCGAGCGGATGGAAGAAGCCGCCCGGCGGATTTATAAATCGACACCTCATGTCTGGGACGGAAAATGGCGGACGCTGATGTACACGATTCCGGAAGACAAACGGCAAATCCGTGATGAATTGCGGAAAGAGTTGTCGTGGAGCGGCTTCGGAAATTTATCGAACGGTGTCTGGATTTCGCCGAACCCACTTGAAAAAGAAGCAGAACGGTTGATTGAAGCTTATGATATCAAGGCGTATGTCGACTTTTTTGTCGGCGAATACCATGGACCGCAACAGGATCAATCACTGGTCGAACGGGCCTTTCCGCTCGATGAATTACAGGAACGATATGAACGGTTCATTGCTGAGTACAGCCGGCGTTACATCGTCCATCAAAGCCGGATCCAGCTCGGTGAAATGGATGAGGAACAGTGTTTTGTCGAACGGACGACACTCGTCCATGAATACCGGAAGTTTTTATTTACGGATCCCGGACTGCCGCAGGAGCTGTTGCCGGATGAGTGGAGCGGTCATCACGCGGCCTTGTTGTTTGAACAATACTACCGGCTGCTCGCAGAACCGGCGAGCCGGTTTTTTGAATCCATTTTTCGTGAAACCCACGATGTGACGCAAAAAAGTGCCGATTATGATGCTTCGGAACATCCGTTGTTCGCAGAACGCTAAAACAAAAACGCTCATCCCGAAGAAACGAGATGAGCGTTTTCGTGCAGATCGTCAATTGTCAGCAAGCTGTTTTCGGAAGGCATACCCTTTATCGACGTAGGAATCGATCGATTCCTGAATCATCTCGAGATCGGCTGCCGTGAGCTCACGGACGACTTTACCCGGTGACCCGATAATGAGCGAACGGGGCGGGAATTTTTTGCCGGACGGAATTAAGGTGTTGGCACCGATAATACATTCTTCCCCGATATCGGCATGATCGAGAACCGTCGCCCCCATCCCGACGATTGAGCGCCGGCCGATTTTACAACCGTGTAAAATGGCGTTGTGTCCGACCGTCACCTCATCTTCAACAATGACCGGTGCTCCCTCGTAAAGGTGGATGGTCGCATTGTCCTGGATGCTGCAACGTTTGCCGATCGTGATCGGACCTTCATCGCCGCGGAGGACGGCATTAAACCAAATCGTCGACTCTTCCCCGACGGTCACATCGCCGATCAAAAAAGCGCCAGGAGCGACAAAGACATTTGTGGCGAGCTGCGGAGAACTATCACGGTACGAAATCTTCATGGAAACGCCTCTTTTCTAAAAAATGAATTAAAATTCAACCTTACTTAGTATACCATTCCTGACAACGGAAACGGAGGGAGACCATGTCTCGTCTATGCAGCAAATTAAAGATTGATGTCCCGATTATTCAAGGCGGGATGGGGAATATCAGCCATGCCGAACTGACCGCAGCCGTCTCAAATGCCGGAGGGCTTGGAACGATCGGATGCGGGACGATGACACTTGCTGAAGTCAGACAGTTAATCGAAGCAACACGCCGTTTGACATCACGTCCGTTTGCCCTCAACATCGCGATCCGCGTCTCGCCCCATGCCGAACAGTTGGTTGAGTTGGCGATTGAGGAACGGATTCCGGTCGTATCCTTGTCGGCCGGTAATCCGGCTCCTTTTTTGTCCAAGTTAAAGCAGGCGGGGATCCAGACGATCGGAGTCGTTGCTTCGGTCAAACAGGCGATTAAAGCTGAACAGGCAGGGATTGATGTACTGGTGGCGGAAGGCGTCGAAGCGGCGGGCATCAATTCACCGCTTGAGTTGACGACGATGACCTTGATTCCACAAATTGCGGATCATGTCACGATTCCTGTCCTTGCCGCCGGCGGCATCGGCGACGGGCGTGGTCTTGCCGCTGCCTGGATGCTCGGAGCAGAAGGTGTGCAGCTCGGCACCCGATTGATTGCGACACAGGAATCCCGTGTGCATGAGCAGTATAAACAACATCTTGTGCAGGCGGACGACCTGGAAACACGAATCGTCGGCCGTGAAGTCGGACAGGTCCGGCGGGTGTTGAACGGACCGTATGTCGAGGCATTGCAGCCGACGTCACTCACGGCTTTTCAGGAACAGACAAACGAATCGTTTCATATCAAAGGAGCCCTTGAGGGGGACGAGACGGCAGGATACGTCAATGCCGGTCTGATTTCCGGTTTGATTGATGATGTTCCGACCGTCGCGGAGCTGTTTAACCGGATGATGGATGATGCGTTCGGACGGATTGAACGGATGTACCGGACACTCCAGTAGCGTACAAGAAAAAGAAGCCGACCGATCTGGTCTGCTTCTTTTTCTTGTGGTTCAGGACATTTGTCCTTTCAAATGAGTGTAAAATACGTTCTACTCATAATTAGAGAAAAAGGAGGATGAAGATGCAAGGAATCGTTTTTGCTTTATTCAGCGGATTGTTCATCGCATTGCAAGGGATCTTTAATGCCCGGCTCGGTGACGCGGTAGGGCCATGGATCTCCGTGACGATCGTCCATTTCGTCGGTCTGATCGGCTGTTTATTAATTTACGGATTTGTCCGGGACCGAAAAATCGGCGGTTTCCGCACTTTGCCGCTGATTTACGCAAGCGGCGGATTGCTTGGTGTCCTGGTCGTCGTGACGGAACTGACGTCGATCCAGTTGCTCGGGATGACATGGGCAATGTCGCTGTTGCTTGTCGCCCAGATTTTGTGTGCCTTTGTGATTGATTTGAACGGCTGGTTTGGAGTCATTAAAAAAAGCAGTAATACCGGGCAGTGGGTCGGTGTCGGCTTGATGTTGACCGGCGTCTTGATTTTTTCATTTGCCTGAATGGAATAGGAGGAATTAGAATGGGACTCGGAATGTTTTGTGCCATCGTCGCAGGAATGATGATCAGTTTACAGACCGTTTTAAATGCACGGATGAGTCATGCCTTCGGTGCTTGGGCGACGACGACATTAGTCTTTTTTGTCGGACTGCTCGGGTCGTTGCTCGCATTGATCTTCTTTCGGGGTGGAACGCTTGCGGGGCTGGCCGAAGTCGAACCGCTTTATCTGTTTGGCGGTTTCGTTGGTGTCGGGGTTGTCTTTTGTGTCATGCGGGGAATTCAGTTGCTCGGACCGTCGATTGCGATTTCCGTCGTCCTGATTTCGCAACTCAGTTTTGCGCTCTGTGTCGACGTCTTTGGCTGGTTCGGTTTACCGAAAGTCGAGTTGTCGTTCGGTCAAATCATCGGTCTGGCCGTCATGCTCAGCGGCATCTTTGTCCTGAAACGGTATCAGGTCGCAGAGGATACAGAAGAAGTGGAAGATGTTAAAGTCATTTCCTGAAGAAAAAAAGATAAAAAAAAAGAGATCATTTCTTTCACGCCACTTCTACTGGTAAAGTGCGTGAAAGGGTGATCTCTTTTTGAAGCTGAATCAGACAGTGACTTCTTCTTTCCAGGCGACATCGATAAAGGCATCGCGACCGGATGCTTTCCGGTCTTTTTTGTAGTGCGCCGGATTTTTTTTGTGGAAGTCCTGATGGTATTCTTCCGCCGGATAGAAGGCGTGTGCCGGTTCGATCCGGGTGACGATTGGTTGTTTAAAACGGTTTGTCGCCGCTAAGGCGTCACGCGAAGCAATTGCTGCAAGGCGTTGTTCTTCCGTGTGATAAAAAATCGCCGGAGCATACTGTGTCCCGCGGTCCTGGAATTGTCCGCCGGCATCGGTCGGATCCGTTTGCGGCCAGTACAGTTCGAGTAACCGTTCGTATGAGAACAGGGCCGGGTCAAATGTAATTTCGACGACTTCGGAATGTCCGGTCGTTCCGGTTTTGACTTGCTCGTATGTCGGATTGTCGACATGTCCTCCTGTATAGCCGGATACGATACTGTGAATCCCCGGCAGTTCCTCAAATGGTGTCACCATGCACCAGAAACATCCTCCTGCAAATGTTGCTTTTTCCATGTCATCTCTCCCTTTCCCTTGGCTGCTTGAGCCGTAATCCTGTCATGTCTGACAGCGAGAAAACGAAAACGACTCCTTTGCTTGGTTGCAAAAGGAGTCGCCGCTTTTTATCAACCAAAGCTTTCGCTTTGCTGGTCGTAGCACCTTGCTGTGCGCAGGTTGCTGGGACGTCATCGATCCAGATCTCTCGGTCCACTCTTGATAAGTGTTATATGAAGTTGATGTAAGTTCGTTATCATTGGGATGATAATACCATTCATAAAAGTGGAAAGTCAATCCTTATGTTTGTAAGGCACGAAGAACGGTGGCTCCTAACGTTTTGGCTCCAATCAGCAGAGCCCGCTCATCAATTTCATATTTCGGATGGTGTTGCGGATAAATCGTCCGCCCATCCGTTTTTGCAGAGCCCGTGAAGAAATAACTGCCCGGTACTTTTTCGAGGTAATAGGCAAAGTCATCCGCTGCCATCATCGGTTTCATCTCGCGAACCTGTGCTTCCGGTAAAAAACCGGCGGCTTCCTGGACGAGCTGTGTTTCATCCGGATGATTCCAAAGCGACGGATAACCGGTCGTGAAATCGATCGAATAATCAGCGCCGACTCCGGTGCAGGTCGTCCGGGCGACGAGGTCCACCTGTTGACGTAACTGGTGCCGGAGTTGTTCATTGAACGTCCGGATTTCTCCGACGATCCGGGCTTCACCGGTGACGATGTTCGGAGCCGTTCCAGCGTGGAACGAACCGATCGCAACGATAGCCGGCTCAAACGGATCAACCCGCCGGCTGACGAGATGCTGGAGATTGCAGACAAGCTGTGCACCGGCGACGAGCGCATCCTGTGTCCGGTGCGGGGCCTGGGCATGACCGCCTTGACCATGAACAACGATTTCAAATTCATCGATCGCACATAACGTATGACCGCTGTGATAGCCGATTGATCCGACCGGAAGATCATTTTCGAGGTGGGTGCCGAAGATGGCATCGACACCGTCGAGACAACCGTCCTCAATCATCTGGATTGCACCGCCGGGGAACACTTCTTCCCCGTGTTGATGAATGAAGACGACAGTACCTGCCAGTTCATCCTGTATGGCATGAAAAGCAGCGGCCAGTCCGAGAACAATCGCCGTATGACCGTCGTGTCCGCAGGCATGCATGACGCCGGGACGAATCGAACGGAACGATAACTCGGTTTCTTCCTGCAACGGTAACGCATCAAAATCGGCCCGGATGGCGATTGTTTTTCCGGGACGTGTCCCTGTCAGCGTCGCGACGATTCCGCTGCCGCCGACGTTCGCCCGGTAAGGAATACCGAGGGCGTCATAAAAAGCGGCGATTTTAGCGGGAGTCCGGACTTCCTGAAACGATAATTCCGGATGGCGGTGAAAGTCGCGGCGTAAACGAATCATCTCTGATTCATACTCAGTTAAGTAGGTGAATAAATTTTCTTGCATCGAAATCATCCTTTTCGGTATGTCTTGAGTAAAAACGGGTACAGATAGAGGTAATCAATCAGAGGAGGAATCAACATATGGGTGAAATCATCGTCAATGCCGTTCTTACAGTCAAAGCAGGATTAGCCGATCAAGTCTTTCCGATTTTAAGCACAGTCTACAAAGCAGCACAAAATGAACCGGGTTGCTTGCGTTATACATTACATCAATCGATTGAAAATGAACATCAGTTCATGCTTTATGAAGTGTACCGGGACGAAGAGGCTCTGGAAGCGCATATCGCATCTGATCATTATAAAGCATACCGGGAACAAATCGAGTTATACCTGGAGGATCGTCAAGTGACGAAGTACGTCGAGATGACATTCTAAATCAAGGAAAGAAGGGCGCATGGATCCGAAAGGGTCCATACGCCTTTTTCGTTGTTACATCGATTTAAAGCCGAGGAAATGTTCCTGCCAACGTGGTTCGTAAATCGAATTGATTTGCAGTTGTGAGCCGCCGGCATGAATGAAATATTCATTATCGAGCATGATACCGATGTGTGACGGTCCATCCGTGTACGTATTTTCGAAGAAGACGATATCCGACCGTTTCCCGCTGCTGATTGTCGTCCGTCGATTCGTAAAGAACGCCCCGTACCAGTAGCCGCTGACGTTCGTCCGGCCACCGTATTTCCCGGCTTCATTCGTCGCGTAATGAATCAGTCCGGAACAATCAAACCCACCGTTGGCTGCTGTTTGCGAACCCCATGTATATGGTGTTCCCAAGTGTTTGGCGGCTGCCTGAATCAACTTTTCACCGCGCGATGTATTTTTCTGTGCAATCCGTGTATCCGTCTTGACCGTGACGGCACTGACCGGCAGATAAACAGGGGACCAGCCGGACTGGATGACATAAAAATTACCGACCCGGTACCGGGGATAAACACGTTTTCCCTGTTCCACCAATCCGGCACTTTTCGGACTGACCGGTGTCGCAAAATAAGACGATGTTGCTTTGACCGTATAGATTTTTTGACGGTTAATCGCTTGTTGGGTGTAACGCATATCCGGTTTTGTTGTTCCGATGTACGGATTGATGACATAACCGGTTGTTCCGTTCGGCAAGCGGACTTGCCAAAAGTCATCGTCGATTGCTTTCAGACCAATCAACTTTGTGCCTTTACTCAAATAACCGGCAGGGCGGCTGTAAGCGACATCGGCTGAGAAGAGCGGCGTCTGATCAAAGTGGACATAAAAGACGGTGCCGACTTTCGGGCGCGCGACCGGTTTGTTTAAGCCAAGTCTGCTCGAGTCGACGAAGCCAAATGTCGTTCCAATTTTGACCCGTGTGTAGTAGCCGCTTGTACCGTAAATCGACAGTTGTGCATTTTTCTTCAGGGTGCCGATTTTTCCTGTCAGACTGGCTTTTGGATGAACGACGACTTTATCATCGAGAACGTAACGGATTCCGGTGACATCATACAAATCCGGTTTTTTCGTCACGAGATCGGCTGTCTTGACGTAAGCGTAGACGGAACCAAGCTTAACGCGTGTGTAGGAACCGCTTGTGCCATAAATGTCAATCTGTTCTGCGCGCTTCATTGTACGGACAATCGTTTTTGCCGTCGTGTCTTTAAAAATCGCTGTTGATTTGCTCGCATACCGGAGACCTGTCTTGGCATAGACTTTTGTCGGAGCAAGCGTACTCGTTAAGACGTAGGCGTATTGTTCGCGGAACAGAATCCGGCTGTAGGCACCGCTTGTTCCGTAGACCGTTAACAGCGTGTTCATCTGATGCTGCTTGAGGACGGGACTGGATGCATTAGGTGCGGAACGGATTGCCGTCGGTGTCTGGACGTATAAACGAGCTGTTTTGGCATAGACTTTTAAAGGAGCAAGTGCGCTCGTCAGGACATAGGCATACTGTCCGTTGAATAAAATCCGGCTGTAGGCACCGCTTGTGCCATATACCGTCAGCAAGGTATTTGTCTGGTGTTCTTTTAAGACGGGACTCGATGCGTTAGGTGCTTGGCGGATTGGAGTAGGTGACTGGACATAAAGTCGGGCTGTCTGCGCAAAAAACTCCAGATCGCCTAACTGAGCTGTCAGGACAAATCCATAGACGCCATTTAAGCGGACGCGTGTATAGGCACCGGATACGCCGTAGATGTCTACGAGTTGATTTTGGGACAATATGCCGAGTGGTGTCCCTGTCGTTGCGGCGGTTGGATAAACGTTGGCAGTTTGTTGGCTGTACTTTTTACCGGTTGCTTCATAGGAGACGACTGGTTTCGTCCCGAGGTGAGCCGTTAAGACGAAAGCATATGTACCGTTCCACTCAATCCGGGTAACATTCCCTGACGTCCCGAATGTCTTGATGGAATCATTTTGTTTCAACGTGGTGAGAGGTGTTCCAACCGTATCAGCTGTTGGATAAACCGACGTTTTCTGTTGGACGAACCGTTCTCCTGTCGCCGAATAGACAGGGGTTGTACTTAAATCCGCCGTCAGGACGAACAGATAATCGGCATCCTGTTTGACGCGGGTGAAGAGACCGACCTGACCATATGTATCGATTTTGCTGTTTGGCGCAAATGTCTGAGCGGTTGCTGCCGACGAATCTGCCGATGAATACAGGGCTGTCACTTTATTTGTATAGTGACTGTCAATTTTCGGATACGTCGGAGTATCCGCCAGTTGGTCTGTCTTCACAAAACGGTAGACGCCATCGAGCAGGATCCGGGTGAAGAGACCCTCGACTCCGAACGTCTCGACTTCAGTAGCGGCAGGCAGAGTGCTGACTGCGGCTGTACTTTCCGTTGTTTCAAAGACCGGGGTAGCAGTCTGGGTAAACTGTTTACCGGTCGCCACTTCTGTTTGTTCGTCGACAACGGCGGCTGAATCATTTCCTTCTGCCAGCGGACTGATCGGGAAAGAACTGAACAGCATGACGGAAGCAGCGAGTGATGTGAACCATTTTTTTGAAAGAGGCATCGTATATAAAACTCCATTTCTATAGAAAATTAATTTTTAATCCAATTAAAACTAAGTTTACCATGTTCATTTTTAATGGTGTAAAAAGATATCAAAAAAAGTAAATCATCATCCAAATGATACAAGAGACGGTATGACGTTAAAAAAAACGGTACCTCGTGTTAAAGAGGCACCGTCTGAATTATGCGGGATCGTCTTCGTGATCGACTTGCCATTCCCAATCGAGCATGCCGTAAATGAGCGAATCGCGCCAATGATCTTCGAGATAGACGGTTTCACGCAGCTGTCCTTCTTTCGTCATCCCAACTTTCTGAAGAACACGTTCTGAAGCGACATTTCGCGGGTCACACGTGGCAGTAATCCGGTGTAACTCCAGTTTTTCGAATCCGAATTCGAGTAAAAATGCCGCAACGGACGTTGCATAGCCGTTTCCCCATTCATCGGGTGACAGGATATAACCAATTTCGGCAATCTTGTGTTCGGTATCGGTGATTACCAGTTCACCGGCTCCGATGACACGGTCGTCCGGGAAGGTGACGGCAAAGACATAACGGCGGCGTGGATTTTCAAGTTCGCTCTCGAGAGCATCATGAATAAACTGTTTACTGTCGCTTTCGGAGTTGGGTCCCCACGATTGATACTGACTGACAATCGGTTTTGAGGCATAGGCATGGACAGCTTCTAAATCTTCTGGAGTGAAACGACGGATTCGTAGTTGCTCGTTGATTTTATAGCGCATGATGGACTCCTCCTCTGTAGTGGACTCTCTATAAGATATTAGCTGTTCAGCCCGATTTTCCTGTTTGACAGGCAAAATCAAGCGTGCTAAAGTCGGTGTATCGAATGAACAGTATAAGTATCCTCTAGGGTTCCGTTCGGCTGGACCAAGGGAGGAACATAAGGGAAACCTTATGCAACGGAGGGATAAAAGCCCGGGAGTAAAGCGTTTTTACGCTTGCTCCCGGGCTTTTTTGTTTGATTCAATCTAAAGGAGGAAATGACATGGCAAAATATTGGTTCAGCATCATTCTGGCATCCTTTTTTGAAGTCGGTTGGGTCATCGGATTAAAGCATGCTACGACACCACTTGAATGGGCGGCGACTGTGGTCAGTATCATTATCAGTTTCACGGTTTTAATCAAGGTCAGCAATCATCTGCCGGTCGGAACGGTCTATGCCGTGTTCGTCGGACTCGGAACAGCGGGTACGGTCGTAACGGATATCGTCTTATTCGGTCAGTCGGCATCCATCATCAAGTTGATGTTGATTGCAGTCCTGTTAGTGGGCGTGATTGGTTTGAAATTAGTCAGTGGGGAGGGGGAACAACAATGAGTTGGTTCTATTTGATTCTGGCAGGACTATTTGAAATGTTAGGTGTCGTCCTGATCAATACGTTTAATCAGCAAAAAAACACCAAAAATCTGTTGCTGATGTTCGCTGGTTTTGGGTTCAGTTTTTTATTCCTGACCTTGGCGATGAATGAGTTGCCGATGGGAACAGCCTATGCGGTCTGGACGGGCATTGGAGCGGCAGGCGGTACGATTCTCAGCATGATTTTTTACAACGAAGCGAAGGACTGGAAACGGATTGTCTGTATCGGTTTGATTCTCAGTGCGACAATCGGCTTGAAGCTTGCAGGCGAATAAACATATCATTTAGATTACTTTTCCTGTCCGAGCCGACTTGGTGGCATATTTTAGCGGAAAAAAGGAAATACTCCTTATAAGACAAGTACGTCATTAAAATCGTGCATAAGGGGATGGATGGATATGAAAACGAAACAGTATATCGGAACGTTTTATAAAGAGGAAGAACTGATTTCAAAAATGGATGAGTTGCATCAGCAAGGTCATCGCGAAGAAGATTTTTATATCATCGTTAAAGAAAAATCGAATCTTCAACTGGTCCGCAGTCAGATGGACGCGGAAATCGCGACGACGAAACCGTCGTGGATTGACCGGATTCGCGGGAATCAGGGACGTGATCAGGAAGTAAATGATCTGTTTGGTTCACTCGATTTACCGGCGGATCAAGTCGAGGTCCATAAGACGGAAGTCGAAGGCGGTGGATTCGTTCTGTTACTGGAAGTTCAGGACATTCAGTTCGATCCCCACTTAAACACGGACAATACACATCCTGACGTCAAAGTACGTTACGGCAGTTACGAAGAAACGCATACATCGGACGATGCCAATTCAAATGCCCGACTCGGATCGGGAAATCCGCTTGATGTCGATAAAGACTCAAAAGAAGAACACGCGGAGATTGATTTGCACCGTGCCGGTACGGATAAGATGCCGCAAGACGAAGAAGCCATTCATCATGCCAAGTTAAAAGAAGATCGTAAACCGGATATCGCGATGCGCCGGGACGATGATTTTAAGCGTCCGGAGTGGGAAGAACAAAAAGTACGTCACGAAGAACAGCAGGACGGGAAAAAAGACGATATCCACCGTCCGAACCGTTCTGCGGATCATTCCGATGATTTAGCAAAACAAGATCACGGAAATGATTTGGACCGTTAATGCATACAAAAAGGCTGACGCTCATGTCAGCCTTTTTGTATGGGGCGATGTTTACGTTGATGTAAGCCTCGTCTTATTTTTTATGCATCTCGTCCGGATTCGAGCCGGTCCGCTCATTCCGATTGAGCTGATCGATTTGTCGCATGTCATCCGGTGATAACACAAAATCAAAGATGTCCAAGTTTTCCTGAATCCGGCTTGGTGTGACGGATTTCGGGATCGCGATGATGTCATGCTGAAGATGCCAACGGAGAACGACTTGAGCAGGTGTCTTACCGTGACGTGCCGCGATGTCTGTGATGACCGGGTCTGTTAAGGCATCGCGTCCCTTCATCAACGGGCTCCAGGCTTCGACGACAATCCCGTTCTTTTGGCAAAATGCGCGAATCGCTTCCTGACTTAAGAACGGATGCAGTTCGATTTGATTGACGGCAGGGACGACGGTTCCTTCTTCCAATACCCGTGTTAAATGCGGAATGTGGAAATTCGAGACCCCGATGGCTTTTGTTTTGCCGTCCCGATACAGCTGTTCTAAAGCACGCCACGTATCCATATACAAATCCTCGTCCGGCATCGGCCAATGAATCAAGTATAAATCAACGTAATCAACCCCGAGCTTTTGGAGACTGGTTTCAAACGCGGCCAGTGTCCGTTCATAACCTTGATCCTTATTCCAAACCTTTGTCGTCAAAAAGATATCTTCCCGTGGAATCCCCGAATCCTTTAAGGCGCGACCGACACCGGCCTCGTTTTCATAAATCATTGCCGTATCAATGGAACGGTAGCCGACCCGTAAAGCTTCCCGCACCGCTTCATACACTTCCTGTTCCGGGACTTTAAACACACCGTATCCGAGTTGCGGCATGACCAGCCCATTGTTCAACGTAACGAATTCCATTTGAATTCCCCCTTAAGATAATAATCCTGTCTTACCCAGTTTACGCTTTTCACTTTCGAAAATCGAATCAAAGGAAGGGTTGAATTGGCGCAAGGAAATCCGTATACTGAGCGTTAACAAATAATGGGAGGGATCAGGATGATTCGTCAAGCCGTTTTACAATACATACACGAAGAACATGCTGTCGATCGACTTTCAGAAGTAGTACGGGGGAGAAAAGCTGTCCTGATTCACGGCGAACAGGCGTTGAAATCGTCCAGGCAGTACTTGCCGGAACTGCCGAAGCTGTTATTTTCCGGACACTGTACCGACCAGCAGGTAGCCGAGCTGACAGAACGATGTGCCTCGTATGACATCATCATCGCTCTTGGCGGAGGTTCCGTCATCGATACGGCAAAACAAGTTGCCTTCAAACTAAACCGTCCCTTGATCGTCATTCCGACGCTCGTCTCGAACTGTGCCCCGTGGACACCCCTTAGTGTCATGTATGATGAACGGGGTCGGTACCTTCGTTTTGACACGATTCCTGTCGTCATTGAAGCATTATTGCTCGACCATCGGATTTTAGCAGCCAGTCCATATGATTATTTTGTTGCCGGACTGGTCGATACATTAGCGAAATGGTACGAAGCCCGGGCGCTGAGCGGATCGACTTCTGACCATCCTGTCGTCGAATCGGCCTTACGGATGGCAGAACACTGTAAACGATTAATTTTGCAGACACCGATCAGTCCAAAACAATTTCAGGAGTATTCGTCCCCGATTCAACATCTGGTGGAGACGGTCATTCCGCTTGCCGGAAGTGTCGGTGGATTCGGTGACGAAGCAACACGTGGGGCGATTGGTCACGGTGTTCATAATGCGTTATCTCCGTTCCCGTCGACGAACCGGATTTTACACGGAAGTAAAGTCGGTTACGGCTTGTTGATTCAGGAGTTATTGTTAGGTGAAACAGTGTCCTATACAGAGTTGCGAAAGTATTTGATTGAAAACAAACAACCGACGACGAGTACAAATCTAGGATTGACGGAAGCGGAGCGAGCCGACTTGGCGCAACGAATTGGTCAGGAACCGCTCTGTCAACTGATTGCGACGGATTGGTCGAAGGCGACCGTTCTTTCGGCCTTAATGAAAAATGACCGGGAAGCAGTACTCATATCTTGATGGAAATATAAGATAAAGCCCCTTTCCTCGAAGCGGAGGAGAGGGGCTTTACGATTACTGTGCTTTTGCCAGTTCTGAGTACGGTGCGGGACGGCCGAGCAGATAACCTTGTCCGAGATCAAATCCAAGTTCGCGGCAGAGCTCAAGTTCTTCCTGACGTTCGATGCCTTCCGCAAGAATCTGAATCCCCATCTCTTTTGTTAAATGACGCGCTTTTCGTAAAAAGGCTTCATTTTCTGTTACAGTGTCACAGTTTGAGATGAAGGCACGATCAATTTTGACATAATCCGGTTGGAGTAACGACAACATATCAAGCGTCGAGAAGCCGGCACCGACATCATCGAGTGCTACTTGGATGCCTTGTTTTTTATATTGTTCGAAGACATGTTTCAAGTGATTGACATCTTCGATTTTTTCCGTCTCGACGACTTCGAACACGAGCCGGCTTGGATCGACGTTATACCGTTCGACGATTTCGAACGTATGACGCAGGCAGTACTCCGGATTGTAGATGGTCGAAGGGAGGAAGTTAATAAAGGTTTTTTGCGTTCCACCGACCAGATGTGTTGCCCGAATCGCTTCTTCACGCGCCCGTTGATCGAGTCGGGAATGAAGCCCCATTTTGGAAGCGGTCGAAAAGAGCAGACCCGGGGACATCGGAATCGTTTGGTCAGCGGCCCGAAGCAACGCTTCATTCGCAAAAAGTGAGTTGTCTTGAATGTTGAAGATTGGTTGCAGATGACTCGTCATGATGCCGTTTTGAATGAAATCAATGGCTTGTCGGCTCTTCAACTGTTCGAGCAAAACAGAAGCTGCAAGTACAGGTGTCACGAGACGTGATCCGTTCGCCCGGCAGGAAACCGGAAAATCCCCAATCTGTAACGTAGAGCTAAGGATTTGTTCCAACTGCTCAAATGAACTGTAAGAAAATACTTCCGGTGTCGGCGATTGAATATGTAAAGAACCTGCTTCGATAAATCGGATTGTTGTTGTACATTCGGCGCAAGGATGCCACATGAATGGATGTCCACCTTTCTGATTTAAATACATGTTAAACATGTATTTGTTAAATTGGTTAAATTCTTTACCCGAACGTAATCTATTGATAAACCTAATATCAACTATTTGCGCTTCTATTGACCAAACTAAAAAAAGAGACAGGTAGGTTCGTCATATGACGAATCATCCTGTCTCTCTTATCAGTTAATTGATACATAATCTGAAGAATTATGACCGAATCCAAAAAATCCACAGCGTCGCATGCAGTAAAATCGCAAGCGGTACGAAGAGTTGAAATTTGGCGGTCCGTGTTTTATGCCGCACGAGCTGCATGGCTAAAAGTGTCCCGAGTGCGCCGCCCAAAAAAGCAATCGTCAACAAGGTGGCTTCCGGTGTCCGCCATTCGTGTTGCTGCGCTTTACGTTTATCCCGCCACATCGAGACGAATCCAATGACGGACATGATCCCGTAAAATACAACGATACCTGAAAAAATAGTCATAGCAGTCCTTACCTTTCCGCGCCGCCGCCGCCGGAACTTCCGCCGCCACCCCGGCTGCCACCGCCACCACCTCCACCGCCACGCATGATGGCGGAAAAGATATTGATGATGGCAAAGAAGAACATGCCCCCGGTGAACTTCATGTCGAGGAACAGCAAGAGGACAAGACCGGCACCGATCAGGACTTTTGCCCAAGTACTCAAACCGCCGTCCGTACTTTTCTTGACCGGATCCTGCGATTCAAGCGACTGTTCTTTTGACACGACGCTGACGACCGCTTTGTACGTTTCGGATGCTGCTTTGCCATAATCACCTTGATCCCGATACGGAACGGCGTATTTGTCCAGAATCCGTCCCGCTGTGATGTCGGTCAGAATTCCTTCGA
The DNA here is from genome assembly GCF_040549175.1 of Exiguobacterium sp. PvP048. Taxonomy (NCBI): domain Bacteria; kingdom Bacillati; phylum Bacillota; class Bacilli; order Caryophanales; genus Exiguobacterium; species Exiguobacterium sp. PvP048. Next base: position 32,423 of record NZ_JBEPSU010000006.1, on the reverse strand, counting down.
GCTTATAGCCGACTTCAATCCGAAAATTCCGGTCTTTTTCGTTTGGTGCCACGACGACGAGAATCCCGTTATCTTTTCCGGCCTGCCCGATGCCTTGAGCCCGAAACGTTTCATTGGCATACGTGCTTAAATCCTGTCCTTTTAAATCCGGCACCGTCTTGAGAACGACCTGTGCTGTCGTGTATTGTTCGAGTTCTTGCCCGAGACGAGCGAGCTCCGCTTCTTCCGACGCGGTCAGCAGCTGTGCATCATCCTGGATGAAGAACGCTGCGCCCGTGCGTTCTGACACGGCTTCGGCAGTCGGAGTCAGAAGGAAGAAGACGAGGAACGCGGTAAAAAGCAGTCGCGTTCGCCGCCAAATCATTTCGAGTCACTATTGAAGTCGACCGTTGGATTTTCACGGTCACTTTCCGAGATTTCATAATATGGTTTTTTCTCGAAACCAAATGCCGAAGCATAAAGCGAAGTCGGGAAGCTGCGACGTTTTTTATTGTAAACGGTCACGGCATCATTATAATCTTTCCGAGCAATACCCAAACGGTTTTCCGTGCCTTCTAGTGTATCCATTAACGATTGGAATCGTTCGCTTGATTTTAATTCCGGATATGTCGTTTGCAACGCAATCAATCCGCGAAGTGAAGACGTGACCTGTTGATCGGCTTCAATCCGTTGTTCCGTCGAAGCGGCACGGGCAAGACCGGCTTGTGCTTCGGCGATATCGCCATAAACTTTTTGTTCCTGACCGGCGACCCCTTTGACGGTTTCGACGAGATTCGGAATTAAATCCGCCCGGCGTTTGATCTGATTATCGACTTGCGACCACTTATTCGAAACATCTTCTTCGACATTGACGAGACTGTTGTACTGTCCGATTGCTAAAAAGGCAATCAGGACGACGACTGCAATCCCGATGATGAGAGGTAACTTGGAACCTCCACGATTTCTACGAGCCATATTGATGACCACTCCTTTTTTCTGTATCTCAACTATCTATACCCTAATCCGCAACAATAAGTTTCAAAAAATAAAAAAACCATCAGCGAAAAGCTGATGATTTTTGGGATTACATATAGACGATAACGGCAAGAACCGCTGCCAGGACAAGACGGTAAATCGCAAACGGAACGAGTTTGATTTTATTGATCAGTTTCAGGAAGAAGCGGATCGACAATAACGCAAAGCCGAACGAAGCGATGAAACCGACTACATAAAATCCAAGATCTCCGACATTGATATATTCCCAGTTCTTGACGAGTGACAAGGCACTTGCCCCGAACATGATCGGAACCGCCATGATGAATGTAAAGTCCGCTGCTGTCCGGTGATTCATTCCGAGGAAAACACCACCGGAAATCGTTGAGCCGGACCGTGAGAATCCCGGCCAAAGCGAGATACATTGGAACAGACCGACGAGTGCTGCCTGACGATACGAAATTTGATCAAGCGACGTTGTCTTCGGTTCTTTTGGTCCGAGTTTATCGGCGGCAATCATCAGGATCGCACCGGCGGCAAGACCGATGATGACTGTATCGATCGAGAAAAGATTTTCGTCGATGAAGTCTTCAAACAACAGACCGAGAACGGCTGCCGGGAGTAAACCAATCAGGACGTGGCGTAATTTTAATTTATGCGTACCCGATGCATCATGTTCACCTTCGATTTTATAAAGACCGATTAAACTGAACAGCCGTTTCCAAAAGACGACGATGACGGCTAAAATCGAACCGAGTTGGATGACGATTTTAAAGGTGTTCGCCGAGTACTTCCCTAAGAAGTCCGTTGTTTGAAGCCACATGTCATCAACGATGATCATATGTCCGGTCGAGGAGACAGGGGCGAATTCCGTCATTCCTTCGACGAAACCGAGTAAAAGTGCTTTAAGTAATTCAATGATAGTCATGTTATTCTCCTTCTATATTATTCTAAATAAAAACATATCATGTTTTATTCTTCTGAGATAGAACGAATCGAAATATAGGGCGCAGGACTGAGAGAAATCCGGCTTGTTGCAAGCATCAAAAAAGAGTACACTGAACTTATAATCAAACAAACGTTTGAATGAGGTGAGGGAATGGAAGCGAAAACAGAACGTCTGAAAATTACAGGAATTGATTGTGCCAACTGTGCGGCGAAGGTGGAACGGGGTGTCGCGAGCGTGGCAGGCATCGAACAAGCTGATTTGGATTTTGCCGGTCAGAAACTCTATCTGACATATGAAAAGGGCGCTGCAAGCGACGATACGTATCAGGCAGTCGTCGAACGGATTCAGCAACTTGAACCGGATGTCCACCTCGTCCGGACGGCGTCCACAGAAGCCGTCGATCCGCGTGAACACGCGGGACATGACCACAGCCATCCGCACGATCATGGTCCATTTTTGAACCGTACGAAAAAAATACAATACAGTGTCGGTATGATCTCGTTCATCAGTGCTTTTTTTGTTCCGGGATCAATTGACCTTCTATTTTTTGCGGTTGCCTATTTTTTAATCGGTTGGGATGTCCTTCAAACCGCTGTCAGAAATATCCGGCATGGTCAGGTGTTTGACGAGAACTTCTTGATGGTCATTGCGACGGTCGGTGCTTTTTTAATCGGAGAGTATCCGGAAGCCGTCGCTGTCATGTTGTTTTATCAAGTCGGGGAGTTTTTCCAACACCGTGCTGTCGATCAGTCGCGGAAGTCGATTGCTGCGCTGATGGATATCCGGCCAGATATTGCGACGCTTGAGGATGGACGACGTGTGAGTCCGGAACAGGTCAATATCGGTCAACGGATCGTTGTCCGGGCAGGGGAGAAGATTCCACTCGATGGAACGGTTCTGACAGGAGAAGCGTTCATTGATACGACCGCGTTGACGGGGGAATCCGTCCCGCGGCGTGTCCGTCCGACCGAGCCGGTTTTAGCCGGAACAATCAACACTGACGGTCATCTGTTGATTCAAGTAGACCGGCCGTACAATGAGTCGACCGTCGCTAAAATTCTCGATTTAGTGGAAAATGCGTCACGTCATAAAGCACCGACGGAAAAATTCATCACACGATTTGCACGGGTTTACACACCGATTGTCGTTCTGGTGGCAATACTGCTTGCCGTCGTGCCGCCGCTTGTCGTGACGGGAGCGACGTGGAGTGACTGGATTTACCGGGCACTGGTGTTCCTTGTCATCAGTTGTCCGTGTGCGCTCGTCATTTCAATTCCGCTCGGCTTCTTTAGCGGAATCGGCGCCGCTTCGAAACGCGGTATTCTCGTCAAAGGCGGAAATCATCTCGAAGCGTTACAACAACTCGATACGGTCGTCTTCGATAAAACGGGAACGTTGACGGAAGGGGTGTTTGAAGTCGTCGAACTGAAAGCCGTGCATGGATCGGAAGACGAACTGCTTCGCGTCGCAGCGACCGTTGAGCAACATTCCAATCATCCGATTGCTAAATCCATTCAGCGGATGTATGCCCGGCACGCTTCTGTTTCGACCGCTGTTCAAGACTATCAGGAAGTAGCCGGTTCCGGCGTCACCGGACGGTTCGGCACGGATCAGATTCAGGCCGGAAATGCCCGGTGGTTCAAAGAACTCGGCTTGACGCCGCTCGATCAGACCGAAGACGGGACCTACGTACATGTTGCCCAAAATGACAGCTACCTTGGATTTATCCGGATTGCCGACCGTATTAAAGACACGACGGTAGAAGCGTTGGACGGGCTGAAAGCACTCGGAATTCGTCAGACAATCATGTTGACCGGCGACCGCCGGGAAACGGCGGAGCGGATCGGGCGACAAATCGGGATAACGCAAGTGAAGGCGGAACTGTTACCGGATCAAAAAGTGGAACAATTAGAAGCTATCTTGTATCAAGCGAACGGCCGGGTCGCGTTTGTCGGCGACGGAATCAACGATGCTCCCGTGTTGACGCGGGCGGATGTCGGGATTGCGATGGGTGGACTCGGAAGTGATGTCGCAATTGAAGCGGCAGACGTCGTCCTGATGACGGATGAACCGAAACAGCTCGTCGAAGCGATTCGGATTGCCCGGGCGACACGCCGGATCGTTTATCAGAACATTGCATTTGCACTTGGTATCAAAGGCGTGTTCTTATTGCTTGGCGCCTTTGGTGTTGCGACGATGTGGGAAGCTGTTTTTGCCGATGTTGGTGTAACGGTGCTCGCGGTCTTAAACGCGATGCGGATTTTACGAAAATAAGAATTCAATCTACAAATAAAACCTCTCCCATATTTACACGGGAGAGGTTTTATTGATGTTACATCAGCCAAGTGCGACGTCAAGAATCATCATAACAGTGAAACCGACCATCAGACCAAGTGTTGCCAAGTCTGATCCGTTTTCAGCCTGTGATTCGGGAATCAATTCTTCGACGACGACGAAAATCATTGCGCCGGCGGCAAACGCCAAAGCATACGGCAAGAGCGGTTGAATAAAGAAGACGGCAGCAGCTCCGACCATAGCGGCAATCGGTTCGACGATCGCCGACAATTGTCCGTAGTTAAAGGCACGCCGACGTGACATGCCTTCTCCGCGAAGCGGAATCGACAAAGCAGCCCCTTCCGGCATGTTTTGAATCCCGATTCCAAGTGCCAGTGTCAAGGCACCGGCAACGGTCGCACCATCCATGTTCAGTGCGGCGGCACCGAAAGCGACACCGATCGCGAGTCCTTCCGGGATATTGTGGAGCGTAATCGCGAGAAACAGCAATGTTGTTTTTTTCAGACCGGTCGAAGGACCTTCAGCGGTTTCGAGCGGAGCGGATAAGTGCAGATGGGGAGTTACAAAATCCAGGAGGCGGACAAAAAAACCGCCTGCGAGGAAACCGATTGCGGCCGGCAACCAGGCAATCCCACCATCTTTTTCCGTAAATTCAATTGCAGGGGCAAGCAAGGACCAAAACGACGCCGCAATCATGACACCGGCTGCAAAGCCGAGCATCATATTCATGACCCGTTTTTCAATCGTCGTAAAGACGAAGACAAGTGCGGCCCCGAGTGCCGTTAATCCCCAGGTCATCATACCGGCAAGCAGGGCTTGCATGACGACCGGAAGTCCGGTAAACCATTCCATCATACCAATCAATCCTTCTTTCAATGACAATTCTTAAAATAAGTGCGTATCGTACAGCAGCTTCTGTCTCTTCTACCCGTTTTCGATCCGGATGATTCGTCCGAGCGGAATTTCAATCCGTGAGGACCCGCGCAAAACAAGGTACGCGCGCTCACGGTGAACCTGCTCGATGAATCCGGATGTCGTGACATAGCCTCTTTCACTATAATACGTGATTTCGAGCTCGATTCCTTCTATTAATGCTTGTTCGAGTAAGAACTGCCAAGGATACTGCAATTGTTCATCGATGACAGGAAAATCGATTTGATGTGTTTCAAGATAGTAGGCTTTGAGGAGTTGAATGTGTTCCGGCATCAAAAAGGGAAGCCATTTGAGATTTCCGCGGTCACGATAACGTGTCATGTAAATCACCTCCCGGATGTCCGCCGACGAATCGGAGCCGGCGTTTCGCGACACTTGTATCGAGGAATGACACCGCCAAACGGATCGTTCCTTTACCGTAACGTAAATTGACGTGATCGATGGCTTTTAATAACCGTTTTCGGCGCCAGACCTTTGTATTGTCTTCAAACAAGGACAATTGAAGTGTTCCCTGATCCGGGGTGAGTTGTCCAAGAGCGACCGATAGAAAGCGAACCGGTTCACCGTCGAGCCAATTCGGTTCGAACAATTGAAGAATATGACGTAATAACAGCCGTTCATCGGCGGTCGGATAAGGCAATCGGAGCTGTTTTGAAAAGCCGTCACGGGCGACATGTCGAGAGTAGCGGACGCCAAGATGGACCGTCCAACCGACCTGATTGGAAAAACGGACCCGTGCCGCAACATCACTTGCTAATTCGGCGAGAACTAAACGAATCTGTTCGTACTGGTAATAGTCACGCATCAGGGTCACCCCATGTCCGATCGTTCGTTTGGTATCCGGTGCAGTCCGGAACAAGGTCATCGGATCAATGATTGTCGGAGAACCGTCGATTCCCCAGGCATGGTGCCAAAGTTCTGCCCCGATTACGCCGAACCGTTCGTGCAGATCTTCGACCGGGGCTGCTGCCAGGTCCCCAATGGTGTGGATTCCCATTACCGACAAGTGTTGCTCCATCATCCGTCCGACGCCCCACATCTTGCGGACCGGAAAATCATGCAACAACCGAGAGACATCCGCATAACCGCATTGTGCGATACCTTCACGTTTTCCGCGTAAATCGAGGACCAGCTTTGCAATGACGTTGTTCGGACCGATTCCGATCCGGACCGGAATGCCGGTCTGTTGCCAGATTGCCGTCTGAATTTTCCAGGCTGTTTCCGTGTCTGATCCGAAAAGCCGTTCCGTTCCGCTCATGTCGACAAAGTTTTCATCAATTGAATAGATCCGGATTGCGTCGGGCGGCGCAAACTGATGCAAGACGTCCAGCACTTCGATCGATGTTTTCATGTATGCCAGCATCCGTGGTTCGACGAGCACAATCTGTTTCCGCTCACGATAAGGCAACTGCTCAATCTGATAAAGACGACTAGCTGTCTTGATTCCGAGTTGTTTTAAAGCGGGACTGGCCGCAAGGATAACCGATCCGGATCGGGTTAAGTCCGATACGACAGCAAGTTTCGTCGTTAAAGGAGGTAAATTTCGATAACGGCATTCACAACTGGCATAAAAAGAGACACTGTCGACACAAAAAATCCGTCGGTCCGGAAAAGGTAGGATCGGATTCATAGAAAACACTCCTTACTACATAAAAGAACGTTTGTTCTTATTTTTGATTTGACTATATCATGGTCTCAAGCGGTCTCAAATCAAAAAAATAAAAAAAGAGTCAATCTTTGCTACACTGGAAAAGGTGAATGCGATGTAAAGGAAAGAAGGGGAAGTACATGAAAAAACAAATCATTCAATTACCCGAGTTACCGCAACAGTTGACATCGGAAACCTTTGCGGATGTTGAAATCGATGATCCGTATCTGTATCAAACGTTGTATGAGAAAGAGACGTTGCCGGTCGAACTGACGGAACGGCTCGACGTCAATCAAGTCTGTTTTCGGAATGTCTCGTTTGCAGGACTGGTCTTTGAGCGGGCTTCATTTGAAAATGTCCGTTTTGAACAATGTGACCTGACAGGATGTCAGTTTCAGGACAGTCGTTTTCATCGGGTTGTTTTTGAGGATTGCCGCCTGACCGGAATTCATTTTGAGTCGAACACGATCGATCACGTAACAATCAAAGACTGTCAGGCCAATTACGCCCAAGTCATCCGGACGGCGTTGCGTCATGTCACACTGGAACAGACATCGATGCGGGAAAGTCATTTCTTTGAAATGAAGCCAATCGATTTCCGACTGCATGAAGTTGATTTGTCGGAAAGTCAATGGGTCGAGACGGCATTAAAAGGACTGGATTTGCGACAAGCCGACTTATCGGGCATCACGATTGATCCACGCTTTTTGCCGGGGGCCATCGTTACGGAAAGCCAGGCTATCACCTTTGCCCGGTTACTCGGACTCGTCATTCCAAGTCATGGTTAACCAGTAAAAAAAACGAAGTCCACTGTCCCCGTCATATTCGGGAGAGTGGACTTCGTTTCGTTTAAAAGGAAATGGTTTCACCGTCATCCGGGATGAGAAAATGAGCGGACAGATGGTGGGCGGCCAGAAAATCAGCAATCATATCACGGCGCAACAGGCAATGGTTGACCGACTCGAGGTGAGAGACGATGATAGTCGCTTCAGCCGCCGCCTGATGAACAGCCAGCAAATCACGCTGGGACATCGTAATCGGTTCGCCGGTCAAAAATTGTGCCGCGCCGCTGTTGACGATGATGATGTCAGGCGCATGCTGCTCGATTGCCGTCTCAACTTCTTCACACCAAATCGTGTCACCGGCGATGTAAAGTGTCGGTTCGTCCGGGTGCGTCAAGACGAGACCGGAGACGGTGCCCATCCGTTGACCGATTTCCCCGACACCGTGCCGGCCTGACGTATGGTAAACGCGGATATCACCGAGCGCCAGTCCGTTTTCAAACGACGAGACGTTCGTGAATCCGGCTTCGCGGATTGTCGCCACATCCGCCTGGTTTTGTGCATACAGCGGAATCTGTTTCGGCAGAATTTCTTTTGCTGTCTCATCAAAATGATCGGCATGGAGGTGGGTGACGAAAATCGCATCCGGATCAAGCAGTGTCGAGACATCAACGGGCAAGTCGACGAGCGGATTCGGAACGGCGTTCGGCGTCTCTCCGAACGGCGGAAGAGATCCTTTTTCACCGAGAAACGGATCGATCAAAAATACTTGATTGGCATAGGTGACGACGAGTGTTGCATTACGGATCTGTTGAATATCCACGGGCAGTCTTCCTTTCGGGTTGGGAATGTTTCACTGTTCGTTAATTTCCCATTCAGACGCCGTGTTAATCATATTTGATCGTCGATGGTTTTCGGGAGCAGCTTCTCCATCGCCAGGACGTCCACATAATATCCGTTGAGCATACCTTGTTCCTTAAACGTTCCGACAATCCGGAAGCCGGACCGGATGTACAGTTTTTGACCGATTTTGTTAAAGGGGAACGTAAACAGAATCAACTTATGGAAACCTTGTGTAATCGCGTGTTCTTCGATGACATGTAACAGCTGACGCCCGATGCCCTGTCCGCGATGGGTCCGGGTGATGTAGACCGACAGTTCACCGACGGATTGATAGACGGGACGAGGGTTATAAGGGTCAAGTGAGATGAAGCCAAGAATCGTTGTTCCTTCATACGCCACAAAACCGGCATAACGGGGTGTCCGTTCCCGATACCAGTCTTCCATGAAAGACAATTCCTTCGTATCCGTTTCAAGCGTCGCGATCCGGTCTTCGATGCCTTCGTTATAGATGGCAAGGATGTCTTTTAAATCGTCTTCCTTAACAGGGCGAATCATCATACACGTGACCTCCAGTTAAAATAAGTCTTTTCTTCATTATATAGGAGGAAGGGGAAACAAGCGGTATGTTTGTAGGATAGGAATGGGACCGAAAAAACAGACGGCCGGATGATTCGGACCGTCTGTCTTCAGGATATTTTCTTAGTTTGCTGTTTCAATCGGATCCTTCTCATAAATCGGAACCCAGCCGTCCGTTGTCACGAAAATCCGGACCGCCACAACTTTTCGATCCTCTTGGAGCGTGAAGTAATGGCGTGTGTTGACAGGTACGGAAATCAAATCACCCGGGTTCAACTCAATGTTGTAATAGCCGACTTCGTCATCCTGGATCGCAAACACACCGTGCCCGCTGACGATGAACCGGACTTCGTCATCCGTATGGTGATGCTCCTTTTGGAAGTTGACGAGCAACTCATCCAAGTTCGGTGTTGCGTCAGACAGGGAGATGATATCAGCCGTCTGATAACCGCGTCGTTCCGAAACATCGGTGATTTCCGGTTGGAATGTATCAAGGATCGTTTGTTTGTCCGCATCCGTCAACGTGTACGTATCGACCAGTTCTACCGGGAGCTTCGAGACATCCCATTGTTCGTACAGGACACCACGTGAAACGAGAAAAGCAGATACCTCGTTTTGATCCGTATACCGTTCGTTTGTTTTTTGGAAAAGTACTGTTGCCATTGTAAATTCCTCCTTTTAATAAATCGCCTGTCGGCACGTTTGCAGTTTTAAAGTGTAGCTGAACAAAAATTCAAAGGCTTCCAACTGTTTTTTGGCTTCAAAAGCAGTCGGTGCCCAGACCGTGATGCCGTGATTGCGAATCAAAACGGCGCCGCTTTCGGTCCGGATGTGTTTGGCAAAGTCAGCGGCAAGAGTCGGGATGTCGGCATGATTCGTGATGATCGGCACGATGACTTCCGCATCTTCTTCCCAACGGCCGAGTGCTTTGATGATTTCCTGACCGCTGAACCGGATTTCCCTGCGGTCTCCGTACAGTTCCGAAATAACGTTGTTGTCGACGGTATGGACATGAAGCGAGCAGCCGGCTGTCGTCCGGTTAAACACTTCGACATGCAGCAACGTCTCGGCGGAAGGACGTCCGTTTTGCTCGTCGCCGATCAATTGACCGGTCGCGTCGACATGGACAAAATCGTCCGGCGTGTCCTGCCGTTTATCTTTCCCGCTTGCCGTCACAAGGAATTCCGTCGGACTGCTGTTTGTCCGAATAGCGAGGTTACCGCTTGTACCGGGAAACCAGTCCCGCGCTGCGAACTCTTGTTTGATGGCGCGGAGTTCTTCGTATCGTGTCAAAAATGTCATGCGTACACCTCCGTTGTCTGCAGATGATCAACAATGTCGTAAAATGTTTCAAACGGTGTGTATGCAATCCCGTGCTGTTTGCACAGCGTAATCAGATAATCGCGGGCATAGACATGATCCGCTTGTTTCGCTAGTTCAAAATCCGTCACGGAGTCACCGATCGCGACGATGATATCGCCATCCTGCTTGAGCTTCCGGGCAATCGACGTTTTACAACACCCGCATTGATTGTTGCATGCTGCATCGCAAGTGTGCGGCCACTCAATACGAATCGTCTCCCCGCTGAAGTCACTGCCGTTGCAGTAAATCGCTTCATCTGTCAGTAACTCTTGAAGAATCGGTTGGACAAAAAAGTCGATTCCGCCGCTGACGATCGCAAAGTCAATCCCGTTCGATTTGGCAAAGGCGAGTAAGGTCTTAAAGCCGGGACGGATGACAGCCCGCTGTTCCAAAAAATCAATATAGTCCTGTTTGCGATCCGAGGGGAGCAACCGGAACATCTGTCCGACACCGGACTGGATGGACAATGATTGATCGAGGACACCTTTTTTCAACGGTTCAAACGCTTCCGGGGGAGCGAATTCTGTCATCAACGCAATGATATTGTCGTGTTCAGTCACGGTCCCGTCAAAGTCACATAAAATCCGGATCGTCATTTCGTAATCCCCCAGGCGTCGAGGGCGACCCGAAGCTCTTCCTGCCGCGTTGCGGCACTCGTCAAAGATTCACCGGCAAGTGCTGCGTCGAGGGCCTGACGGAAAGCGAGCACACCGGCCGCCGCGCCCTGCGGATGACCGTGAACGCCACCGCCGGCATTGATGACGGAATCAGTCCCGAAATCCCGAACGAGCTGAGCGACGAGACCGGGATGAATACCTGCCGAGGGAACCGGAAGAATCGTCTTCGTTTCTCCGATCCGTGTGGCTTCGACGGCAATTCCGCGCGCCAAGTCTTTGGCGAGGGCGACGTTTCCGTAAGGTGACGGGAACAACGTCAAATCGGCACCGGCCAGCCGCGGTAAAGTCCCTAGTAAAACAGGGGCTGCAATGCCGTATTCCGGGCTTGCGATCAAGGCACCGCTTAAGGCCGGATGATTAAAAATCGGAACGGAAATGTCCGGATCAGCCGCTAATTCGCGTAAGACGTCGAGTCCGTATGTAAACGTATTGAGCAGAAAGGCGGTCGCACCGGCTTCAATCAAACGTTTCGCCTGATCCTTCAAGCCGAAGACGGAACCGCTCAGCGTAATCGCGTAAAGCGCCCGTTTGCCGGTCTTTTCATAATGGGCATTTAGGACGTCGCGTCCGATCCGCGCCCGGTCGAGTGCCGGCGTCAACGGATTATCGTACAAAATCTCATCATCTTTGACGAGATCGATGCCACCCGCAAGTTGCGCTTCGAGTTGTTCCCGCAAAAAGGTGAGGTCCCGGCCGATGACGCCTTTAAAGATGCTCATCAACAGAGGACGGTCGTGGACTTGAATCAACTGCCGGACGCCCTCGATGCCGAATTTGGCACCGGGGAAGTCCGTGGTGAACGAAGCCGGAAGCTGTAAATCCGTTAATTTGATTTGTCCGTCGAGCGACAGCTTGCCGAAGACGGTCGTTAAGATTGCTGAAAAGTCACGGGAGACGTTGTGTTCCGGATAACGGATCGTGATGTAGCCTTTTCCGTCGTGTTCTTCCGTATGAACAACTTGTCCTTTGAACGATTCAAGCTGCTGTTGTTCCAAATGATTTAAATCGGTCCACGAACCAACGGTCAAACCGAGCGCGATTTGTTCTGCCCGTTTTGGTAACTGATCCGTCGTTCCGAGTTGGTAGGTTGCGGTAATATACGTCATATCGACTGTCTCTCCCTTGTTAAAGAATACAAAAATGGTCCCTCGTCAATGACAAGAGACCATGAAAAATTGCGCGTGGACTCTTATCTGTCAGCGTAATAGCTGCAAGAATTAGCACCGTGCCAAGTGGTCGGTTGCTGCGACATCGTAGGGCTCGTCCCTCCGTCTGCTCTTGATAAGAATTGGATGAAATTGTGAAATCTAATTGCAATTTTTACATGAGATTCGTCACTTGTCAAACTATATTTTGAAAATTTATTTTTTTGAAAATACTTCTTCTATAGACGGTTCCGTTTTTGAAGCCGTTTCACTAAAAAAGGGAATTGACAGACGACCGGCAGCGCACGTAGTATTCAAACCAACATCAATCACACGACAACTACATATGACTCTTATCGTGAGTTGGCAGAGGGAATTGGCCCGAAGACGCCGCAGCAACCGACCATCCGGCACGGTGCTACATCCAACAGACATTCGTCTGAGAGATAAGAGGACGGAATATTCTGCCGCGCCTCTTTTCTTTGACGAAAAGAGGCGTTTTTTCGTGTGATCACCAAGGAGGAAAACAGAATGGGATATCAAGCATTTACAGTACAGGACGCGATTGAACGGGTCCGGACACTCGGATTGATCGGCAATGAACCGGTGACGGCAGAGGAAATCGGAGATGGAAATTTAAATCTCGTTTTCCGGATTCAGGCAGGGGAAAAACGGCTGATTTTAAAGCAGGCGTTACCTTATGCAAAAGTCGTCGGGGAAAGCTGGCCGCTGTCGCTCGAACGGGCCTGGATTGAACAATCGGCCTTAAAAGAATTCGCGAAAGTCGCCGTTCCGTTTGTCCCGCATGTCTACCATGCGAGCAAAGAAGAAGCGTTCACGGTGATGGAAGACTTGTCACATCTGACAATCGTCCGGGGCGGACTGCTTGAAGGGGAAAAGTATCCGTTGCTCGCGGAACACATCGGTTCGTATTTGGCGCGGACACTGTTTTATACGTCGGATTTTGCCGTCGGACCGGTCGCGAAAAAACAGATTGCCCGTCAGTACTACAATCCGGATCTGTGCGATATCACGGAAAAACTAATCTTCACGGATCCGTTTTATGATGCAGAAACGAATGCGATTGAAGCAGGTCTCGAAGCGGAAGTTGACCGGATTTGGAACGACGCGGAACTGAAACGGGAAGTCGCGAAACTTGAAGCCTTGTTCATCACGAAGGGCGACGCATTGTTGCACGGCGACTTACATACAGGCAGTATTTTTGCCTCGGCGGAAGAAACGAAAGTCATCGATCCCGAATTTGCGTTTTATGGACCGTTCGGATTTGATGTCGGTCAATTTATCGCACATCTGTTTTTTGCCGCGTATCCGGACTATGACCGGTTGCGGGATGAGCGGATCAAGGATATCGATACATTCTGGCTGACGTTTGCTTCGACGTTCAAAGCGTTATGGGAACGGGAAGCGGTCGAGCCGTTCCGGACGGCAGACGGACTGGTCGATGATGTTCTTAGCACGATTTTACAGGACGCACTCGGATTTGCCGGTTGTGAACTGATTCGCCGGACGATTGGATTGGCATTAGTTGCAGACTTGGAGCAAATTTCGGATTCGACCGTTCGCCTTGAACGAAAACGCCATGCATTGCGGCTTGGTGCTGCTTTGATTAAACGCCGGACGGAATGCAAGACGTTTACCGATCTGCGGAATTTTGACGTGACGGAGGAACTCAGCCGATGAGCCAATTCGTTCAGAGCATCATCTATGAAAACCGGACGGTGACAATTTTGGATCAGACCCGTCTTCCGGAAGAAGAACATTATGAAATCATCCATGACTTGGCGCAGGCGATTGACGCCATCAAACAATTGCGGGTCCGTGGTGCACCGGCCATCAGTCTGTTCGGCGGATTCGTCCTCGTTCAGGAAGCGTTTCGGACGACAGGGACGCTGGCTGAAGCAAAACAGGAGTTGTTGGAGGTGTCGGCACAATTACTCGCGACCCGTCCGACGGCCGTCAATCTGCGAAATGTCCTCGATGAGCTGAATCAGCTGATTGTTTCCGCTACGACGCTGAAAGAACTGCCGGTATGTCTCGAACAAAAGGCACTGGAACTTTATCAGACGGATGCCAAAACATCCCGTCAAATCGGGGTTCATGCACTGGAATTGTTCGAGTCCGGTGACCGGGTACTAACGATTTGTAATGCCGGATCAATTGCGACGGCAGCTTACGGAACGGCGCTCGCTCCGTTTTATCTCGCCAAGGAGCAAGGCATCCCGTTATCCGTCTATGCGTCGGAAACACGGCCTTTGTTGCAGGGTGCACGTTTGACGACATGGGAGTTGCAACGGGCAGGGATTGACGTCACCTTGATCACGGACAATATGGTCGCGCATACGATCAAGGAAAAGCAGATCACCGCCATCATCGTCGGAGCGGACCGGATTACCCGGAACGGGGATACGGCCAATAAAATCGGGACGTTTCAGCTGGCATTACTCGCACGTGCCTTCGGAATTCCGTTTTACGTCGCCGCACCGCTGTCGACGTTTGACTTTACAAGTCTGTCAGGAGATGAGATCGAGATTGAAGAACGCGACGCCCGTGAAGTGACACAGCTTGCCGGAAAAGCGACGGCACCGGCCGGCGTACCGGTCTTTAATCCGGCGTTTGACGTGACGCCGCACGACCTTATCACCGCCATCATTACGGAGATCGGAGTCATTGAACACCCGGATGTGGAGACAATCAAACAGACAATCGGACAACATACACACTAAACAGACAGGAGAGATTGAGATGAAGAAATTAGCATTGGCTGTACTGGCACCAGCGGTCTTACTGGCTGCTTGCGCGAACAGTGAAGCAACACCGGTGAAAAAAATCAGCGGTGTACCGGAAGGGGTTCAGGGTGATGTCAAGATTGCCGTTATCCGTAACCTTGCTTCCGACGACCATACAAAACAGTTTTTGGACGGCGCCCGCTCGGAAGGGGAAGCACTTGGTTTTCAAGTCAACACGTTTATCTCGGAAGGGAATGACGTCAAGTTCAAGGAGTTGGTCGCCCAAGCCGTTCAGCAGGATTATGACGGATTGATCATCTCGCACGGCAAAGAGGATTATGCCTATGACATGATCAAACCGGCCATCGACAAAGGCATCAAAGTCGTGACATTTGATACGGTGACGAAGAAAAAAGACCAGACATTAAAAGGTATCACAGAGACATTCCAGGATGACCATAAACTGGCCCAGCTGTCGCTCGATGAAGTGACGAAAGTGAAGGACGACAAGCCGGTCCGTGTCATCAAACTATGGTTTGGTCCGGGATTTGCCCCGCTTGACCGCCGTCAGGAAATCTACAAAACGTATGAAGCGGACGGCAAAATCAAGACGCTTGAAACCGTCGGACCCACGAACTTCCAGGATGTCCAAGGGGATATTGCGACGAAGATGAACGCGATTCTCGCCAAGTACCCGAAGGGCAGCATCGATGCCGTCTGGGGCGCCTGGGATGAAGTCGCCAAAGGAGCTTATAAGTCTTTAAAAGACAACAAGCGTCAGGAAATTCCGCTGATTTCGATCGATGTCTCGAATCAGGACATCAATCTGATGCGTGAAAAGGGCAGTAACTGGGTCTCAACGAGTGCCGTTGATCCGCATTTGATCGGACAGACGGATATGCGCCTGCTTGCGAAAAAGCTGGCCGGCGAAAAAACACCGGATAGTTTTGATCTCGATGCCAAACTGGTCGAACAAAAAGCACTCAAGGCGGATACGACGATGTACAATCTCGATACCATCATCAAAGGCTGGAGTACATCCGAAAAATTCAATGAGCCGTGGATGGATCAGTTGCGGAAAGTGAATGACGGGAAATGACGCCTCCGGTGAACGAACAACGACTGGAAATGCGGGGGATTTCAATGGAATTCCCCGGTGTCAAGGCGCTGGATGACGTTCACTTTTCCGTGAAACGCGGGGAAATCCACGCGCTTGTCGGAGCGAACGGAGCCGGTAAATCAACGCTGATGAAAGTCTTGGCCGGCGCCTATGCGTCATACGAAGGAACGATTTTGTTCGACGGTGTACCGCTTGCGATTGATTCACCAAATGCCGCGAAACGGGCCGGGATTGAAATCGTCTATCAGGAAGTCGATACGGCACTGGTCGATTATTTGACCGTCGCCGAAAACATCTGTCTCGATATGCTGGCGAGCGGACAGTTGAAAGGAGTCATCCGACGCCGGCGGTATGAAGAAATCGCCGAGCGTGCTTTACAAAAATTGAAAGCATCGATTGATGTCCGCCAACGGGTCAGTGAGTTACGGTTGGCCGAGAAACAACTCGTCCTGATTGCCCGTGCCCTCGTGCAGGAAAGCCGGTTTTTGATTTTGGATGAACCAACCGCTCCACTCAGCGGCCGGGAAACGGAACAACTGTTTCGGATCATTCGCGAGTTGGCGGAGAAGGAACATCTGGGTGTCATCTTCATTTCTCACCGTCTGCAGGAGTTGTTTGAGATTTGTGAATCGATTTCCGTCATGCGCGACGGCAAGCTGGTATCGCGGCAACTTCTTGCCGGACAAACGAAAGAAACGGTCGTCGAACAGATGCTGGGCCGGCGTTTGCAAAAAAGCAGCCGCGAGGCGCGTCCGGCTGGTGCCCCCTCACTTGAGCTTGACCGTATCACGGTCGCGGGACAACTGGACGAGATCTCGTTAACGGTCCGTGCTGGAGAAGTAATCGGGATTGCCGGATTGGTCGGTGCCGGAAAAACAGAACTGTGTAAAACGATTTTCGGATCGATTCCGGTCACTTCGGGATTGATGCGTCTTGCGGGAGAAACACGGCGTATCCGTTCGGCGTATGATGCGGTCCGGCTGGGCATCGGACTCGTGCCGGAAGAACGACGGAAAGAAGGAATTTTGGTCGCGGATCCAATTGAACAAAATATGACGGCGGCCAGCCTCAAACAATTCGTCAACCGATTCGGGTTTGTAAAGAAGAAAAAAGAACGGACAGCGGCAAACCGGATCGTACAGCAACTGTCGATTAAAGTCAGTGATACCCGACAACGTGCCGCTGAGTTGTCCGGTGGTAACCAGCAAAAAGTTGCCATCGGGAAATGGTTGCTGGCCGACGCTTCCGTCCTCGTATTGGATGAACCGACAAAAGGGGTCGATGTCGGGGCGAAAGCGGAAATTTTCCAAGTGATTGATCAACTGGCAGCAGAACAAAAAGCCGTCATTTATGCGTCGAGTGAACTGGATGAACTGCTGGCTGTAACCGACCGGATTTATGTCATGTATGACGGACAGATCGTATTCGAGGCGACCACTTCGGAAACAACCGAAGAACAATTATTGTGGTATGCAACAGGAGGACAACAACATGAATGATGTATTGCACGAACCGGCTGCACAGCCGGAAGCGCCGCGAACAGCAGCGGGAAAACCGGTGTTGCGTTTCTTGAATGACTGGGGCATCGTCCTCGCGATTCTCGCACTTATTCTGTTCTTTGCCATGACGGCACCGAATTTTTTACAAGGGACGAACCTCGTCAACATTTTACGAAGTATCTCGATTGTCACGATCATCGCCATCGGCTTGACGGTTTCGTTGACAGTCAACGGGTTTGACTTATCCGTCGGTTCGACCGCGACGTTTGCCAGTTCACTAGTCGTCTCGTTTTTTGTCTGGTACAGTCTGCCGCTCGGCGTATCGATTGGTCTGGCTCTCGTGATTGCCTTGGCGGTCGCACTCGTCAACATTCTGTTAATCGTGAAGTTCAAGATTCCGGATTTGTTCGCAACGCTTGCGACGATGTTCATTTTTGAAGGTGTCGCGATGACGTATACCGGCGGCGGCTCGATCAGTGCCGGGATGCCACGTCTTGACGGGACACCAACGGTCGGACTGATCCCGGAATCGTTCTTAAAAATCAGTCAGGCGCCTTGGATCATCCTCATAATGCTTGTCGTCGTAGCGGTGACACATGTCTTTTTGAACCACACACGGCACGGACGTTTTTTGTATATCATCGGTGGAAATCCGGAAGCAGCGCATCTGACGGGAATCCGGGTGAACCGGTATCGCGCAGTCGCGTATCTGATTGCCGGATTACTGGCGGCCGTTGGCGGTATTTTACTGGCGTCACAAGTCGGTTCTTCCCAAATTAACGCCGGATCGGGTTATTTGATGCCGGCTGTCGCAGCAGCCTTCATCGGTTCCTCATTTGCCGGCCAAGGGAAACCGAATGCGCTCGGCACACTCGTCGGTGCCTGTCTCGTCGGAATTCTCGAGAATGGACTCGTCATGTTATCGGTACCATATTATTCCCTAAACATCATCAAAGGCGCCGTCCTGGCGATTGCTTTAGCGTCGACCTATTACCGTTTCAAAAAAAATTAAAAAAAGTGGTTTAAGTTCTAATAGAATCGGTAATATTCAGTATATGAAAGGATGGTGATGCACATGAATGATTATCAATGTATAGGGAACGATCGCATGTCGCTTCGAGAAGAAGAGGATCACCGGACTTGACGGACGCAACATGACAATAGACACGAAGTGATTCGTGTTTTACGTGCAGATTGCACGGCTCAAGAACGGTTTACGATATGTGATCGTTCCTGAAAGCAGGAAGGGGGAGTCGCGAACAGCGGCGCCCCCTTTTGTGCGTATTCAGCTACCCCCATGCCTTTAAAAGCATTGAAAAATATGAGATGATATAAAAAGTCAGAAAATTCAACTACTAAACAGCAAGGGGCCAGACAATGCGAACATATACGAAGGAGATTCAAGCGATCATCGACAACGTAGAAAAAGTCATTATCGGAAAAGAGAATGTCATTACACAATCTTTAGCCGCGTTACTTGCCGGAGGTCACGTCTTACTGGAAGACGTACCGGGTGTCGGGAAAACGATGCTCGTTCGTGCATTCAGCCGTTCGATCGGTTTGACATTTAAGCGTGTCCAATTCACACCTGATCTGTTGCCGTCCGATTTGACGGGGGTTTCGATGTACAACCAGAAGACGAGTCAATTTGAGTATCGCCCGGGTCCTTTGATGGGAAACATTGTCCTGGCAGATGAAATCAACCGGACCTCACCGAAAACACAATCAGCCTTACTCGAAGGGATGGCGGAAGCGAACGTAACGGTGGATGGAGAAATTCACACGCTTCCTAATCCCTTTTTTGTCATGGCGACCCAAAATCCGATTGAACACGAGGGGACCTATCCGCTTCCGGAAGCCCAACTCGACCGGTTTTTAATTAAGGTCAAGATGGGGTATCCCGATTTTCAACAGGAGATGAAGCTACTGACACGGTTCGAGCGGGATGAACCGATCGAGACGCTGGAGTCCGTCATCACACGCGACGAATTGTTACGGATGAAAGAAGACGTCAAGGCTGTGCATGTCTCGCAACCGGTCAAAAAATATATCGTTCATTTGGTTCAGGCGACCCGGACCCATGCCTCGCTTTATCTCGGAGCCAGTCCACGATCTTCGATTGCCCTGATGAAAGTGGCACAAGCGTGGGCGTATATGGAAGGACGGTCCTTCGTCTTACCGGATGACGTCAAGGAACTGCTGACTCCCGTACTCTCGCACCGTTTGATCTTAACGGCGGATGCCCGCTATCATGGGCAGACGGCAGAACGAATTCTGGAACAAGTGAAAAAAGAAGTCGCCGTGCCGATCCAGCAAGACGTGGAGTCCTTATGACAAAATGGCAAATCGGTTGGCGTTACGCCGTCTTGCTGATTACAGTCACAGCTCTGTGGATCTATGCCCGGATTGACGGCGGAAACGTCGCTTCACTGTTGGTTTATATCATGGCAGGGTTAACCGTCTACTGGACGCTGTTTTTGATCTGGCCGGTCACACAAGCAATCGCGACGCGGGAAGTTTCAAATAAGATGTTGATTGCCGGAACCGATCTTCCGGTTTCACTTCGAGTCCGGCGGAAATATCCGTTTCTCATCGGTGCCGTCGATGTCACGGAAGCCGTTCCGGACACACTCAGTGAAGAACCGCTCGATATCCGGCATCCGCTCCGGGCACATTACCGGAAAGTCGAGCACATCGATTATCTGATTCCTTCCATCCGCCGGGGACTGTATCAAATTCCCGGCTGTGTGCTCGAAATCCGTGATCCGTTCGGCTTGTTCATGCGGAAAAAACTCTATCCGGTCGAAACGTATCTGGCCGTCGAACCGGCCCGGTTAGCGGTCCAACTGCCGCATGAAGACGATCGCGGCGACGGCGGGATTTCTCCCGTTTCACTGGATCTCCGGCAATCCTCCTTTACGGTCGTCGGTGTCCGTGAGTACGTCAGCGGAGACCGGATGAATCAGATTGACTGGAAATCAACCGCGAAACGCCAAGGATTGATGACGAAAACGTTTGAGCGGGAACAGGAACGCGAGACGACAATCGTCTTTAACGAAGGAACCGTCAGCGATGAGAACTTCGAAAAAAGTATTTCCATGCTGGCTGCCGCAACGGATCAATTGAATAAACGTCATCTGAATTACCGGATTCATCTTGTCGGACATGGCGTCCAGTCGTTATCGTTGCCGCTTGAAGGCGCAAAACTGACGCATTACCTGATGACGGCGCAACCGAGCCGGACCCGGTCGTTCATTGAATCCTGGGAATATTCTTCAAAAGCGTTACGACTGAGCGGAAATGTCCTGTTCATCACACCGGACCTTGAATCCAACAATGAAATGTGGATTTCGAAAATCCGGCAGGAAGCAAGCGTTCATGTCTATACACCAGAGAGGAGGACGACCGGATGATGCGACGACTGATTTGGAATCTGCTCGCCGGGCTGCTGTTCGCGAGTTTCATGCCGCCGCTGCTTGAGCTGACGACGTTTGAGAGTGTCATTCCGTTTCTGCCGCTTCTGTTGACACCACTTTTGCTGTCGCATGTCCGACGTAGCTGGTTTTTACTCGGCAGTTTACTGGCATTGCTCGTTTCGTTCTATTTGATTTTGATTCCCGGCGAAGCACCGTGGAACCTGTTCCGTGAAATTGCCGGTGACATCAACCGTGTCATCAACGGGGAGTTACCGGGACGTCCGGCATTTGCGTTCTCGATTGGACTGATCAGTTTTCTGATTGGTTATCTGGCGCGGCGGACGTTTCCAAACCGCGGATTCGTCTTCGGACTGGCGCTTGGTGTCATCGGGTTCATTGCCTATTGCGACACGTGGACGGATTACTCGGGCGAACAGTTCATCATCTACCCGATTGTGCTGGCTCTGTTTTTGTTATATGCGACAGAAGTCAGTGAACGGCCGATGGCATCGTATGTCCGTCCGTTCAGCGCCTTGCTGATCATTGGAGCGACGGTGGTTGCCGCAGTTCAGAGTCCCGTCATCACGGCGACATGGCAAGACAGCTGGTACGACTGGACGGACGGTTTTGAAAGTGAAGGCACGTCGTCGAGCCAGATCCAAAAAGTCGGATACGGCAACAACGACGAGCAACTCGGCGGTCCGTTCCAAATGGACGACCGGGAAGTCTTCCAGGTTGAAAGTGAAGGCAGCCGCTACTGGCGTGTCGAGACAAAAGACGTCTATACCGGAAAAGGCTGGGTCCTGTCGAAATCAGAACCGGAAATTGATTCGCGGGGATTTTTCTCGCACTTCGGAGATGATGTCAAGACACGGGAAGAACGGGCGACATTTGAACTGTCACGGGAGCTGCCGTTTGTGCCGTATAACGGGGACAATGTCCGTTTGAGTGTAGATAAGCAACGGCAAAATCTGTTGATTGATCCGGAAAATCAAAAGGTCTCGTACCTGGATGATGCGGAACGCCAGCAAAATTATCAGATTCAATACACGTATCCGTTGTTTACGGAAGAATTGCTCCAGACGGATGAGCCGATTACATTGTCGGAGATGGAGCAGGACCGGTATTTACAGTTACCGGATACGTTACCGAATCGTGTCCGAGATCTCGCGGAAGAGATCGTCGCGGACGAAGACAGTCCGTGGGACAAAGCGAAGGCGATCGAAAGTTATTTTGAGCAGGAAAACTTCGAATACAATACGGAAGAAGTCGCCGTACCGGAAGAAAATCAGGATTATGTCGATCAATTTTTATTTGAGACGAAACTCGGCTACTGTGATAATTTTTCGACGTCCGCGACCGTGTTATTACGCGCTGTCGGTTTGCCGGCCCGCTGGGTAAAAGGATTTACGGGCGGCGAATCGGATGTCATCGGGGCAGCCGTGACGAGTTATACGGTCCGCAATAAAAATGCCCACTCGTGGGTCGAAGTCTATATCGAAGGACCGGGTTGGGTACCGCTCGAACCGACCGTCAGTTTTGACGGAGCCGGACAATATACGATTGATCAGGAAACGAATAATGAGACCGAACAAGCGAATCCGCAACGCGATACGGAGACCGATACGGAAACCGCAACACCGGAACGTCCGCAGGAGAATCTGCTGGATGAAGAACAAACGACGACAGCAGCGCAGACCGAACAACAATCGTTTCCGATTTGGCCGGTTGTCGGTGTAATCGTCGGACTGGTATTCTTGTATCTGTTCCGGAAACCGTTGACCCGGACCGCGGCGATTTTATTTTTCCGCAACCAGCTTCATCGTCCGGAAGGATTCAAGCGGATGTACCGTTTCTTATTGCGCCGTCTCGACAAACAAGGCTTCCACTACAAGGACGGCCGGACACTGACGGAACTTGCGCATGAGGTTGACGGATATTACGAAACGTATGCGATGCGTCCGTTGACGGATGTCTATGAACGGATGGTCTACGGAGGCGAATCGTTATCGGTTGATAAAAAACGTGAATATTTCGAAAATATCATTCGACGGATAGAGGGTTGATATTTTCGAATTGATACAGTTACAATGGGAACAACGTAAATCATACATGCATCTCCTTTGTATATACTCGCGAATATGGCGTGAGAGTCTCTACCGGGTCACCTTAAACGACCTGACTATGAAGGAGCAGACCCTTCGTATACACTTTTTTGTGAAGCGGCCTGCTCTTTTTCCATTTATCTATGGGGGAAGAGTGGGCTTTTTTCATCGGGGTACGCATGAAATTGGAAAGGCGGGAATAGATTTGGAAGCACATTTGGACCAAGAAATGATCCTCGTCCTCGACTTTGGAGGTCAGTACAATCAATTGATCACACGCCGCATTCGTGATCTCGGAGTTTACAGTGAACTGCATTCGCATAAGATCACTGCAGCGGAAGTAAAAGACATCGCACCAGCCGGTATCATCTTCTCCGGGGGACCACGGAGTGTCTACGCAGAAGACGCGTACCGCTGTGATCCAGAAATCTTTGACCTCGGCATTCCGATTTTCGGAATTTGTTACGGTATGCAATTGATGTCGCAACACTTTGGTGGAACGGTTGAACGCGCCGGACACCGCGAGTACGGAAAAGCGACGTTGACACTCAACGATCCATCGCCGATGTATGCGAACCTCCCGCTCGAACAGACGGTTTGGATGAGCCACAGTGACCTCGTCACATCGGTACCAAACGGTTTCGTCGTCGATGGAACAAATGTCTCGTGCCCAATTGCTTCAATCAAAAACGAAGAGCTAAAGATGTACGGCGTCCAGTATCATCCGGAAGTCAACCATACGATGTTCGGTAAAGAACTCTTGAAAAACTTCCTCTTCGAAGTCTGTCAGTGTACGGGCGACTGGTCGATGGAAAACTTCATCGAAATCGAAATCGCAAAAATTAAAGAAGAAGTCGGCGATAAAAAGGTCCTTTGCGCCCTTTCAGGCGGTGTTGATTCATCTGTCGTCGCGGCACTCATTCACGCAGCAATCGGTGACCAGTTGACATGTATGTTCGTCGACCACGGTCTCTTGCGTAAAGGGGAAGCCGAAAGTGTCATGAAAACATTTGCGGATCACTTCCACATGAACGTCATCAAGATTGACGCGCAGGACCGCTTCCTCAACAAGTTAAAAGGGATCTCGGATCCGGAGCAAAAACGAAAAATCATCGGGAACGAATTCGTTTATGTATTCGACGAAGAAGCGTCGAAGCTGACGGATATGGACTTCCTGGCTCAAGGAACGCTTTATACGGATATCATCGAAAGCGGAACAGATACGGCCCAAACGATTAAATCACACCACAACGTTGGTGGATTGCCAGAAGACATGCAGTTCAAGTTGATCGAACCGATCAACACGCTGTTCAAGGACGAAGTCCGCGAACTCGGAAAAGAACTCGGTTTGTCGGACGAAATCGTCTGGCGTCAGCCGTTCCCGGGACCAGGTCTCGGGATCCGTGTCCTCGGTGAAATCACAGACGAGAAACTTGAAATCGTCCGCGAATCCGATTTCATCCTCCGTGATGAAATCAAAAAAGCCGGTCTTGAACGCGAAATCTGGCAGTACTTCACAGTCTTGCCGCCACTTCGTTCAGTTGGTGTCATGGGTGACGAGCGGACATACGACTATGCCGTCGGAATCCGTGCCGTTACATCAATCGACGGGATGACATCGGACTGGGCACGCATCCCGTGGGACGTGCTCGAGAAGATTTCTGTCCGGATCGTCAACGAAGTTCAGAACGTCAACCGCGTCCTGTACGATGTGACGTCGAAACCACCTTCAACGATTGAGTGGGAATAAGAACTAGACTTGCTGAGGGGATTCGTCTCATGAAGCCTGTCGTACCAACGCTTTAAAGGGGACAGGTGAAAAGAAGTCCGTTTCACCTTCAACAATTATATTTAAAAATGAAGCTCTCTTTTGTTCACACGATTTGTGAATGAAAGGGGCTTTTTTCTTGGCCAAAATTATGGAACTGTTAAGTGACGTCAAACTGAACCAACAAATTCTAAGGAGTAAAATAAGACACACCGAGCTGTGTATCGTACAGTTGATATAATATGAAGTCAGTAATGAAATGGAATAGGTGGCGAACTACTATGATTGATTGGACATGGCCTGAAGTTGATCGATTAGAGCATCAAGAGAATTGGAATGAAGCAAAAGAATATCTTATAAAAGCATGGCAACAAAATCCGACGGACTTAAAAACGACTGTACGACTTGGCTTTTTTTGTTGGTATGTCGTAGTCGAACAAGGGCCGCTTGGGATTACAGATGCAGATATAGATACGGATGAATTAGAGTCTGTTTTGACTGAAGTGACAAATTTCGGTTTGGCTCATTTTATAACGCATGAAGATTTTCTCTGGTGTTTTGGTTATATGATTTCCATGTTTCCTTATTACTTTGGAGACTATGAACAGTGGGAAGAAAAAGGAATTTCCATGTTAAAGCATGCTTATGAATTGTATCCTGAGGAACCTATATATAAATATTCTTACTTAGGATCTTTCACGAATACTTATCGAACACGTCGAACAAGTAAGAATGAATTAAAGCGGGTAAAACCTGTTTTAGAAGATCGATTTAGAGGAGAAGGCCTACTGTCTGAGTACTTTAAAAGTATATTTAGCTAACATTCCAGATGATTTTTAATCCTCAATTTTTTTGCATGAGATCTGATGTATAAAAAATGTGAAGAAGTATAGAGGGGTTAAGGCGAAATATTAGTTTTTTTGTTGATTAATGCAAAACATGGAATGCCAGAAGAAAGTCTGTTGCTAAACCAGCGCGGACTTTCTTTTAATTAAACATGTGAAAAAAATGTTTAATAAAAAAAGAAATAGGGCAAATTCAAAATGTTGGCACTTAAAATTACTTGTAAGCGTTTGATATTTGATTTTAACATTGAATTTTAAACGCTGTTTATCCCAAAGGAGGAGAAGGTCATGAGTAGAAAAGAAAATACATTTATCGACGTGTTTAATACCCAAGCGGAAGTATTAAGTAAAGTGAATGAATTAAAGGCACAGGGTTACAATGAAAGCGATATGTATGTCGTCGCACAAGATAAAGATTCGTTTTCTATGTTAAAAGACCAGACAGAGGTCCATGTGGATACTACAGGTGAAGAGCAGCATCAAGGGTTCATGGGGAAATTTATGGCCGCCTTCTCTGAAGATTCTTCTGCGGGAGCATTCAGTGGTATGGGATTGGATCGTACTGAATCGGAAGAGTACCGCCGTCAAGTACAAAACGGCAAATTAGTATTGTATGTAGACAGTGAGTATGGGGATTCTTACGAAAAACACAATCAAAGTTATGGTGTTGCTTCAGATATGAACGGGAATCAAGGATACGGTACGACTTCCGGAGTGGACCGGAATCAGGATTATGATAACTCTTCAAAAACGGATCGGACATCTTCTATTGCACCAGATGCTGGAACAGAGGAAGAACGTCTTCGCTTGCATGAAGAACGTTTGAACGTTGATAAAGAAAGAGTTCAAACTGGAGAAGTAAATGTCAGCAAACGTGTTGTCGAAGATCAACAATCCATCGAAGTGCCTGTTGAACGCGAAGAAGTATATGTGGAACGTCGCCCGGTCAACGAGAGCGAAACAAGAACAGATGCTTTTGTAGATGAAAATGATTCGATTCATGTTCCACTTTCTGAAGAACGCGTTGTCGTTTCAAAACAAGATGTTGTTACTGAAGAAATTGTCGTCGGGAAACGGAAAGTTCAGGATACGGAAACCGTCTCGGAAACAGTCCGTCGTGAAGAAGCGGACATCAATGATGGTACGAACATGACAAATGATCTTAATCGAGATAATGATCGAGATAACAGACTTGACCGAGATAACGATCTTGATCGAGATGAGAGAAGATAATTTTATAGTTAATTGTTAACAGAGAGTGGCTCATCAGCTACTCTCTTTTTTGCATGCGATACGATATATCATGTTTTTATCTCTTTTCTTCGAAAAACCGTGTGTTTGAGCATAGACTTTAGTAACGTAAAAAAAGAGATGTATCAATTAACCGATGAAAAGTGGAAGGAGGTGGAGGAAGATAATGAATGGACGCGATCGGGTTTACGATCATGCCAAATTAATATTGATTTTTTTAGTGGTTTTGGGTCATATAATCGAGCCCTTTATTTCAAAAAGCCGAGGATTGGAAGGTATATTTAATTTTATATATTTATTCCATATGCCAGCCTTCATTTTCATCTCCGGTTATTTTACAAAGGGGAAGTTAACGTTTAGAACCGGCTTGAAACTCTCTTTGGACTATTTCATGTTATTCATCATGATACAACTGGTATTTGTAGCGGTTATGAAAGGGATCGGAATTGATCAATACCAATTCTTGACGGTACAACCCGCTTATATTTACTGGTATCTGTTTGCGATGTTCGTCTGGAGTCTAATGCTGCCCGCTGCTCTTTGGCTGGGGCGATCCGTCAAGATCGGAATCGGACGCGTTTTTTTGGTTAGTGTACTGGTCGCTTTGGGAGCCGGCTACATCGACCAAATCGGTTGGGCATGGAGCTTATCACGCATTGTAGTCTTTTTTCCGTTTTTTGTGCTCGGCTATTACTTCAAGAGTCGTGGATGGATCATCTATCAGGTGTTCCCGAACCGCTGGATGGCTTTAGCGGTCATGCTGGCTGGTGCTCTGATGATGTGGATTTGGCCGGATCTTTTTCAGTTTAACTTACTGAGTGGAGCAAATTCGTATGCGAAAATTGGATTAAACGACACTGGTCTAATCGTACGACTTGTTCTATATCTGACTCAGTGGATGATGATCATGGCATTCTTTACCTTGTTGCCGAAAAGACCATTCGTACTTTCTCATCTTGGAACAAAGACGCTGACCATTTACATACTTCATGGATTTATTGTGAAAGGACTCATTGCCACTGCTTATTTTAACTAAATTTAGCGAGAATTCTCCCACCTCTAAGCGTCTCAGGGCGAAGCCCAGCATAGGTGGGAGATGAATCGCCCTGTTTTTCAAGACTGAGATTGTTTGATAAAATCAGTGTAACGAATCAAAAGGAAAGGTGTGATTGCGTTGCTGAAGGCGTACAAGTTTCGACTCTATCCGACGAAACCACAACAAGAATATTTCGTGAAGACGTCGGTTGTGTCCGTTTCGTCTACAATAAGATGCTCGAAGAGAGGATTCGATTGTATGAAGATTCGAAACTGAACCCTAATGCGAAACAGAAGCTCCCGACACCCGCAAAGTATAAGCCCGAATTCCCTTTCCTCAAAGAAGTCGACAGCCTGTCTCTGTCGAACGCTCAGATGGATTTGAACAAAGCGTATAACAACTTTTTTCGAGATCCGTCTGTTGGATTTCCGAAGTTCAAATCGAAGCACAACGCCCGTGCATCTTACACAACAAATAATCTGAAGGGTAGCATACGAATCGAAGATCGTAAGGTGAAGCTTCCTAAAATCGGTTTTGTGAAGTTGAAGCAACATCGTTCGTTCGATGGTGTGATCAAGTCCGCGACGGTCTCGATGACGAAGACCTCAAGATTCTTCATCTCCATTCTTGTCGATCAATCCGAAGAGCAATGGGTTCCCGCTAAGAATAAAGTAGGAATTGACCTTGGTCTGGAACACTTCGCCATCATGACAAACGACGAGTGGACTTCTGAGAAAGTTGCAAATCCTCGTTTCCTTCGAAAGTCTGAAGAGAAGATTAAGAGAGCACAACGTGCCTTGTCCCGCAAAAAAAAGGGGAGTAAGAATCGAGACAAGGCGAGGATCATCCTCGCCAAGAAGCATGAAAAGATTGTAAATCAACGTCAAGATTTTCTTCATAAGCTGTCGAAACGGATGGTTGACGATAACCAAGTCATCGTCGTCGAGACACTGAAGTCGAAGAACATGATGAAGAACCATACGATCGCCAAATCGATCGGAGACGTCAGTTGGTATGAGTTCGTTCGGCAGTTGGCATATAAATGCATATTCTACGGACGAACACTGATCAAAGCGGACCAATGGTACGCCTCAACGCAAATCTGTTCTTCTTGTGGAACGAAAGGCGAGAAGAAGACGTTGGATATGCGAGAGTGGACATGCACTTGCGGTGCGCATCATGATCGAGATATCAACGCAAGTATCAACTTGTTGCTGTTAGCAGACTGAAAACCCTTCAGGGTGGGAACCACCCGATGAGCTTGGTCAATAATCGTAGCTCGTAAAAGTACGGTCTTCCTAAGAAGCTCCCACTTCAATTTGCGAAGCAAATAAGTGGTGAGTAGTTCACAGAACGACAGACGTAATCAGAAAAACATAGAAAAAGTGAGTTGATCGAAAAAAACGCTTCCAAAACCGAACGTTCGGATTATTTGAACGACTAAATTTCGTTTTTATGGTTGACCGGTGATTTAGAGCGTGCTACGATGTGTCTGTTCTTATTTTAATCATCCACTAAAAAACAAAAAATAATGCCGTATAATTCTGGGGATATGGCCCGGAAGTCTCTACAGGAACACCTTAAAGGTTCCTACTACGGCGTGCACTGATTTCCGGTGTGCGCTTAAAGAAACGGCTTTTACCGCTCAGGTAACTGCCGTTTTTTTCGTTTCTTGAGACGGCTTATTTGGAAAGAGGGCAATCATGAGCACACAGATGAAACCGCAACAACCAAAGCAAAAGGAGAATGCGATTGCGCGTTACTTCGATTTTAATGGACTCGGTACGAATATGCGGACAGAGTTCATCGCCGGGATGACGACGTTCTTCGCGATGGCCTACATCCTGTTCGTCAATCCAAACACACTCGCAGAAGCAGGAATGGATGCGGGAGCGGTCTTCGGTGCAACAGCACTCGTTGCTATCATCGGTTCGGTCACGATGGGCTTACTCGCTAATTACCCAATCGCTTTGGCACCAGGTATGGGACTGAATGCGTTCTTCGCTTACAGTGTCGTCATCGGAATGGGGATCCCATGGCAAACGGCTTTATCCGGTGTTTTAGTATCCGGTCTGGTCTTCATGGTGTTAACAGCGTCTGGTATTCGGGAAACAATCATCAATGCGATTCCAGAACCTCTTAAAATGGCAGTAGCTGCCGGAATCGGTTTATTTATCGCTTTCATCGGTTTAAAAACGGGCGGTATCGTCGTTGCCAATGAAGCAACACTCGTCTCACTCGGTAACCTGGGGCAGGGGACGACATTACTTGCTGTTTTCGGTTTAGTCATCTCAGCCATCTTGATGACACGCGGCATTAAAGGCGCGATTTTCTTCGGGATGATCATCACAGCCATTGCTGGTATGATCTTTGGTTTAATTCCGGTCCCGTCAGGTCTAGGTGAAATCGTCTCAGCACCACCAAGTATCGCACCGACATTCGGTCAAGCATTCTTACACTTTGACGAAATCTTCACAGTCCAGATGGCAGTCGTCATCCTGACATTCTTCTTCGTTGATTTCTTCGATACAGCTGGAACACTTGTTGCGGTTGCAAATCAGGCAGGATTGATTAAAGAAAATAAAGTCCCGCGTGCCGGTCGCGCCTTGATTGCAGATTCAACAGCAACGGTCGCGGGTTCAATTCTCGGAACCTCGACTACGGTTTCTTACATTGAATCAAGTGCGGGTGTCGCAGCAGGCGGTCGTTCAGGAATGACGGCGATTGTTACCGGTTTATTCTTCGGACTTGCATTATTCTTCTCGCCATTACTTGCCATCATCACGGCACCGGTAACAGCACCGGCATTAATCATCGTTGGTGTATTGATGGCTTCATCTCTTCTCCAGATTGACTGGAAGAAGTTCGAGTACGCAGTGCCGGCCTTCTTGACAGTCATCATGATGCCGCTGACGTACTCGATCGCAACCGGAATCGCCTTCGGATTCTTGTTCTATCCGATCACGATGATTGCAAAAGGACGCGGAAAAGAAGTCCATCCGATCATGTACGCCATGTCACTCGGATTCCTTGCTTACTTCATTTGGTTACACTGAGTTTTCTTTTCTAGTTAACGTCTTTCTTCTATATAGAAGAAAGGCGTTTTTTTTATGCAGAAGGGAAAGAGAAATAAGAGGAGGTGTTTCCATGATTGAAAAGATTACAGGTCCTGTCTTTGAATACTTGGCGGAGCATAAAGGGTTGATTGAAACGGCGCGGAAGGTGGGGCTGCCGTTAGGCGGAACCTTTTTTGTTGGAGGGCAGGAAACGGAAGAGACGATCCAAACGGTCAGGGAATTAAATGAAGACGGACGGGCGGTAACGGTTGATTGTCTCGGTGAATTCATCGAAAAGGAACAAGATGCAATCGGGATTGCTGATGAATGTATCAAAGTCATTCATCGGATTTCGGAAGAAAAGTTGAATGCGCAAGTCTCATTGAAACTGACTTCAGTCGGATTAAGGTTAAATCCGAAAATTGCAGTTGCGCAGATGACACGGATTTTGGAAACAGCAGAAACGTTTAATTTGCGTGTCACGATTAATATGGAAGAAGAAGCCGTATGCGAAAGCATCATTCAAGTTTTTGAACAATTGCATCGTCGTTTTTCAAATGTCGGAATTGCATTGCAAGCCAATCTATACCGGACGCGTTTTGATCTTGAACGCTTGCAATCCACCGTTCGTATCGTCAAGGGAGCATATACCGGTCCGGAAGATATTTATATCGAGCGGAAAGAAACGGTGGATGCGACGTATTTACAACTCGTGAAACAAAATCTTTTGCAAGGCTGTTATACGCAAGTCGCGACACATGACGAAGATATGATTCAAGAAGTCATTCGATTCGTCCACCGACAGGGAATTGGATTCGATCAATTTGAATTCCAGATGCTGCAAGGGATGCGGCCGAGGCGGCAACAGGAATTAGTAGCTGAAGGATATCGTGTCGTCATTTATGTCCCTCATGGTGTCGACTGGTATACGTATCTGATGAAACGTTTGGCGGAACGACCGGCCAACATCGGCTTCACGGCAATGAGCATGTTAAGACTCTAAAGGCTTTACAAAGGGTTTTTAAATCCTTTGTAAAGTTTTTTTAAAATAATGCTTGTGTTTGTCGAATTTTGTTGGTATATTAATAAATGTTCCAGCGAGACGCCTTTTATAAACGGTTTGTTGGGGCTGAAAAATCTTTTCTAAAACGTGGTTGACATAATCGAAAGAACCTGTTAATCTATTAAAGTCGCTAACACGACGCGAAAGAAATGACGAACTTTGAAAACTGAACGATGAGGCAAAAAAACGTATCTTCGGATACAAACAATGAATGAAGCGCAAGCTTCGTCAACGTGACTCCGGTCACAAAAACGAGCAAGTCAAACACTTTATGGAGAGTTTGATCCTGGCTCAGGACGAACGCTGGCGGCGTGCCTAATACATGCAAGTCGAGC
>NZ_JBEPSU010000005.1:0-177602 GCF_040549175.1 Exiguobacterium sp. PvP048 | reverse complement strand
CAGCGACCTGGACTTTAAACGCCTTCGTATATTTGACCATAAAAAACACCCCATAAAAGTTGGATTTTTATGTCCAACTTTTATGGGGCAGTTCATGAACGGACAGCGGGTATTTTCGTTTCTTATGCGTTGACTGTTGAGAATGAACGGCCAAGTTCTTTTGCTTTTGCGATTGCTTCTTCTTTAATTTCTTCTGCTTTTTCTGGGTTCATTGCCATACCTTCGATGAACAATGAGTTGTAGTCTGTTACACCAGTGAAAGCAAGTGCTTGACGGAGGTAGTCATCGCCGAAGTTGAGGCCAGAACCAGTGTAGACACCGCCTGTTGCCTGGATGTGGAGCGCTTTTTTGCCTTCCATCAATCCTTTAGGACCTTCTGCCGTGTAAGCAAATGTTTTACCTGCAAGAAGAACGCTGTCGATGTACATTTTAAGACGTGCTGGGAATGAGAAGTTCCACATTGGCGTCACGAATACGTATTCGTCCGCTTCCATGTACTGCTCAAGGTGTTTCGTCATTGTACCGACTTTAGCGATTTCTACTTCTGAAAGCTCTTCGCCTGTAGCGAATTTGCCCCATGCGCTGAGTACGTCTGTATCGATTTCTTGGACATCTTCTTTATATAGATCAAGAACTTGGACTTCAGCGTTCGGGTTAGCTGCTTTGTAGCTTTCGAGGAAAGCTTCACCAGCTTGAAGGCTGAATGAATGTTCTGTTGATTTCGGGTTTACAGTTACATAAAGTAATTTAGTCATTTTTATTTCTCCCTTTTATTTAAAGTAAATTCTGTAAGTAAATATACCAACACCATTTTCTTTTGTCAATTAGTTTGATTTCAAAGAAAGCAACAAAAAAAGCTTAATCAGGATGATTAGGCTTTTTTTGAATGTGTATAATGGTCTGCACGATGACCGATCCGTTTGAGCTGATCGATCAACTGTTCTTTTTCTGGAATCGAAAGGTCACTGAACAAGTCTGTGAGGAATGCTTCGTGCTTCGGGAACGTTTCTTCCATTAATTCTCTTCCCGCCTCCGTCAGTGTTCCGAACGTTACGCGACGATCCGTCGGGCATGATCGTCGGGCCAGGAGACCCCGGTTCTCTAATTTATCCACGACGTACGTGACACTGCCACTCGTTAATAAGATTTTATCGCCGATTTGTTGAAGTGGTGTATCGCCTTTGTGGTACAACAGTTCCAGTACACCAAATTCCGATAAATTCAGCTGATGGGTCTTGATGTCTACTTTCACTTGTTCCGCTACTGCATGCATTGTGCGAGATAGAACAACAAGCATTTTTAATGCCAGCTTCGAGTCTGTCGATTCCATTTTACGTTCGCCCCTCTTTATCTTGATTCGAACCAATCATAGACCTCTTTTTTCCATTGGTCAATTCCAGTCCGGATTTTCCACTTTTATGACGGACCTCTCAGTTTTTGCTTGCCGTGAAACGCGTTTCATAGTTTACGGTCTTGATATACACTACAAGGGAGGTCTTCTCATGTCAGTTCAAACATTCTTGTCTCGTCTCGTTCAGAAAAATGTTGCTTACGAATTAGCGATTGAACAGTTGCACACATCGACCGGTTACTATTTGTGTAAGCATACGTTGGTCGATCAATTCCCGGACTTGCCGCCAGCTCATCAGGTCGAACTGCTTCAAAGAATTTCGGAACAACTCGATCGTTCGGCTTGGCTGGAAGGCCCGATCACGAGACAGGACTGGATTAAGATCCATCAACAATTATCCAACAGCTAGGAGGAACCTTTGATGACCAACATTCGTGACTTAGCACGTGAAGCAGAGGTTTCAGTGACGACAGTCTCGCGTGTCCTCAATGATCATCCGTACGTCGCGGAAGATAAACGCCGGGCCGTCCAGGACGCCATCACAAAGCTCGGTTATATCCGTAATCAAACCGCTGTCCAGTTGTCGACCGGTCAAACGAAAACGATCGGTGTCATGCTGCCTTACGTCGATCATCCCTACCACGCTGCCATCCTGCACGGGATTGCCCAGTGCGCTTTTGAGGAAGGCTATCGTTTTTTGACGTGGCAGACGAACTATATTGCGTCACATGAACAGACGGTTCTTCAAGCCCTCGCCCAACGTGAAGTTGACGGACTGATTGTCGTGTCCCACAGTCTGCCGGTCGATGAGATTTTACGATACGAGCAGTACGGTCCGATTGTGTTTTGTGAGCATCATGAAGATGTCTCTTCCGTCTATATCAATCATTATACCGCGTTTCAAAGCGGGTTAAAGACCCTTCAGTCTTTCGGGCATACTCAGATCGGGATTTGTCTTGGTCGCCCTGACAGCACAAACAGCCGTGCCCGAAAGCAGGCCTATCAGGATACCGTGTCACCGGAAGATACGTCATGGATTTATCAACAGGCGTTGACGATTGAGGACGGAGCCGACATCGCCCGGCAGTGGTCCAATCAATCCTGTCGCCCAAGTGCTTTGTTAACCGCCAGTGACCATGTGGCCGCGGGTATCATTCTCGAGCTTCGCAAACAAGGTTACCGGATTCCGGAAGATTTAGCCGTGATCGGATTCGACGGCAGTGATTTGGCTGTCGTCCTGAATCTGACGACGGTTGCCGTCCCTTATGAGACGATCGGCCGCCAAGCCTTTTTCATCGCGATCAGCGACAATTGGCGCGACCATCCCCAAATCGAAATCCCGACTGCTCTGCTGAGTGGATTAACGGCTGTTAAAGTCAAAGAATAGATGAAAACCCGCTCTTGTCTCGCAAATGCGTCAAGAGCGGGTTTTTTGAATGATTTGCTGTTTTATAGAGAACCTGCCGCAACGTAACGCGATCCCCAGTAGCCGCTCCGGAATGATTCTTTGACGACCTGTCCGTAATAGGAATTGGCATTGATCATCGTCGATCCATCAACCGCAATCCCGACATGCTGAATTCCGCTTCCGTGCGTGAAGAAGACGAGATCTCCGGCAACGGGAGCCGTTCGTTTCGTCGCGCCGTATTGTGCCGCTGCCGTCCGCGGTAACGACTTGCCTAACGCGTTGTAAACATAACGTGTGAAGCCGGAACAGTCGAAACTGACAGGCCCCGTCGCACCGAATACGTACGGACGTCCTTTTAAGCCTTCTGCGACCGATACGACGGCTGCTCCATTTTTAGTTAATCCTGTTGTCGCTTTGGCATTAAATGCTTTTGTATATGTAGCCGCTATGTACGCATTTTTTCCCGCATACCGGAGTTGATACCAATTGTTTGCTGTTTTACCGAGGACCGTTACCGTTTGTCCTAGTTTCAGTTGACCCAGTTTTTGTCCCGTCGTCGTCGCTTTGGACCGGACATTCAACACATCGACCGCTACGACAACTTTTTTCGATGTACTGGCTTTCGTTTGTTGTGGAACAGCCGCGAAGCTGCTGATGAGTAATGTTGCCAATACAACGATCCGCACTAAAAATGAACTTTTCATCTGTCTGTCTCCTTTATAAATATGTTTATGCAAAAAACTAAATTATCAGATAATTACTGTTTTTATCCTATCATGCTGATTTCTTCCATCGTGTTACAGTTTATTAACAGGGTTAGTTTCCCGTAACACTTCTGTAACAAATAAAAAAACAGGTTCTGAAACGGCAGTTTAGAGCCGTTTCAGGAGACCTGTTCAAATAATTAAGTCTTAAGTCTGCTTAATCCATTGACTTCTTTTTCCGAAAGCGTGCAAAGAATTCGTAGACGATCGGAACAATCAGCAACGTCAAGAGTGTCGAACTTGTTAGCCCACCGATGACCGTTACCCCAAGTCCTTTCGAAATCAAGGCGCCGCCTTCAAGACCGAGTGCCAGTGGTGACAAGGCACCGATCGTCGCAAGAGCTGTCATCAAGATCGGACGAAGTCGTGTTCCTGCCGCGTCCAACAAGGCTTCCCGCGTATCGAGTCCTTCTTTTTCCTTATGAATGACACGGTCGATCAATACAATCGCGTTTGTTACGACGATTCCGATCAGCATCAATGCACCGATCAACGAAGAAACGGAAATCGTTTCGCCTGTAATCAACAGGGCAAGTAACCCGCCGATGATCGCAAACGGAAGCGAGAACAAGATGACAAGTGGTGTCAACGCGCCTCCGAATGTGACGACAAGAACCAGATAGACAATCGCGACGGCTGCTGCCATTGCAAGTCCGAGTTGCGTGAACGATTCCTGAATTTGTTCCGTCACACCGCCTGCTTTATAGGAGACACCTGTCGGAAGATTAATCTTTTTGACCGTTTTATCGATTGCTTGTGAAGCTTCTGTTGCTTTGTCTGTTTTTAATTCTGCTGTGACTGTCGCGACCAGCTTACCGTCCCGCTCACTGAGTGAATCCGGTGTCGTCCCTTTTTTGACCGAGACGAAATCCGACAGTTTCCGGACACCAAGCGGCGTCGTCACATCTGTTTTTTGTAGATCGTTGATGGAATCATATGTCGTCTGTTCGTTCGGAACGATGACATCGAGTTCCTTACCGTCTACTTTTATAGTAGAAAGTGGTTTTTCTTCACCTTGCACATTAGCAATACCTTGAGCCAATTGCGCTGTCGAGATACCGAATTCAGCGGCTTTTTGTTGGTCGACTTCAAATGTGTACTGTGTATACGACTCCTTTAAATCAGTCGTTACTTTACGCACGTATTTCGATTCGCCTTCAATCGCTTTCACGAATTCAGGTGTAATCTTTTGCAGATCCTCAATCGAATTGGCATAAACCGAATACGAGACACCGGAAG
This sequence comes from Exiguobacterium sp. PvP048, assembly GCF_040549175.1. Classification (NCBI taxonomy): domain Bacteria; kingdom Bacillati; phylum Bacillota; class Bacilli; order Caryophanales; genus Exiguobacterium; species Exiguobacterium sp. PvP048. The sequence goes on along the minus strand of NZ_JBEPSU010000005.1, from coordinate 172,840 downwards.
AGGCCGCTCCTCCGCTGAAGTCCTGTTCTTTCCATTCGCCGGTCGGAATCTCTTTATTCAATTGTTTGATTGCCTGTTGTTTTACATCTGCAAAATCAGCTGTATCCGGATCATACTGGGCAATGAAAACAGCTTGCTTTGTATTTCCGGGATTCAATGGATTTTCTCCACCGACTGTAAATTGAAGATTATCCACATCACGTTGCTTTTCAAAATATCCTTCTGCCAGGTCGGCAGCCTTCAATGAATCATCTAACGTTTGACCCGGTTTTGGATTATACGTCACGTAAAATGTTTTTTCACTCTCTTGATTCAAGAAGTTGACACCGATGGTCGGAACAAGCGCGAAACTGCCGATCAGCAACAGTACAGCGAGACCAAAGACGACAAATTTATGGTTCAACGACCAATTCAGTACACCACGGTACCAGTTGGCAAGTTTGCCACCGTCTTCTTTTTCCGGTTTTGGTGCCTTCCCGCGTTTAAAGAGTGAATCAGCAAACATCGGAACAACCGTTACAGCTACGATCAATGAGGCAAAGAGTGCAAAGACGACCGTCAAGGCGAACGGAAGGAACAGTTCACCAACAAATCCTGTAACGAATCCGAGCGGCAGGAAGACGGCAATCGTGACGATTGTCGATGAAGCGACCGGAATGAAGACTTCACGTGTTGCCTCAATGATGAGCGCCTTCCCTTTTAATGGTTCAGTCGGATCCGTCAATCGACGGTAAATGTTTTCAATGACGACAATCGAATCATCCACGACTCGACCAATCGCAACTGTCATCGCCCCAAGCGTCATGATGTTGAGTGAGATGTCCAACTGTTTCAAGACCAAAATCGCCATCAGCAGGGATAAGGGAATCGAAATGACTGCAATGATTGTTGATTTGAAGTTCCGTAAGAACAGGAGAATGATGACGACCGCGAACAAGGCACCAATCAATGCTTTGCTGATCATCGTCGAGACAGATTCTTCAATCGGCTTCCCTTGGTCAAGCGTGACCGATGCTTTGACGCCGTCGTTCTCTTTCTCAAAGTCTTTAATCGTCTCTTTGACCGCATTGACGACTTCGACGGTATTGGCATCCTGTGATTTCGTTACCTGGACGCCGATTGAACGTTCCCCGTTCGACCGGGAAATCGATTCTTCGATTCCTTTGTCTTCAATCTTCGCCAGTTGCGACAATTTGACGGTCGGAACCTGCGTTGGTGCTGCTGCAACCGGCGTTTGTCCTGCCGGTGCAGATGATGCAGGTGCTTGCGTCTGACCTTGTGTTGCATCTGATCCTGATGCAGGTGTTGGCGTCTGTCCTTGTCCTGCACCTGGTGTGGCTTGTGGCGTGTAAGGCAAACGGATATTTTTTAACGCGTTGACCGTCGTGGCCTTTCCATCGAGTACGACCGCCTGTTCTTTATCACCTAATTCATATAACCCGAGAGCCAAGCGGGAATCATTCGCTTGAATCAGCTGTTTGACGTTCTCTTCCGTCAATCCGTACTGTTGCAGTTTCTTCTCATCGAATCGAATCTCGATTCGGCGGATTTCCTGACCGGCGATTTGAACCGTCTGTGCTCCTTCGATTCCTTCAAGTTTCGGTTGGAGCTCGTTTTCGACCAGTTTCGTCAAATCGGATAAGGAGCGGTTTTCGTCCGATACAGCAAAGCCGATGATCGGGAAGGCATCAAATGAAATACGTGAAACTTGAGGTTCCTGTGCGCCTTCCGGCAATTCCACATTAGCCAATGCTTCTTTGACTTTTTGTTCCGCTTCGTCCATGTCTGTACTGAAGCTGTAGTCGATTTGTAGATTTGAAGCATTCTGGAAAGAGGACGAGCGGACGGTTTCGACTCCGCCAAGATTCTCGACCTTACTTTCAAGTTCACGACTGACCTCATCGAGTACTTGTTCCGGTGTTGCACCCGGATAAATCGTCGTCACAGACACAGTTGGTGTCGTGATGTCGGGCAACGTCTCGAGTTTCATCGTCGTTCCGGCATAAATTCCGGCAACTGTGATGATAATCGTCAGTAACCAAAGAGCAAACTTATTATTGACTGAAAATTGAATGATACGCTTCATGGTAAAAATCCGCCTTCTCTCTCTTCTTTTTCAATTCCATCTTGTTACTTCGTTGCCTGATCGATCTTACGTGCTTGTTTTAATAAACGTTCGACCAAGGCTTGTCGTACGTCAGGTGCAGGCTGACCAAACTGAAAATGTTCCGACATCTTCAATCCGTCCAGTGTAAAACGAATCATCATCGCTTCCACAGGATCTGCCTGTTCCATCAAGTGATCAAAAAATTGATGAACCTGCTTTTTTCGTTCTTCCACGAAAGCGGCATTTTCCTTTAACAAGGACAACAAAAATAATACCGTGTCAATATCGAGACAAAACTCTTCATCCCGCTGTGCCTGCAACATGACGAAAGCTTCCATCGGACCGAATCCTTGTCCAAGATACGTCTGATACTGCTGGAACTGACGCCGTTCCTGTTCCTCGATCACACCCATCAATAATTCTTCTTTCGAAGAAAAATGATACAACAGCCCGCCTTTCGAGACATTCGCCTGTTTCGCCACTTCTTCAAGTGTCAGTTGCGGAAATCCTTGGGTCAGCATGACTTGAACGGTCGCATCCGTAATCCGACGTCGTGTTTCTAACGCTTTTGTACTGACCATCACCTTTCTCCTTTCATTTTACTGTACCGTCTGGACGGTTTCTTTTTTAAATATACGAAGTTCTGTTACGCTTTGCAAGATTAAATCCATGTTTCACGTGAAACGCTTTATTTCACTCGAAGCAACTCTATTCAAAAACGCCCGCCGTTTCTCTTGTAATCAAGAAGCGGCGGGCGTTTCGGATGATTTTTTAATTTTTTTTGCGAGCGCTCTCCATCAAAGCCTCATACATCGCTTGTGCCAAGTCATGTTCACGCAACACACGGACTCCACGATCCGTCGGGCCACCCGGTGCTGCCACATCCTTGATCAGTTCTTCTGTCGGACGTTCTTCATGCAACAGCAGTTTCGCTGATCCTTTCATCGCCTGGGCGATGATTCTCCGGGCAGAAGATGCATCGAAACCGGCTTTCGTCAATACAGGTGTCATCGCGCCGACGATTTCATAGAAGAATGCGGGACTGCACCCTGCTGCTGCCATCAGATACGGCATCGTCGCCGCATTCGTTTCGACCGTCTCACCCACGCGTCCAAATAATGCCGTCGCCTGTTGTCTTTTCTCGTCCGATACAAGGTCACCAAACCAAAGTCCGGTCATCCCTGTCCGAAATGCGACGGGTGTATTCGGCATCGCGCAGACGGCACCACATGAAATATGTGCTTCGATTTCTGCCGGTGTAATGTGCGCGGCGACGGACACGACCAATTGATCCGTCCTCCAAGTCTGCTGTTTGATGTAGTCGAGCACTCCGTCCGGCTGCATGGCCAAAACGACGACATCAAATTGATCCACCTGTTCCTCAGCCGTCGTCCGGACACCGTACTGCTCCGCCAGAGCAAACAGACGCGACCGGTCCGCTCGATTGGTCATCGTAATCATTTGAGGAGATATCCCGGAATCCAGCCAGCCTTTGACTAACGACTCACTCATCGAACCTGCCCCTACCATTAAAATATTCATTTCATTGCCTCCCAACAAAAAAAGGACCAATTGCTGGTCCTTCGGATTTCCTAGTCATTATACACGAACTGCCAAGTCCTCGACAGCAACGACGCGGAGTCCTTTTTCGTTTAATTTCTTGACGATTTTCTTTTTCGTCTTCTCATCACAATCCGTTGGTAATGTGATCAAGACACGGCGCATGACACTGCTTTTTGCATCCAATGTCATCAGACTCGCAACCGTTGAGTATTTGTTAATGATTTTCGCGATCTTTTCAAGCGCCCCTTTTTGTTCACTGAGGGCAACCGTCAGGACATAACTGCCTGAATCGCGGTTCCACGCTTCTTCGAGCATACCCAGCATTTTTCCGTGGGGTAAAATCCCGAAAAATTGTCCATCATCGTTCAGAACAGCAATGTAAGGCAATTCTTTGATGGAGAAAAAGACTTCAAAGAAGTTACTGCCTGTGTAGATGAACTTCGTCGTGTTTTTGATCAGTGTCATGACGTTGTCGTCTAAACTTCCACCGTTCATTCCGTGGCGGTAAATATGCATTTTATAGATGTTCCCTTTGAACAATTGACCGGTTTGATCAAGAACCGGGACACAGCGGTATCCTGTCTCTTCCAGCGTCTGTAACGCTTCTCGCAGGGTAGCCGTCTCTGAAATCTTGACACACTGGTGTTTCGGAATACACAAACTTTGAACGAGCATACAAAACGTCCTCCTCTTTCCTTTACATGATTATACCTGATTTACATGGCGCTCTAACTTAATTTCTTATTCGCTTCCGCTCTTCCTTCTCCTGCTTTTCTTCTATTCCCTTACAAAGGGCAACGGAAAACACAAGTTTCCCCAAGATTAATAAGCGAATCCATCTTATTGTTTCAATTTTTAATTCTTTGTTAAATCAGCAATCCCATTAGTATTAAGATTTATTAAGATTTCGTAAAGACGGGACATAGTTGTATTCTTTTACAATAGCGTCTGATACAATCGAACTCGTGAAGTCACTTCACTATTCTATTCTTGTTCTTAATATGGAGGCAGAAGAAATGTTCAGTAAAAAACAAGATCCATTCGCGGTTAAATTATCTGAGATTGCAGGACACTTGCAACGAACGTCACAATTTTTCGTTGATTTTAAAATTAATGGTATTGCCGATGTCAAAGAATTCGCCCATAAAGTAAAAGATTTTGAAACAGCCGGTGACGATCTGATGCACCAATTGATCATCGATTTGAACAACGCGTTCATCACACCGATCGACCGTGAAGATTTATTAGCACTTGCTAATTCACTTGACGACGTCCTTGACGGTTTTGAAGAATGTTCTGCTATTTTTGAAATTTACAACATCGTCCAAGCAGACGAGCATATGATCCGTTTTGTGGATGAGATCCACATTGCCGTTAATGAGCTCGCTTTATCAATGGATTTGTTAGTCGCACGCAAACTTCAGCCGATGCGCGAACACGTCATCAAAGTAAAAGAACAAGAAACAATCTGTGACAACTTGCGTCGTAAATCAATCAAAGCATTGTTCGCAACAGAAACAGATCCAATCAAAATCATTCAATACAAAGAAATTTATGAGTCGCTCGAATCAATCGCCGATTACTGCCAAGATGCAGCAAACGTCATTGAAACGATCATCATGAAAAATGCATAAGTGAGGAGCTAACGAGATGGATAGTCTGTTTATCATCACCGCCATAATCGTCATTCTCGCACTTAGCTTCGACTTCATTAACGGTTTCCACGATACAGCGAACTCGATTGCGACTTCGGTGTCGACTCGTGCTTTGAAACCGCGTCACGCTATCATTCTTGCGGCGACGATGAATTTTTTAGGTGCAATCACGTTTACTGGCGTTGCTAAAACAATTTCCAGCGATATCGTCGATCCGTCGACGCTACAGCACGGAAGTTATGTCGTCATTGCTGCTTTACTCTCTGCTATTGCCTGGAACCTCTTGACGTGGTATTTCGGTATTCCGTCTAGTTCTTCGCATACGTTGATCGGTTCAATCGCCGGTGCAGCCATTGCATCCGTCGGTTTTGGCGGAATTGAAGCTAAAGGGATTTTAAAAATCGTTCAGGCTCTGATCATTTCACCGATTCTTGCCTTTACGCTTGGTTTTATCGTTTATGGTATTTTCAAAGTTGTATTCAAAAAAGGGAATTTGGCGAAGACGAATCGTCGTTTCCGTCATATGCAAATCGCAACAGCTGCGCTTCAATCGTATACACACGGGACGAACGATGCGCAAAAAGCGATGGGTATCATCACACTTGCCCTCATCTCGTCCGGTTTCCAAACCGATCACGAAGTCGCACTTTGGGTTAAATTATCGTGTGCGATTGCCATGGGTCTCGGAACATCCGTCGGTGGATGGCGGATCATCAAGACGGTTGGTGGACAAATCATGAAAATCCGTCCCGTCAACGGGGTTGCGGCTGACTTGACGTCTGCTGCCATCATCTTTGGTGCGACAGCAATCCACTTACCGGTTTCAACGACACACGTCATCTCTTCTGCCATTCTCGGTGTAGGTACATCACACCGGAAAAAAGGCGTTAAATGGGGAACAGCACAACGAATGGTGATTACATGGGTCATCACATTGCCGATTTCAATGGCAGTGGCGGCGCTCATCTACTACATTCTCGATTTCTTATTCATTAAATGATTCATTCCCCATCTAGTCAGCTAGGTGGGGATTTTCTGTCTTGATTAAGCCCCTGCAGTTGTCGCTTGGACTAGAATTCGCTATGATTGATGGCAAGAAGATATGCTTATTTTATTTAGGAGGAATTCCACATGACAAAACGTAAAGCTTTAACGATTGCCGGCTCTGACACGAGTGGCGGCGCTGGTATTCAAGCTGATTTGAAGACGTTCCAGGAACTTGAAGTCTACGGGATGAACGCATTGACGGTCATCGTTGCTCAAGATCCTGATCATTCTTGGCACCATGCGGTTTATCCAATCGATGCCGAACTCGTCCGGACACAAATCCATACGGTCCTTGGAGGAATTGGTGTAGATGCGATGAAGACGGGTATGCTCCCGACTGTCGAAATCATTGAAGTCGTTGCTGAAAAAATCAAGTCATCTGGTGTCAAAAATGTCGTCATCGATCCGGTCATGGTATGTAAAGGCGAAGATGAGGTCCTGAATCCGGATACGGCGAACGCTTTACGTGATATCCTGACACCGCTCGCAACAGTCGTGACTCCTAACGTCTTTGAAGCAGGTCAATTATCGGGGCTTGGAAAAACCCCTTCGACAATCGATGAAATGAAGCTCGCAGCTGCCCGGATTCATGAAAAAGGCGCGCAATACGTCCTTGTTAAAGGCGGCAGCAAGATCGACCACCCGCAAGCAGTTGACGTGCTTTATGACGGAAAAGAGTTTATCCTAATTGAGGACGAACGTATTGAGACACCGTATACGCACGGAGCAGGATGCACCTACTCTGCCGCCATCACGGCTGAACTCGCAAAAGGAGCTTCCGTGGAACAAGCGGTCCGTACAGCGAAATCGTTTATCACTTCTGCGATTCGTCATTCATTCCGGTTGAATGAATATGTCGGCCCGACTGACCACGCTGCTCATCGAACAGTAACGTCTTGATCGTTCAGGAAGTCCGCGCAATGCTCGCGGACTTCTTTCTGTATAGGAAAGGGGATTTATCATGCAAGCACTGGATTTAACTGCTGTACAAGACTATATCGATAAGCATGCCAATACACCACTTTACGTACACGTCGAAACGACGAACGGGGCATATGCGACACACCAGGACCCGACATTCCACAGTGCCGGTATGTTTTTCCGTAATGCCGAGATTACGTATGAACGTGGACTGATCACCGGAAACGGTCCTTACCGGATTGGTCTGAAACTGGCCCACGGCTGGTTGTATGGTGAAGGATTAACGGATTATGAATTTGCAGGTGATCAACTGTTGATTGCCGGACACGACGTTGAAGGACGCCTTGCGATTGCCTTCGAACTCAGTCCGACTCCATTCGCGCAAGGCGCAGAGGAGGTAGAATAATGGCGTACAACGAACAAGATCATCTTCTCGTCATCTTCCCTCACCCGGACGATGAAGCATTCAGCTCGGCTGGAACGATTATTGAACATGCAGAGAATCGCGGACCTGTCACGTATGCCTGCCTGACACTCGGTGAAATGGGACGCAATATGGGACGTCCTGTCTTTACGAATCGTGAAGAGCTCGCGATGATCCGCAAACGTGAACTGATTGCCGCTTCGGAAAAGATGAAGATCTCCGACTTACAAATGTGGGGACTTCGCGACAAGACGGTCGAATTCGAAGACGAAGCGATGCTTGCTGAGCGGATCGGCGAATTGATTGCGAAAACACAACCGACACGTGTGATTTCGTTTTATCCCGGTTACGCCGTCCATCCGGATCACGAAGCAACAGCCCGTGCCGTCGTCCGGGCACTTCGCGCGATTGACGAAAACGAGCGGCCTGAATTTTTAGCCGTCGCTTTCGCTAACAATACGCGTGACGAACTCGGTGAAGGAACGTTTGTTCATGATGTCAGCGCTTATACCGATCAAAAAATCGCTGCCCTTCAGGCACATGCTTCCCAAACCGGCGGCCTGATGAAAGTCATCTCAGAAGACTCGAATATCCGTGATCTGCTCGTCAAAGAGCGGTATTATCATTATCCGTTATGATTTTTTCACCCTTGAGCGCACTGTCGTTCAAGGGTGTTTTTTTTGTCTCGTGAAATCCTTGATTGTCAGTCGACTTTTCAGCCACCTTCTGCTAGTGTGAATAGTTGAGACTGTGTCTCCGGAGTTCGTAACCTCCTCCGTCACAAAAACTAGGAATGGAAGTGTATCCAATGAAAAATGAACGTGCTCTTGTCGTCTTCAGTGGCGGTCAAGATTCGACGACCTGTCTGTTTCAGGCACTCGCCGATTATTCAGAAGTTGAAGTCGTTACCTTCAACTACGGACAACGTCATGCCGCAGAACTCGATGTCGCTCGCGAAATCGCATCTGAACTCGGTGTGAAGCATCATGAACTCGATCTCTCACTCCTCAGTCAATTGACAAGCAACTCTTTGACTGACCACTCACAATCAATCACGACAAACGAAGACGGGTTTCCTTCTACCTTTGTAGACGGCCGAAATCATCTGTTCCTGTCCTTCGCAGCCGTCCTCGCAAAAGGACGCGGTATCCGCCACATCATCACCGGCGTATGCGAAACGGACTTTTCCGGTTATCCCGACTGCCGTGATTCCTTCATCAAGTCACTGAATGTGACGCTTAACCTCGCGATGGACTATCCATTCGTGATTCATACTCCGCTTATGTGGCTCGATAAAAAAGAGACATGGGCACTGGCTGATTCGCTCGGCGCGTTTGATTTTGTCCGCGAACGGACATTGACGTGCTACAACGGCATCATCGGAGACGGCTGCGGCGATTGCCCGGCTTGTGAATTACGGAAAAAAGGCTTAGATGCCTATATCGAGGAGGTTCAACACACATGAAATTCAATTATGAAGCACCCCAAACTGTCGAGCGCCCGACCGGCGACTCGCTCATTTATACAAAATCACGTGTCATGATCGTTAAAAAATTGACGTTTGACGCAGCGCATCATCTGTATGACTATGACGGCAAATGCCGTGCTCTGCACGGGCATACGTATCACGTCGATCTCGGCATCAGCGGATTCCTTGATCATCGTGGCATGACACTCGACTTTGGTGATTTGAAGAAAATTTTCAAAGAGCATCTCGAACCGTTGCTTGACCACCGGTACTTGAACGAGTCTCTTCCTTACATGAATACAACGGCTGAAAACATGTCGGCCTGGATTTTTGAAACACTCGGCAAACACCTGCCGGACGAACGGGGTCTTCGTGTCGAATTCGTCAAATTGTATGAAACACCGACGGCATTTGCTGAAGTCCGCCGGGAATGGATGCTTGAGTCATGAGTCAACTGAAGAAAACACCGAAGATTCCTGTCCTTGAAATCTTCGGTCCGACTTTCCAAGGCGAAGGACGTTCCATCGGTCAAAAAACGATGTTCGTCCGGACGGGTGGCTGTGATTATTCCTGTGCCTGGTGTGACTCGGCCTTCACTTGGGACGGATCGGAAAAACCGGATTTGCTGACAGCAGAAGAAATCCTGACGCAACTCGATGCCCTCGGTTCGTATGGTCATGTCACGATTTCCGGCGGTAACCCTTTGTTACACGCATCGATCGGGACACTCGTCGACGCACTGAAGAGCCGTGGCATCACGATGTCGGTCGAAACACAAGGTTCTTACTGGCAAAACTGGGTGCTCGATATCGAAGACGTCACGATCAGTCCGAAACCGCCGTCGAGTGGCATGACCGTTGATTATGACCGCCTTGATGTCTTTTTCAAACGATTGCCTGAACAACAACGCGCCGTTAAAATCGTCATCTTTGATGAGGCGGATCTTGACTTTGCTGCTGCCATTTCAGAACGCTACGCCTTAAAAACCTTATATCTGTCACTCGGTAATCCTGATCCTGCGGAAGAAGGTACGATTGCACCGCGGATGTTATCCGGCTTAAAAACTTTATGGGAACGCGTCGCAACTGACGAACGATTTAATCATGCACGGGTTCTTCCACAACTACATGCCCTCGTTTTCGCAAACGATCGCGGCGTTTAAGGAGATTAATTATGCGTCCAGAAGATTTAAACGATTTGTCCTTACTTGGTCAAAAGTCTGTCCCGTATATTTTTGAATATCAACCGGAAGTGCTTGAAGCCTTCCCGAACCGTCACCCGGAAAATGATTACTTCGTAAAATTCAATGCACCTGAATTTACGAGCCTTTGTCCGATTACGAATCAACCGGATTTTGCGACCATCTACATCTCTTACATCCCGGACGAGAAGCTGGTCGAATCAAAATCGTTGAAGCTGTACCTTTTCAGTTTCCGTAATCATGGTGACTTCCATGAAAACTGCATCAATGTTATCGGGAAGGATCTTGTCAAACTGATGGAACCCCGTTACCTCGAAGTATGGGGAAAATTCACACCACGCGGCGGGATTTCAATTGATCCATACTACAACTACGGTAAAAAGGGTACGAAATATGAACAGATGGCAGAGCACCGTCTGTTTAATCATGATTTATATCCCGAAACCATCGATAATCGATAATCGATAATACAGTAAAAGAGGCTGACTCAAAAAGGAATCTCTCGTCTTTTCACGCCCTTTCCTCAGGCGAGACACAAGCCAGTTTTCCTGCCTCATTCAGGCAGGAAAGCGGGTCTTGTTTGTCTCTGACAGCACAAAAATGCGCTTTTTCCTATAGGAGTTGCGTGAAACGAGTGATTCCTGTTTAAACGAGAAAAGGGCGGCAGAATTAGAATCTGCCATCCTTTTCTTTGTAAGGACTGACTTTTGAGTTAGCCCTTTTTTTCTATCGTTAACTCGAAGGCAAATCAATGATTTTTTGATCTTCCTCTTGTTGAAAAATCATTTGCGCCGGCCAGATATCCCGAAGTAAATGTTCGTACGGAACACCTAACACCTTTGCCAACCGTTCGATCATCGAAAAGGATGGATATGCCAGGCTTTTTTCAATCCGATTCATCATTTCAGGTGTCGTTTCCGTCAGTTCCGCGAGTTGTTCGAGCTCCATGCCCTGTCGGTTCCGTAACATTCGAATTCGTTCTCCATAGTTCGTGAGAGGAATGATCGATTCACTCATGATTTCGTCTCCTTTTTCTAAGCACATGACGCTCCGCTTTCTTTCCTGTTAAGTTATTCCCGATTTTCATTTTTCAACACTTCTCCTATTCATAATATTCATTTTCTAAAATATAATTTCAAAAAAATCATAAAAAAGAACTAGCTTTTTAAAAAGTTATCGCTTACAATTATATATGCAAGCGGTTGCATTAATCGCTTACATTTTTTGCACTAATTACACAGATAACAGATACATAGAGGAGTGAAACCACATGAAAAACAAGATTTCATTTGATTTCTGGCAAAAGCTAGGAAAAGCTTTAATGGTAGTCATAGCAGTCATGCCAGCTGCCGGAATCATGATCTCGATCGGGAAGTTGATCGGAATGTACGGTGGCGACATCGTATTTATGCAAACGGTTGCAAGAATTGTTGAAGATTTAGGTTGGGCCATCATTACTAACCTGCATGTCTTGTTCGCCGTTGCGATCGGTGGATCGTGGGCAAAAGAACGGGCCGGCGGAGCATTTGCTGCCTTACTTGCCTTTATCTTAGTCAACCGTGTTACCGGTGCTATCTTCGGTGTCAACTCGACGATGCTTGCAGATCCAAAAGCAACCGTCACGTCTTTACTTGGTTCTGATTTAATTGTAAAAGATTATTTCACTTCTGTCCTTGGTGCTCCGGCGCTTAACATGGGCGTATTCGTCGGAATCATTTCCGGTTTCCTTGGAGCTGTACTCTTCAATAAATTTTATAACTTCAGCAAGTTGCCTGATGCACTTGCATTCTTTAACGGTAAACGATTCGTTCCATTCGTTGTCATCGGTGGATCCGTCGTTGCAGCGTTTGTTTTATCACTCGTTTGGCCATTCGTCCAAGGATTATTGAATGACTTCGGACGCTGGATCGCGACGTCACGCGATACGGCACCGATCCTTGCTCCATTCGTTTACGGAACACTGGAACGTCTGCTCTTACCGTTTGGTCTTCACCACATGCTGACGGTTCCGATGAACTACACGGAACTCGGTGGAACGTATAAAATTTTAACGGGGGCAGCGCAAGGTTCGACGGTCGCAGGTCAAGATCCGTTATGGCTCGCCTGGATTACCGATCTCGTTAACTTAAAACAAGCAGGTAACACACAAGGATACAACGATTTGATCAACAGTGTCGTCCCGGCACGTTTTAAAGAAGGACAAGTCGTTACTTCCCTGGCTTCTTTAATCGGTGTTGCTGTTGCCATGTACATGTCGGTTGATGAAGACAAAAAGAAAGCTTATAAACCGGTCTTCCTATCTGCCGGTCTTGCCGTTTTCTTAACAGGTGTCACGGAGCCGATCGAATTCATGTTCATGTTCATCGCACCTGTCCTTTACGTTGTCTATGCTGTCTTAACAGGTGTTGCATTTGCTTTGGCTGACGTCATGCATCTCCGGATCCATGCGTTCGGAGCGATTGAATTGCTGACACGGATTCCGCTGATTGCAAAAGCGGGACTGATCGGTGACTTGATCCGCTTCATCGGTGTCTGTGTGTTCTTCTTCTTCTTGAACTTCTTTACATTCCGTTTCGTTATTAAAAAGTTCAACTATGCAACACCTGGCCGTAACGGAAACTACTTGGATGATGTCGTCGTTTCAGACAACACTCAAGCTACGAACGAAGCGGCTGCAACAAACGATCAATCACAAGCCTCACGCATCATCGGATTATTAGGGGGTCAAGCAAACATCGAGGAAGTCGATGCCTGTATGACACGCCTGCGCGTCACGGTCAAAGATCCAAGTCTTGTCGCACCGGAATCTGATTGGAAATCCAATGGTGCACTTGGATTAATCCTAAAAAATAATGGCGTGCAAGCTATTTACGGTCCTAAAGCGGATGTCTTGAAATCAGATATCCAAGATCGAATCGGCGCATAAACCAGATGATTTAGGGTAAATAAGAAAAGGTGAAGCTCTCCTTGAGTTTCACCTTTCTTTATTGAAAAACAGGAGGATCAACAGATGCGATTACTTACGCTCAATTGCCATTCTTGGCAGGAAACCAATCAACTCGATAAACTCGATCAAATCGTTACACAAATCATCCAACAGGATTATGATGTCATTGCTTTACAGGAAGTGAGTCAATTGATGGATACTCCGATCCTTTATGACAACATCCGTGAAGATAATTTTGTTTACTTGATTCAACAAGCCTTGGCGAAACAAGGTTTCGACTATTCGTTCGTCTGGGACTTCTCGCATATCGGATATGATGCGTATGAGGAAGGTCTCGCTCTTTTGACGAAACACCCCATCTTAAAATCAGACAGTTATTACGTCAGCAGAAGTCAGGACACGATGGACTGGAAGTCCCGCAAAATCGTCCGGGCAACCATCGATATCGACGGGACACAGATCACGTTTAATTCCTGTCACCTCGGTTGGTGGGAAGATGCGGATGAGCCGTTCAGTGAACAGTTCGATCATTTGATTGTCCGAATGGACCCTCTTGAATGGACGATGTTCTTAGGCGACTTCAACAATGATGCATTGGAACGTGAGGCCGGCTATGACCATATGATACAACGCGGCCTCCACGACGTCTTTTTGTTGGCTCAAGAGACTGTTGGTATTGAAACGGTCGAAGGCAAAATTGACGGGTGGGAAGAAAATCAACAAGGATTACGTCTCGACCTGGTCTTATCGAACCGAAAAATCGACGTCGATTGCGTCGGAGTCGTCTTTGACGGTGTGTTCGCGCCGGTCGTTTCCGACCACTTCGGAGTCGAAGTCGATATCTCAATTCAAAAAGAACCCATTTAACGGTTGACAACGCTTTCTTTTCTTTTTATGATGAGAGCAACAAGTCAATAGTGCGGATTGTGACAGTACGGCTGGCAAGACCGATTCAGCATCTCGTTTGTGGAGATGCTGTTCGGTCTTGCCTTTTTTTTGCGCCTTGTTTGCCGCACGCCTTTCCTAAAGGAGGAACTTAAGATGGATTACAAACAAACTGCAGCACGTGTCCTTGAACTCGTCGGAGGTCGGGAAAACATCATTACCGCCGCCCATTGTGCGACACGCCTTCGTCTTGTCTTACACGATGAATCGAAAGTCGATCAGGCTGCACTCGAAGATTTAGACGGTGTCAGCGGTGCATTTTCAAGTTCCGGTCAATACCAAATCATCTTCGGAACCGGCACGGTCAATAAAGTCTTTGCTGAATTCGCCCCGCTTGCCGGTGTGAAACTGGACGGCGAAGAACCGCTTGATGTCAAAAAAGCCGCTTCGCAAAAATTAAATCCGTTTGCCCGTCTCGCCCGCTCCTTATCAAATGTCTTCGTACCTTTGATTCCGGCCATCGTCGCTGCCGGTCTGTTAATGGGACTGCTCGGCATGATCAAAGCCTTCGGTTGGGTCAGCGGTGACTCGGCCATCGTTCAGTTACTCGATATGTTCTCGTCCTCTGCCTTCATCATCTTACCGATTCTGATCGGTTTCTCGGCGGCCCGTGAATTCGGAGCGAATCCGTACCTCGGTGCCGTCATCGGTGGAATCATGACCCATCCGTCGTTATTGAATCCGTGGACACTTGGAAACAGCGAACCGGAAGTGATGCATTTCCTCGGCATGAACATTGAATTAATCGGTTATCAGGGAACGGTTTTCCCGGTTCTTCTGACGGTTTGGGTCATGGCTAAGATTGAACAACAGGTCCGTAAACGGACACCGGAAACACTCGATCTTCTCGTCACACCGTTCGTAACGATTCTTGTAACGGGATTCCTCGCTCTGATCGTCATCGGGCCGATTGGAACGTTGCTCGGTAAGGGAATCTCGTTTGTCCTTGTCTTCTTCTATGAACAGTTCTCAGTCGTCGCCGGTCTCCTGTTCGGTGGTCTGTACTCGACAATCGTCATCACGGGGATGCACCACAGTTTCCATGCGATTGAAGCGGGCTTACTTGCCGATAAGAGTATCGGTAAAAACTTCTTACTTCCAATCTGGTCGATGGCAAACGTCGCTCAAGGTGGAGCCGGACTTGCCGTTTACTTCATGACGAAAAACGTCAAACTCAAAGCACTCGCTCTCCCATCAGCATTTTCCGCGTTTCTCGGGATTACGGAACCTGTTATCTACGGGGTCAACCTTCGACTCGGTAAACCGTTTATCGGTGGTGCAATCGGCGGTGCAGTCGGCGGTGGATACGTCGTCTTGACACAAGTCGCAGCGAACGCTTACGGATTAACGGGTATTCCGATGATTGCCATCGTCGCGCCGCTTGGGGCTTCGAATTTAATCAACTACCTCGTTGGTTTTGCGATCGCTGTCGCAACAGCCTTCGTTTCTACCGTCATCTTGATGCGTCTCGATGCACGCAAACAAAAACAGACGGATTTGGCTGCTTAATTAAAAAATGCGACCCCTTGAGAATCCTCTTCGGGTCGCATTTGTCAGTTTTCCTAGATTGCCGATAACCCGTATAATGGAAGTAGAAAGGAGGGAGTCAGACTGATCATTCATAAAGTACTCAATAACAATGCGATCGTTACAAAAGAACAGGGTCAGGAACGGATCATCATGGGACCGGGCATTGCTTTCGGCAAGAGAAAGAAGGATCCCGTTGATCCGACGAAAATCGAAAAAATGTTCATCCCGTCTTTTGAGAATGCTGAACAGTTCAAGGAAATCCTGACGACGACACCACTCGATATCATCGATTTGTCAGAACAGATTATTTCTTATGCAGAAGGCGAACTAAAAACACCTTTTCATGACTACATTCACGTCAGTCTGACCGATCACCTCGCCCATGCCGTCCGTCTGGCTCGGGAACAACTGGTCGTCCACAACCGGTTGGCGGAAGAAATCCGGTTGCTGTATACCGCCGAATATCAGATTGGCGAATGGGCCGTCGCCCATATCGAACAAAAGTTAGCCGTTTCCTTACCAAAAGAAGAAGCCGCGAACATCGCGCTCCACTTGTATAATGCGCGTCAACGGCATCCCAACATGGCAACTGCCCTGCAAACGGCGACGTTACTAAACGAGTTGCGGGAACAAATCGAAGCCTTTTTCGGTCAGACGATCGAAACGACGTCGATGACCTATTACCGGTTCTTCACCCATATGAAACTTGTCTTAGCCCGGATCGAACAAGGGCAAACGTTGCATGATATAGATGATGTCATCTTGTCTGCCGTCAAAACGCGGTATACGGACGCTTTCCGTTGTGCGGAAAATATGGCTGCTTGGTTGGAACAGGAACTGCAGACGACTGTGCCGC
This sequence comes from Exiguobacterium sp. PvP048, assembly GCF_040549175.1. NCBI lineage: Bacteria > Bacillati > Bacillota > Bacilli > Caryophanales > Exiguobacterium > Exiguobacterium sp. PvP048. The sequence continues at coordinate 156,176 of NZ_JBEPSU010000005.1, read as the reverse complement.
AATCCGAAGTCGGCTATATGGCTCTTCATGTAGAACGGATCCGGCCATATTTTGAAAGGAGTAAATCACATGAAAATTTATAGTCTTGGTGAAGCACTGATCGATTTAATTCCACTCGATGCCGATAATGTAACATTCCAAAAAAATCCGGGTGGGGCTCCGGCCAATGTCGCCGTCGGATTAGCGCGGCTCGGTGCCGACAGTTATTTCCTCGGGTCTGTCGGTGATGATTCGATGGGACACTTTTTGAAGGATACACTCCACCATTACGGTGTGAAGACGGATCACCTCGTCTTTGATCCGGAGCATAAAACCGGTCTTGTCCTTGTCACGAATGCCGCCGACGGTGAACGGTCGTTTGAATTCATCAACAGCTACCGGGCAGATATGAGTTTTCATGAAAAAGATATTCCGGATTCACTTGCAGAAGCGGATCTCCTGCATATCGGATCGATCTCCTTGATTTCCGGAGATGCGGTCGAAGCAACACGGCGGGCGATTGAAGTCGCAAAGTCGAATAATGTCCCCATCTCTTACGATCCAAACTTACGTGAATCGTTATGGCCGGACTTGGACGCCGCCCGTTCCACGATTCGTTCCGTCTTACCGGATGCTCAAATCGTGAAATTGGCGGAGGAGGAACTGACCTTTTTAACGGGACAGACGAATCTGGATGAAGGGGCTGCCGAGCTGCTCGCAGAATATCCGATCCGTTTGCTCGCTGTAACACGTGGCGCAGAAGGTTCTCTGCTTTATACCGACCGCTCGATGGCTGAAATCCAGGCGATTTCGGTGGATGCAATCGATACGACGGGAGCAGGCGACGCCTTCATGTCCGGTCTCCTGCATCAATGCGCGATCCGCTCGTTTTCGTTTGACTGGGATGAAACAGAATTACAGGATATCGGTCGATTTGCCGCGATTTCCGGCGGATTGGCTGCCTCGGTGAAAGGCGCGATGGCCGCCTTACCGACGCTTGACGAGGTCTCCCGAAGATTAACATAACCGTGACACAAGCAGAGGAAACACGATATTTCACACAACATCAAGCCCGCTCCCCTGTCCGGTCAGACAGAAGAGCGGGCTTTTGTTATTGTCCAGATACAAATTTCTGAATTACCTTCAACGTTTCATCCTGTTGTGCTTTTGACGTCAACGGACTGTTGTTGTCTCCTTTTTGTTTTCCATACATCCCGAAGTTTGCATGGTTCCCGTCTTTGATCAAATGAAAGACCGCATCGGAGCGGACATCCTGTTTGCTGTCCTCAATATCCTTGACCGGTAACACCCCATCCCGTCCACCGTAAACGGTTAGCGATGGGGTATCGATGGCATCAATCGGATAAGAAGCCAAAAAAATCATGCCTTTGATTTTCGGACTGTCTTCCAAAATCGTTGAGGCTGCGCTTCCGCCTAACGAATGTCCGATCAAATACCAACGTTTGATTTTCGGATGATCTTCGATGATCGATAATCCCTTTTTAGAGTCCAGCAGCGCAATATTAAACGGCAGTTTCGGCAGGGCGACATAATATCCTTCTTGTGCCAATTGGTGACCGAAATAGCTGTATGCAGCGGGATCCACTTTGGCCCCTTGATAAAAAATGAAGCCCGTTTCACTCGTGTCGTCTCCGAACTGATAACCTTGTCCGACCGGTTCACCGAAATACTGTTTTGCTTCTTTTGTTGGATTGTAATCAAATTGAGCCCAAATCATGAATGCTGCAACTAAGATTCCTACCAGAATCAGTAGACTGATGCTGATTCGTTTTAACCATCTTTTCATATTCATCCCTCCTCTTTTATGATACCCAATATAATGTGCAAAATCACATATGAAAGTAGTGTTTTGAATTTTCAGTTAATGTAAGCGTATCTATCTCTTTTTCAATATTTGGTTTAAGATTAAAAAAGCATCCGTTATTCGAAAGGGGAATCATTTGTTTTGCCACGTACTGTTGTCTCCACGATTCAGTGGTTTTTGTTTATTATTTGTACTAACATTGCCCCGCCACTCGCGATTGCTGCCTCATTTGAACTATCAAGTGCAGATACCCTCGCTTTCCTCTCACGTTGTTTATTCGTTTTTGCGATTTTAAGTCTCATTCAAGTGTTATTCGGCCACCGTCTGCCGATCATGGAAGGCCCTGCCGGTATTTGGTGGGGAGTATTCGCGCTTTATTCTTCCATCGGAATCACCTTGTACGGCAGTTACTCCAACACGTTACAGTCGTTAGGTTTTCTTCTCATCTTAAGCGGGATCATCTGTATCATTCTCACCCTGACCGGGGTGCTTCGTCGACTCGTTCCTCTTTTCACACCACAAGTCATCGGTGTTTATATGTTACTGTTATCGGCTCAATTATCCGGTTCGGTCATGAAAGGATTGCTCAATATCGAAGACGGAAAGATTCAGGTGCTTCCTGCCGTCATTTCTGTCTTAACCGTCATCATCTCACTTTATTTAGAACGTAGCGATCGGTTGCGTCAGTATGCGTTATTGATCACCCTGCTCGTTGGTTGGAGCATGTTTGCTTTGATTGGTCGTGCCGAAATGCCGACGTTCGACGGTCCGTTCTTTACCTTCCCTGATTTGATGCCGTTCGGTGGTATTCAACTCGACTGGAGCTTACTCCCGACAGCACTGATCATCTCATTGTTGCTGATGACAAACGTCTTGGCGAACATCAAAGTCATTGAACGAATCATCAGTGCAAAACGTGGTGAGCAAGTGAAGGGACAAGTCGCGACAGCCGGCGTCACAGCCGGAATCGGGCAAATTTTCGCGGGAATGTTCGGAACGGTCGGTCCCGTTGCGATTTCCGGGACAGCCGGTTTCATCGCTTCAACCGATAATACGGATCGGAAGGCCTTTGCGATTGCCAATGCCATTTGTCTGTTCCTCAGCGTCGTCACTCCGTTCGTCGGACTGATTGCAAAGATTCCGGTCGCTGTCGGATACGCAATGGTTGCTCCAATCGTCGCCGGAATGGCGATTATCGGGGTCACGGAAGCTTCGCGGGAATTGAATCGCCAGACCGCCATGATTACGGTCGGCTTACCGGTTCTAGTCGGAATCGGTGCCCTACTTCTTCCGAAAGGTGCCACTTCCGATTTGCCTCCGCTCGTCACGACATTGATGTCGAACGGTCTCGTCCTCGGAACACTCGTCGCCCTGCTCGCAGAATCTTTACGTCATATTCGTACAAATGATTGAATTGCAAAAAAAACCTTAAATGTTATATTAAAACAGTTAAAAATAAGCATTTGGAGGTTTAAGATGAAAAAAATCACAAAGATTTTAAGCGCTCCCCTACTTTTATCGACTTCTCTTGTACTTGTAGGACCTAAATATACTCAGGCATTAAGTGGAAATGAAGGTATATATTTCTATCATGCTCCTGCGGCATCCCCTGTTTACAAATCAAAAAGTTACGGTGCATGGGAAGTCGAATCTAAGACAATGCACGGTCCACAGAAAATGATTGTATCCGAGAAAGTAAAAACCAATTGGAGTGTTACTGGGGCAGGTGAAATTTCAAGGGGTTCTATTAAGGGATCTTTAGAAGGATTCTTCGGTAAAGATAAAACTATAACGGTGAATTCTGAAAAATACATTCCAAAAGGGAAAAAAGGCACTTTTAAGACTCGTATTGTGTACAAGAACTATACACAAAAATACAATCAATGGTTTACTACAGATGGTCATCGTAGTAAGACGGGAAAAACAAAAACAATTAAAATCAAAAAAAAATATAATGTAGAAGGTAAGATCAGTATTACTAAATAACAGCTTACACAGAAATCCTATAAAACAACTCCAGTACGAATAGAGAGCACTGAAAAACCTCGTGCTCTTTGAGCGTGATCAAGAGAAAAGACGATTGATTTCCGAGTTAGTCGGGTCAATCGCCTTTTTTTCTTTTGAAGTTTTTCAGTACCCTCGTACGAATATGGAGTTTTTTTGATCTATTTTCGAAGTAAAATATTCATCACGAAAAATAAAAATCCTTACTATAGCAGACAGTTTGATTGTTTTAACTGTCTGTCATAGTAGACGCTGTACAGTACCTTTTTTTATTCGATTGAGTCTCACAATACCAGAAGCATTGAAACAGACCATTTTCCATACCTCATCAGTATAAAATCAACGGATTCCTTTCATGAGAACTTGGAGTTTTTTCGAAAAAACAAGCAGTAATAATCCGAAGAAAACGGCAACTAAGCCCGTGATACCAAAATACATTACTTCCGTATCACGATCATAAAACTTAACGATTTGGGCATTGACAGCCTGTCCAGTAGCATTTGTCATGAACCATAAACTCATGGTCTGTGCCGAAAATGCAGATGGAGCCAGTTTTGTCGTCGCAGATAAACCGACCGGAGAAAGGAGAAGTTCACCAATCACGACTAACAGAAAACTAAATACTAACCAAAGGGGACTGACCAACCCTTCCGTTCCGAACAATAGACCTGGAACCATCATGACGATGAAGGATAAGCCGGCAAATACTAAACCAAACGAAAACTTTTGAAGCGTTGTCGGCTGACGATCCCCAAGCTTAATCCATATACTTGCAAAGACTGGTGCTAGTGCAATAATAAACAGCGGATTGACGGATTGGAAAAGTGCCGGGCTAAATTCATATCCGAGGAAACTTAACTCCGTACGTTGATCGGCAAATTTAGATAATACATATGTTCCCTGTTCTTGAATGGCCCAAAAAATAACAGCTGCCAAAAATAATGGAATGTATGCATACAATCTTGATTTTTCATCAGAGGTAATTTTAGGACTATGCAACATAAAATAGAAGTAAAAGACTGGAATGATGACTCCAAGAATCGTCACAACAAACGAAAACGTATTAATCGTCAACCAACCGATTGTTGAAGCAATCCAGCCAAGAACCACAATACCAATCAAAGCGAAAGAAACTACTTTATAAAAGTGTACTCTTTCTTCTTTTGACATCGGATTTAATACGTATTGACCAGCTTGTCCGAGATTTTTTTTCTTTGTCAATACAAAGACAATCAGTCCTAAAAACATACCTACTGCCGCAACAGCAAACCCGGCATGGAAACCTGCCTGCAAACGCACTCCATCTACGATAATCGGAGATAAGAATGCACCTGCATTGATTCCTGTATAAAAAATACTAAAACCAGCATCACGTCGGCTATCCGTTTTGCTGTACAGATCACCTACAATATTTGAAACGTTTGGTTTCAATAACCCTGTCCCAATTACAATCAAACCCATTGAGAAGAACAGTGCTGTAGCGCCTGCCGGTAAGGACAGAACGATATGTCCAGTCATGATCAATACACCGCCGTAAAATACAGTCCGTGATGTTCCTAATAAACGGTCGGCTATCCATCCGCCGATGACACCGGACATATAAACTAATGATCCGTAGATCGCCATGATGGAAGACGCCATTTTTTCGTCGATTCCAAGACCACCATCTTTTACAGAGTAGTACATATAATAGATAAGGATGGCACGCATCCCGTAGTAGGAGAAGCGCTCCCAAAACTCAGTAAAGAATAACGTGAACAGTCCTTTTGGATTTCCGAAGAATCCTTTTTGCGGAACAGTCTTGTAGACCTGATCGCGATCAAACTCTGCCATATGAACGGCTCCTTTCGTCTACCTTCGATATGTGCACATTGTCCAATCTTTTTCCCGCTTTCCCCAAACCATAAGCATGAACGAACGAATTGAACGCAAATACACTGTTTTGCCTGAATTGTCTCACTTCTTTTTTTGTTTGTGAGACAGCACTATATCATTCAACCGTAAATCATTTGAGGAGTCAAATATTAATTTCGGTACACAAAAAAGAGTGATACGAAAAATCCGCTCACTCAAGTCTGCATCTCTTTTGATTCAACAATCGTTACTCCCGGTGGTTCATGCAGCGTATGATGAATCATCGCCTGCGCGACCTTCGCCGCTTCAATCGGTGCGTACGGGCTGCGCCGCAACAATGGACGTAACACAGTGGATACCCGGGCCGCCGCCTGTTCGCCAAAACGGAATTCATCCCGCTCGCCTAACAATAACGAAGGGCGGAAGATCAGCAAGGCATCATAGCCGAGCACACGTAATCCGTTTTCCGCATCGCCTTTGACACGGTTATAAAATGTTTTCGCATTCGGATGCGCACCAAGTGCTGAAATCAGGGCGAATCGAGTGGCTCCCAGATCAAGCAATTCCCGCCCTACTTCAATCGGATACGTGTAATCCACGAGACGAAACGCTTCTTGCGATCCGGCCTGTTTAATCGTCGTCCCCAGCGCACAGTAGACGTGATCTACTTCCGGTAATTCGATTTCCGTCGCATGATCAAAATCAATTACCCATTCTTCGAGTTTTTGATGAAATCGATTCATCGGACGACGTACGAGAACATGTACTTCCTGATACGCATCATGCGCCAATAGTTGATCGACCAGTTCTTGCCCCACTAAGCCGGTCGCGCCTAAAATAGCTGCTTTCATCATCCATCCTCCTCTTGATTTTCACGTTGCCCGATCGGTAAGAAATAAGATCGATTCCCCGTGATCCGTTCACCTGCCCGCACCCCGACAGCACTTGGTCGCCCGCCAAGCACAAACACGCCAAACATGTATGCGACTTCTGTTCCATCTTCTAATGACCACATCGGTAATTCCTGATACCGTTGATACACGGCCGACTGATTGCTGAATGAACGTTGTTCGTTACTGAACAGAACCGTCCCGTCCCCTTGACGGACGGTCACGGTATCCCCTTCCCGTCCGAAGATCGGTTTTTCGACGAAAGCCTGGTGCTGACGTAAAAACGGCTCCGGACTCAAATAGGTCGGCAGGAAATATGCCGCAATGACCTCATGATCGTGTCCGGTCAAATAAGGATGATCGGTTTCATGCAGGAGCCAAATCAATGCCAGGACCGACTTCGCCTGCATCAGGAAAGCCGATGGTGGATTGATGATTTCAAGCAGTCCCATCTCGACGAGCTGAAGCAATAAACGTCCGAGCTCTGTTCCGTCTTCATCACGGTCGAGTAAAGCCATCTCGATCGGAAACGTCTGCCTGTAAAGAATATCGATTCGTCGTCCCTGCTGGTCATACAATCCATCTTCTGCCCGTATCTCAAGTTCGTCAAGAGGACAGTATGTAGCACCGGCAACAAATTGTTGCAGATACTCTGTCGTCCACCGGTCTTCGATGTTGTCTCCGTGTGAAGTAAACACGACATGCGGATTTTCGTGATGGATCCGGTAGCTTGCCGCCTTCACCGCACGATCAACGCTGTCCGCCAACTGTTTCGCCTGCCCGTCATTATACGATCCCAATCCCACTTTCCGTGCAATCCGGTCGTTGACTTCAAAACATTCCTTGATGAACGTCGGCGTATCCGCATTCCATTCCATGACCGATATCCGATTGCCTGTGACAATGAAATCAAAACGGCTGATGACCGATAAAGGCCGCATCGTCTGTAACCGTAAAAAGGACAGAGCAGCTTTCGGAAAACCGAGTTCAATCAATCCGTCGTCATCCATTGTCCAAAGAATCGGAATCACTTTTTCAAAGATGGTATAGGCTTCCCGAGCCGCCGTGCGCAAGGCTTCGATCGTTTCTTTCGGAACAGGCATCACTTCTGCCAAGGCATACGTTTCACCGTCGAGCACATCCCAAAAAGCGTCAATATCCCCGTAGAGTTCCTGCCGTGTCCTCATCCGCCGAAGAAGCCGGACGATGATCCCGTCCCAAATCCTTTTGTCTTGCTGTTATAACTTTTGACGTCTTTTGACCGGGGTGTATACCCTTTCGTCCGCATCGCACTATGCATCAAGGCACGTGAAGCAAAATAACTTCCTCCCCAGTAAAAGAACCCGGAGTGTGTCGAGCTTGAATCATCGCAATACCAAACACCTTCATCATTATCATATTCATAATCGTCACAATCCGGATCATCCGGACGCTCCGCTTTTGCATTATCCGATCCACACCCGCTGAGCGTCGTTCCGACCAACAATGTAGCTGCAAGTGTCGCCTGTTTCATCCAACTCACATCGCATACCCCTTTCATCACAATTTGTTATTCTAAGTATACGCTTTTTCCAGCAAAAAAGTTTCTAAGTCGTTCCGGAACTTTTTTCGTTAATGTCAGTAGAATAACGAAGAAGACTTGAGGAGGAATTCAAATGTCACTTGCCTATTATGTCGAAGATCAAAATGAATTTAAATCCATTTATCAATACAGCCGTTTCGCCATTGATCCGGAAGAAATCATTGCGCATCAACTCTGCGAATTCCATATCATCGAAGGGCACTTATACGAGTTGCGGTCCAATGAAATGGACGGGGAATATGACCAGTTGATTGTCGATCATGTCGAGGCTTCCCCCCGTGATCCAGCGGACCGTGTCTATCCGCCGCACCAGATTCATCTCGAGTTCCGGCGCTTCCAGGCAGGCGGTTCACATCCCGTCATCAAGACAGTGACAGTCCCGAATCATATTCAGGCCATGCGCTTTTTGGTCAAAGATAAACTGAGTGTACCGGATCACGGGGTCTTTGAGCGAGACAGCTGTGAAGTCGATTTAGACCGAAACTGTTACGTGATTTATTTAGGTGAAGAAATCATTTAATGAAAGAATTAAGTATAGTTCGTTTTCAAGACACGTTTTTTTTGGCATACTAGAGGATAAGAACGAATTAATCGAGGTGAACACACATGAGCGAACAACCAAAAAAATTGTCTCTTCAAGAAGCAATGATTGAACAATTAAAAGCAAAAAAACAATCACAGACAAAACGTCCGACCGGTTTGCGCGGAACAGAAACAAAACAAATGACAAGCCAAAAAACGAAAAAAACGAACAACCAGAAAAAACGGACAGGCGTCTAATTGAATTCGTGAAATAAGGGAGTAACTATGAGTATTTTAACGGTATCAAACTTAAGCCATGGTTTTGGCGATCGTGCGATTTTCGAAGATGTCTCGTTCCGTCTATTAAAAGGGGAACACATCGGTCTCGTCGGAGCGAACGGCGAAGGAAAATCGACGTTCATGAACATCATTACTTCGCAGCTTGAACCAGACGAAGGAAAAGTCGAATGGGCAAAACACGTTCGGGTCGGCTATCTGGATCAGCACGCTGTTCTTTCCAAAGGACTCACGATTCGTGATGCCTTAAAGGGAGCATTCCAATATCTGTTCGACATCGAACAGGAAATCAATGATCTGTATACAAAAATGGGCGAAGTCGAACCAGACGAACTCGAAAAAATGTTAGAAGAAGTCGGTGTCTTGCAAGACATCTTGACGAACAATGATTTTTATACGATCGATGCGAAAGTCGAAGAAATTGCACGCGGTCTAGGTCTTGATGAGATCGGTCTCGATCGTGATGTCCAGGAACTCAGCGGCGGACAGCGGACAAAAATTCTGCTTGCCAAACTGTTGCTTGAAAAACCGGATATCCTTTTACTCGATGAGCCGACCAACTACCTGGATGTGCAACATATCGAATGGTTGAAACGTTACCTTAATGATTACGAAAATGCGTTCATCTTGATTTCACACGACATTCCATTCCTGAACAGTGTCATCAACTTGATCTACCATATGGAGAACCAAGGACTTAACCGTTACGTCGGTGATTACGACAACTTCCTGACTGTCCATGAGGCGAAGAAGAAGCAACATGAGTCAGCCTTTAAACGTCAACAGCAGGAAATTTCCGAGCTGAAAGATTTCGTCGCCCGCAATAAGGCCCGTGTCTCGACACGTAACATGGCGATGTCGCGTCAGAAGAAGCTTGATAAGATGGACGTCATCGAACTCGCGCAGGAACGTCCAAAACCTGAGTTTCATTTCCAGACAGCCCGGACACCAAGTAAGTTGATGTTCGAAGCAAAAGGACTTGTCATCGGATACGATGAGCCGCTTTCCCGTCCGCTTGATTTGATGATCGAGCGCGGTCAAAAAATCGCGTTGCACGGAGCGAACGGTATCGGGAAGTCGACTTTGCTGAAAAGTCTGCTCGGAGAGATTCCTTCGGTTTCCGGTACAGTCGAACGCGGGGAAAATCTTCACATCGGCTACTTCGAACAGGAAATTAAAGAAAAAAATTCGAATACGTGTATCGAAGAGATCTGGGGTACATTCCCGTCTCTGACACAGCAACAGGTCCGGGCCATGCTCGCGAAATGTGGTCTGATGACGAAACACATCGAATCGAAAATCGAAGTGCTCAGTGGTGGCGAAAAAGCGAAGGTCCGCCTTTGTAAATTGATGAACACGGAATCCAACATTCTGGTTCTCGATGAGCCGACTAACCACTTGGACGTCGAAGCAAAAGAAGAACTCAAACGTGCGTTACAGGAATACAAGGGAACCGTTCTGTTGATTTCACATGAACCTGAATTTTATGAAGCCGTCGCAACGGATTTATGGAATTGTGAATCATGGACGACTAAAGTATTCTAAAGGCAAAAACGATTGGACGGAAGACGGAACCCGATTTTACATCGAGTTCCGCGTTCCGTCTTTTTTTGTGTTCTCATTTAATTCATAGACTTAATCATTGCCTTGTTCATCGATTTGTATCAAACTAAATGGCAGATGCAACTTTTTCTGAAGGAGTGGATGTCATGGAAACCATTACTAAAAAAGCCAACTTATCATTACTCGAACTGCCGAGCGGCGGAGAGGAATCTTTATTTTGCCGGCTTTATTCCCCGGCACTCGCCGGTCCCGCTCCACTCATCGTTCTGTTCCATGGATTCCCCGGGAAACAATTGAACATGGATTGGGCCGTTCAATTACAAAACCTTGGTTTTCATGTCCTCGTGACGTCTTACCGCGGAACGATCGGCAGTCCGGGTGCATTCCGTTTCCGGCATGTTCTTGAAGACGCGACCGCCATCATGCAACATGTCGTTTCTCCTGAATTTACGCAGGCACATGATATCTCAGCCGATCAGATTTCAATCGTCGGTCACAGTATGGGCGGCTTTGCCGGACTCCACGCCTTCATTGATGTTCCGGACATTGCCCATTACATTGGAATCTCTCCGTTTAACTTCGGTTTGATTGGTCAACTGGTACTCGATTATCCGGAACATGAAGAGGCATTACAAGGTGTCTTGAGCCGCGGAGCTCAGTTCCTGTCCCATACCGACGGCGACATACTGCTCGACGAACTAAAACGACATCATGCGACGTGGAACCTGCTGTCACTGAAAGAACAACTCGGAACACGTTCCGCCTTGCTTGTGACGTCGGAACGTGATGAGACGTCCATCAAATCACTTCATCATGACTTGCTTCAGGATGCCAGTGCCTTTGAACAAATCATCGTGGACAGTGACCACAATTATATCGAAAATCGGGAAGATGCCTTCCGGGCTTGGACCACATGGTTAAGACGACGTTAAAAAAACGAGCGTCCTCATTTTATCAGTGAGGACGCTTGCTTTTTAGGTGTTGCTGTTTTCGGACGGACCTGCATCCGGTACAAAATCAGCGTGAACAGCGTTAATGTGGAACAGGCATACCAAATGGTCGTGAAAAGTGTTCCTGTATCCGTTCCGATGAAAATCCCGTGAAGTGTCATCAAGAGCCAGGCCGGCAGGACAAGCCAGTGCGTTAATTTCCATAATGTTTTTCCGAGCGCCTCTTTCAAGAAATCAGAAGTAACCAAGACAAAACCAAACAGGTACAGACTGATCGTTCCAAAGGCATTCCAAAGCGGCTCATAGGATGCCGTTCCCGGAATCAGAATTTCAAGCAAACTCAGAGGAGCATACGTATCGACGACGATCAGCGTCGCATGAAGCACAATCGCCAATAATCCGGCCCAGCCACTGTACAGGTGAATGTTATGCAGACGTGCCTTTTGTTTTCTCAATGCCGGGAATGAACCGAGTAGACCGGCTAACACCGATAGTGTCAAAAAGAAATGTCCGCCCAACCCGCTCAAACGAATCATCGTCCACGTTGAAAATAACCACTTTATCCAGTCCATATGGCTTGTCCTCCTTTCTCTTCCGCTACCATTTTTCCTGACTCATCCATCAATAGTAATCGTCCGTTCGGAAACCACTTGAACAGTTTGTTCTGTCGCTCGGATTCTGTCATCTGAAAAGCGAGTTTCGTCATCACTTCTGCCTCATAAAGTTGTGGCGCAGACGCCGTGATTTGGACGAATCGGCTTTCAATCGGACGCCCTGTCTTACCACTTAACAAATGATGGTTCGTCCTGTCGCCCACTTTCCAGGAACGATACATCCGGCTCGAGGTCGCGACAGCTCCTTGCCGTAACCGGATTTCTGCAATCTCAGTTTCTGTCTTCGGATCTGTGACGGCAATTTTCCACGGCTCGTCATCAGACCAGACAATGACGTCTCCTCCAGCCTCAATCAATCCGCGTGGCTGGTTCTTCCGTAAACGTTGGGCAACCATCATTGCCGCTGCTCCCTTGCCGATTCCGCCTAAGTCAATCGTTCCTCCCCCTACCCGCGTCACTTCACATCCTTCGACTAAAAACGGACTGATTTCAGGCGGCGGGATTGCTTCTGATTCAACGGCCTGTCGGAAAGGAAACGATCGGTCGTAACCGTTTGCCCGCTGCTGTTCAAGTAGGAAGGGCGAAAAGTAATGTTCGGTCTGTTCAAAATAATGGATTGCCCGCTGCAACAGTCGTGCAAGCGGTAACGATACCGTCAGCGTCTGCCCAATCAGCAGTTGATTCAACTGACTGACTTCGCTGGACGAACTGAATCGTGACCATTGCCGGTCCACATAATGAAAGAACTGCTCGATGTCCTGCCATTCCTTTTCTTCGATCCTTTGGTTCGTGATAAAACGAATGTTATTATGCATCGAATAGAGTTGCCGCTCCATTTCGTTTCACCTCCTATTTCGAATGACTGGACTGACCGTCACTTCCGCCGCTCGGTTGATTAAATCCGGAAGAATCGTTGCTTTGCCAATTACCGTCATCGTCGTCATCCTCTTCGTAGTAATATCCGTTGTCTTCATCTGACTCTCCCCATTCATCGTCATCACCGTTAGACGGCTGACTCGGGATTGTCGTCTCGTTCGAATAAGAATCTCCTGTATTGATGGTATTCGCCGGCTGATCGTTTGTCGCAACGGTCAACTGACCAATCGCAAGTCCTAAAAAGACACTGCTGCTCAGTCCCACAATCCATTTCGCGAACGGTTTCGGTTTCACATTTTTCCTCTCCTCTCGTTTCCTGTTATCTTTACTGTATCGATAAAAACTGACAACTAGCTGATGACAACTGTGGGATAATAAGAAAAAACAAACCGGGAGGAACAAGGATGCGGATTTTGATTGCAGAAGATGACAAGCGGCTTGCCAAAATGTTGCGGCTCCATTTGGAACGTGCCGGCTATCAGGTCGATGTGGCTCATGACGGACTCGAAGCCATCGAGCAATGCCAGACTTTTCGTTATGATTTATTGGTCCTCGACTGGATGATGCCACATAAAAGCGGGATTGAAGTAGCGACTGAATTGCGCGGGGAACGCTTTGAAGGCGGGATTCTGATGTTGACGGCCCGTGATACGGAAATCGATTTGGTACACGGACTCGACAGTGGTGCCGATGATTATCTCGTGAAACCCTTTCAGGCAAACGAACTGTTAGCACGCCTCCGCGCCTTGAGCCGGCGTCAGAAAAAGGCATTCGTCTCGACTGTTTCGTATCAGGAACTCGAACTTGATATCACGACTCAGACGATTTCCTATGCCGGACAGTTACTTGAGCTGACACGTCGTGAATTCGAATTTCTGTCGCTGTTGCTCCGCCGCCCGGAGCAGGTCATGGGACGTGAGCTGATCATTGAAGTCGTTTGGGGAATCGGCGCAGATATCACCGATAATGCACTCGACGCACTCGTTCGGCTCGTCCGGAAAAAGCTCGATGCTGCCGGTGCACCGGCTTTGATTCAAACGGTTCGCGGATTCGGTTATCGGCTCGGAGGTCCTCATGCTTGAAACCATTCGAAAACGGCTGACGCTACTATTCAGCGGAACGTTTTTACTGTTGTTGATTCTGATTTTAGTCGGTGTTTACTTCACGACCGCCCGGCTGCTCGATCAAACCGAGCTGAACCAATTAAAGTCAGTGTCCGACCGCGATCTGTTCGAACGGATCGAGCACGGCGAAGACCGGTTAATCCGCAATCCGATTTACTTTCAGATTATGAATCCGGACGGTTCAGTCCGCTTCACATCGCTTCCTGACGACTTACCGGCGAAGACCCTTCAGCGCTTTATGACCGCAGATGAAGAAACTCAAAAAGTCGAATTCGACGACCGGCACTATCTGCTTTATCAACGGGATAATGATGAACAGGGTATGATTGTTCTGATGAAAGACATCTCTGCCACACAGGATACACTCCAGCGCCTGATCGCCATGTTAGCCGGCATCACGATTTTGTCGACCCTTGTCTTGATGGGTCTCAGTTACGTACTCGCCGGTCGTTCCGTCGTTCCCGTTCAGCAAGCCTTTGACCGACAGCGCCGTTTTACATCAGACGCTTCTCATGAACTAAGGACGCCGCTGACGATTTTATACAGCGGCATCGAGTTACTCGAGACCGAGCCGCTCAGCACGGAAGGAAAAACAATCTTATCGGATTTGAAGGCAGAGACGGCCTCGATGCAGTATTTAGTTTCCGACTTACTGTTGTTGGCCCGGGAAGGTCAACCCGGATCCATGAGCCCGATTGATTTAAGTACACTCGTCACACAGACTTCTGAACGGTTTAAACATACGTTAGTCGACCGGACATTGGCCTTATCTGTCGCGCCCAATTTGTTGATCAAGGGCGATCCTAACCAGTTGATCCGTCTGTTGACGATCTTTCTAGAAAATGCCGCTGCCTACAGCGATGCTAATATTGAAGTTTACCTGCAACAGACGTCAACCGATGTTCGATTAACCATCGCTGATCACGGAATCGGCATTCCACCGGAAAATTACGATAAGATATTTGAACGGTTCTTCCGCGGTGATCACTCTCGCCATGGTACCGGAACCGGGCTCGGGCTCGCCATCGCCAAATCGATTGCCGATGCACATCAAGCCACTATCTTTGTTGAATCCACACCCGAAACCGGAACACGCTTCACGATTCTTTTTCCAATTTCTTAATGACCGTCAGCTAACTGTCAGATAACCCGGTTAAAGTAACAGTATGTTCCATTACTTATCAAGGAGGTTATCTTATGTTAGGTGGCGTACCGCTTCATCCCCTGCTCGTTCATGCACCGATTGCTCTTTTACTGTTCGCAACACTCTTATTACTGTTCAGTTTCAAATGGGTCCAGTTAAAATTATTTGTCCTCATCACGTTATTTGCCGGTCTGCTGTCCGGCGTCGCAGCGTATTTATCGGGTGACGGGGCTGAAGAATATGCAGAAACCAATCTGAGCAGTGCAACACACGCGGCCATCTCGAATCATGAAAATTTCGCCTTGTTCAGCCTCGTTGCCTTTGGAATTGCCTTTGTCCTCCTGTTGCTCGGCTACCGTTCCAACAAAAAAACAATGCTTATGCTAAGCCTGCTCGTCGCAATCGTCGGAAGCGGTTTACTCGCTTATACCGGTCATCTCGGCGGACAGATGGTATACGCCAAATAAAAAATCCCCTTTCCTCCAAATAATCCATGGAGAAAAGGGGATTTTCACTTACTTATTTATGATGATCACGGCCCGGACGGCGGTTGCTCGAGCGGCGTGTGTTACCGCGGCCTTCCGCCGGTTTTTTCGTTCCTTTGCTTTGATCGTGCTGTGCACGAATCATTTCATCCGAAAGTTCGACGACAATCGGTGTCACTTCGACACCCAGTTCGCGTTCCATATCACGGAAACTGCGGCCGTCGCGTGGGGTAACGATTGAAATCGCTACGCCGTCGTTTCCGGCACGGCCTGTCCGACCAATCCGGTGAACATAACTTTCCGCATCGTCCGGTAAATCGTAGTTGAAGACGTGCGTGACACCCGTCACGTCAAGACCACGTGATGCAACGTCTGTTGCAATCAGGAATGGTGTTTTTCCTTGATAGAACTTCGCCATCGCTTTTTCACGTTTCCCTTGTGTCAAACCACCGTGCAATTCATCCGTCGGATACCCTTGCATCTGTAATTCTTCATTCAGCTTGCTGACACGGCGTTGTGTCCGGCAGAAGATGATTGCGGCATACGGACGCATCTCGTCAAGCATCGTCCGGAGTGTCGCCTGTTTCCGGCGATCCGTCGTTTCGACGACGAACTGTTCGATGGCGTCGACTGTTACTTTTTCTGCCTCGACTTGGACTTCAATCGGATCACGCAAATACGTTTTCGCGAGTTGCTCGACTTTTTCCGGCATCGTTGCTGATAACATGACGAACTGACGATCAACCGGTGCTGCTGCGATGATATCTTCGATTTCCGGTAAGAATCCGATTTGCAGCATCTGATCCGCTTCATCCAGGACAAGCGTCTTCAATTCACTCAAATCAAGTGTTCCACGACCGACGTGATCCAAAATCCGACCCGGTGTCCCGATGATGATTTGTGGCATGCGACCGAGACGTTGGATTTGTTTGAAGACATCCTGTCCACCGTATACAGCCAGCGCACGGATATCTTCCATGTTCCGGATTAACTTGTGTGTTTCATCTGCAATCTGACGTGCGAGTTCACGTGTCGGTGCGACGATCAACGCTTGAACCGTTTTGCTCTCTAAATCGATTTGTTCGAGAATCGGCAGAAGAAACGCCAGTGTCTTCCCTGTTCCGGTTTGCGCTTTTCCTATTAAATCACGACCGGCGAGCAAATGCGGAATCGCCTGCTCTTGAATCGGCGTTGGTTGTTTGATGCCTTGTTTTTGTAATTTCTTGACCCATTGTTCTTGAATGTGTAGTGCTTCAAATGTTGACATAGTATCCTCCTAAAAATTATCCACAGAAAAAAGCTGTGGATAACCTGCTTCGAATCGACAAAAACAGTTATCCACAGCCGTGCTTTTTCTAGTATACACAATTTACGCGTTTGTTGCTTCCTGTTTTAACTTTCGATCGAGTACAAATGTCCCGAATGGAATGAACGAAGCGATAAAGGCGATCCCTGCTTTTACAAACGACCAACGGTATTTGAATTTAACGACAGCAAGCCATAGCGCATACATGACGAATAAAACACCGTGCATGGCTCCGACGACGGAAACGGCTTCCGGAATGCCTGCCATATACTTTAAGGGCATGGCAATCAACAGTAAGACTAAAAATGAAATACCTTCTAAAATCGCAATCAATCGAAATTGACCTAACGTAGTTCCTAACATCCCGTCACTCCTTTTTTCTGGTTCCTGTCTTTAGTATACGGGACGCCCGTCAGTCTGTGACCTGTGTCACAGGATTGTCAGATTTCGAGTGGGCGAAGACGGGCTTCAATCTCTTGGCGCTTTGGCTCAAGGAACGGTGGAAGTGCCAATGTCTCGCCGAGCGTTTCGACCGATTCATCCGTTGCGAATCCCGGTGTATCCGTCGATAATTCAAACAAAATATGATTCGGTTCGCGGAAATAGAGCGCCTGGAAATAGTGACGGTCGACTTTCCCTGAGTTTGGCAGACGGTATTCTTTCAATCGTTTCACCCATAAGTCATACTCTTCACTGTTCGGGACACGGAACGCTACATGGTGGACGCCGCCACGTCCGAGACGTTCCCGGTCGAGATCCGGACGAGCTTCGAGATGCACTTCTGCCCCGATTCCGCCTTGTCCCGTCGAGTAGACATCAATCTCCGCAAAATCACCGGCCAGCGATGGATAACTGCCGATTTTCTTAAAGCCGAGGACTTCCGTTAAGACAAGAGCCGTCGGTTCCGGATCATTGACGGTCAGCGTCACGGCACCTAAGCCGACGATGGCATGTTCAGCCGGAATCTCATCGTGTTTCCATGGCACACCTCCTGCGACCCCCTGTTCGCCGTCTTCTGCGACAAGAATCAACCGGGTTCCTTCCTGATCACGGAACGCCAGCGTCTGACGCCCCGCCCGTTCGACAATCGCATCATGGTCCACGCTTTGTTGTATAAAGCGGTCTCTCCAAAACTGAAGGGACGCTGTTGTTTTGACACGGAGTGATGTCGACGAAATGCTTGACGCACCGGGTACACCGGTCCCTAAATGCGGGATATCAAAAAACGTCAGATCCGTTCCCGGATTGCCTTCCGCATCTCCGTAAAAGAGATGATATGACGTCGTATCATCCTGATTGACCGTTTTTTTGATCAGACGCATCCCGAGAACCTGTGTATAAAATTGATAGTTGCGTTCTGCCATCCCCGTTAAAATGGATACATGATGAATACCGAGTAATTCCATGTTTGCCACGTCCTTTTCTGAATGAATAGTTTGTATCGTCAGTATAGCGCACATATATCTTGAATTAAAGATATTAACTCATTAAAAAAATCGCCCTTTCGAAAAAGGACGATTGAAAAGTTAAGATTAAAGTTTTACGACGTTAGCAGCTTGTGCTCCACGTGCGCCTTCAGTGATTTCGAATTCAACTTCTTGACCTTCGTCAAGTGATTTGAAACCTTCACCAGTGATTGCTGAGAAATGTACGAATACGTCTTCTCCGCCTTCAACTTCGATGAAACCGAAACCTTTTTCTGCGTTAAACCATTTTACTTTACCTGTGTTCATGGGAACAACCTCCAAAAATAAATTACTTAATACATATGCCGCGCATATGAAAGAAATTCATTATTGTCCCGAAATACATGGAGCGACGAAAAGATTGTTCGTGACGCAATGTGAATCAGTAGTGACAATAACAATATTAAGCTAACGTCAGTATAAAATGATTGCGCTTTAAAAGTCAAGTTGTCTGACCAATATTTTACCAATTGATTCCACTTTTCGAACTAAAAAAAACAGATTCGGATTGCTCCGAACCTGCTCCTTTTTCTTAACGGTGGATCCAGACTGCTCCAGCAGAGTTATCTTTCGCTTCACCGATGACTTGTACTTTAAGACCGTTGTTCGGGAGCAGTTTTCCTGCATCCGGAATCAATTGATCGATATACGATTTAGAATCATCAAACTTCGTTACGCCAGAAAGTCCTTTGTAATCGTAAAGACCACGTGATGGCGAGTCGATGAGCCATGCTGGTGCTTTGTCGAAGCTGAAAGCCGCATCCGCGATTTGGTAACGTGTGCTTTCTGTGACGACTGGTTGTCCTTTGAGTGTTCCAACGATTGCTTTTGGATGTGAATCGACGACACCGAGGAATCCTTCACCTGGGTGAACGCCAACCCAGTTGTCTGTGAAGCTGCTATCGGCATACCAAACGACGAGACCCGTGTTGTATTTCACGCCACGTGCATGCTCAAGTGCTTTATCTGAGCCTGCATAGTTCCGCCATTCGAGGTAGTATGCGTTGTCCGCATAGCTGAAACCATCCGAAGCCACGAAACCGTCCAATTTAAATTTCGGAGTACCTTCTGCATCGTCTTCAAAGACGACTTTTCCGTCGACTGTCAGTTTTGCGTTATCAAGCGCAAAACCATCGAGGGCAAGACCGGCATCCCCTGTGTAGTCGAACGTCAATGTAACCTTTTTACCGGCAAATTCGCTGAGGTCATATGATTTGTCGACCCATGCACCTTTTGAAGATTCAGCGCGTTGATCGCCGTCCGTATCCTCGTCACCGATGACATCGATTACTTTTGATACGCCGCCAGCTGTTGCTGTGACTTTCAAGAAGTCATAATCGAATTCGACATCGAAGTATGCTTTGTAGTCAAACTTCGCAGATGTCGCAGCCGTCAAATCAAACTCCGGTGACGTCATTGACGTGTGGAGATCATTCCCTTTTGTGCTGTAGTAATACTTTTTACCGAAAGCTGGAGCGATTCCTTTAACCGGCTTTTTCGGTAAGTTCACTTTGATGATTCCAGGATTTTTTGATTTCGTGACACTTTGATCGAGGTATGAAGCCGTTCCCGCTTTTGAAAGTGAATCGAAATCAACGTTCTGGATGTTCGCCCAGTTCCCGCCCATGACGTTTTGGAAGAACTCTTTATTTTGTGGTGAGAAGCTTGTCGGTTCTGCTCCGGCAATTCTACCGTTCCAGCTACCGCCACTCATGATCGACCATGAAGCAACCGGCTCACCTTGACCTGTATACTGTGTATCATACTCATCCGGAAGTCCAAGATCGTGTCCGAATTCGTGAGCGAAGACGCCGACTGCACCGTCTTCCGGTTGAACCGTATAATCGAAGGCTGCCATCTTGCCGCCCCAGTTTGTAGAATTTGAAGTTGTATTCGCAACAGGATAAACTCCATCAAGTGTCCAACGGTGCGACCAGATTGCGTCGTCGCCGAGTGTACCGCCGCCTGCTTCTTGTCCTGTTCCGGCATGAAGAATCATCAAGTGATCGACGAGACCGTCCGGCTCATTCTGGTTGCCGTCACCGTCTAAATCGTACTGATCAAATTGATCATACTCTGCCAGGTTAATGCCGGATTTTACAGCTGCATTCAACGAATCTTTAACGAGACCGCGTGGTCCTTTTGCCCCCGGAAGGTTATCATTGCCGCCTTTCGGATTGTCTGAACCATAATCTTTTGCGGTCCCCGGTACTGTTAACCAGTTCGATACTTTCCCGTCGACTGAGTAGCTGCCGCCGGATTGTTCTTCGTAATATTGTTTGAACGTCTTGACCTTATCGCCGTTGAACAGCTCGAATTCTTTATCCCCGAACATCAGGTCTTGATAATGTTTTTGGTTAAAGTCGTTCGAATACATGTATCCCGGTTCTTGAACGACGTTGTTATGCTTGAAGTCGCTGTATTCGACAAGTAAGACGAGTACTTTGTCTGTGCGGGTAGCACCATTGTAAGCTGCTTGTTTGGCTTTATCGACTTTGACAAACCCATCTTTTTTACCTTTTTTGTAGTTATTGTGATTTTTAGCGAGTTGTTTCGCCAGTTGATCTTTCTGTTTCGTCAAGAAATCCTTTGTTTTTTGATCAAATTTCGCTTCTTTTTCCGTCTCATGATCATGATCGGCTTCCGGTTTCCCGTTTGCTTTTTTATCAAGATACTTTTGAACGGCTTTTTGTTTTTCTGCTGCAGATGCTGCTTTTGAGACGACCCCACGTTTTTCAAGCACTTTCAATAGACGTTCCTGATCAACCGTGTTTAAATCCATCGGTGCACCGGCTACTGCTTTTTCAGCAGCTTCAACAGATTTTACCTTCCCACCAGGTAAAACTGGACCAACGGCAAATGCGGCTGCCGTGATTCCGGATAAGACGGCTAAGCTAAGCTGTTTCTTTTTTCCCACGTGAACTGACCCCCTATGTAGTAGTGAAAAGCATGACTGAGATAACTTTTCTGAATATTCAAATCATATATTGTTTTAGTTGCTTAATCAATTACTTTTAGAACAATTAGTACTTTGTAACTATACCTATTTTTGGAATTTAGTTCATTTTTACGGAAATTGACCGATATTAATAATAAACCGTTCATCAATCGTTCCCCTCATTTTTTAAAAGAGAACAGATTGTCGGTTACGTATCGCGATACGCTACATACATGACTTAATTCAAAAAGGAGGCAACTCATGACACATCTCCAAAAATTCGAACGACAACTTTTGAAAAATTACTTGATTGGATCCTTTGTCGCTGTTTTCGGCGTCGGCTGTCTATTTATTTTCGAAACGTTGACATTCGATGCACGAGAACGTGTAACTTTGCTGACAATCATGTTTCTCTCTGTTGTTTTAATGTTCAGCTTCGAATATACGATCTATCGAAAACATATGCGTCCGCTCTATCAGTTCTTCCAGACATCGACTCCAAGCCAAGCACAACTTACTGCTGCTTTTCGGACGACTCACCGTTTTCCGTTACTGACCATCAAACGGATACTCGGACCTCATTTCCTGGGATTATCGATTCCTTCTTCTTCCTTAACGGCACTCGCCATTCATTTCCAATGGCTCGAAATGCCGTATTATCTGATCGGTCTTGCTTGCTTCGGTGCCATTCTCGTTGCCATCTTGCATGCTTTGATCGAATTTTTCTTAACGTATCGTGTCACGGAATCCATGTTGGCAGAATTAACGGTTCAATCGCAACAATATGGTCATGGTGAGCTTATCCTGACCAAAAAGGACTTCATCAGCCTCCGGCAAAAAATGTTAATCAGTACACTGATCATTGGTGTCTTCCCGATTTTATTGTTCGTTCTCGCTTCTGCCGTCCAGCTGACAGAGAACGAGAGCCTGCGCTCCTACTGGAGTTGGTCGACCTTAATCTTAATCGTCATCCTTTGTCTTGCGACATTTTGCAGTTTGCTTCTATATGAAAATATCCAAAAACCGATTTTGGCTTTGCAAGAAGGAGTTGCCCAGATTGAGTCGGGTCAGCTGAATACGATCAACAATCCTTTTTCCGATGAATTCTCTCAATTGGTTGGCGGCTTTAACCTGATGGTCGAAGGTATCCAAGGACGTGATCAGGAAAATGAGCAGTTACTCGATAGTTTGTTTACCTTGTTTGCTGCGACACTGGATGCCCGGGATCCTTATACCGCCGGACATTCCTTACGTGTTGCGGAATATTCGGTTGAGATTGCCCGGGCCGCCGGCTTGGCCGACGATCAAGTCGAGCTGTTGCGTAAATCTGCTCTTTTACACGACATTGGAAAAATCGGAATCCGGGATGATGTTCTCTTGAAGGAAGGACGCTTAACTGGTGAGGAATTCGATAAAATCAAACAACACCCCGTCATCGGCGTGCATATTTTATCGCAAGTTCATCTCCCGGAGAAGTTACAACCGATTCTTCCTGGGGTAAAGTACCATCACGAGCGTTACGATGGGAAAGGTTATCCAGAAGGTTTGGCGGGAGAATCGATTCCTGTCTTCGGACGGATCATGGCGATTGCTGATGCCTATGACGCGATGACATCCGATCGACCTTACCGGAAAGGAATGCCCGTTGCAAAAGCACTCGCCATTTTGGAAGAAGGTAGCGGGACACAATGGGATGCTTCCTTTACACAACTGTTTCTTGATTTGAAGAGACCTCCTGTCATCACTGCCTCTTGATTTTCATGAAAGGAGTTTCTTATGCACCCTAAAATTGTCGATCGTCACGAATTGTATGTTGTCGGACTTGGTTTGACATGCGAAGAAAATGAATTGCATACACTCATGCCGGAACTGTGGCGTGAATTTTCACGACGCTCGCATGAAATTCCCGCTGAACCGGGAAGTTATCCACTTGATTTGTCACTTGGACAACGCGGGACAAAACATATGCAGTGTATCGGTCTTCCGGTAGAATCGCTTGAGCATATTCCTAAAGGGATGAAAGGACATCACATTCCTCCTGCCCGTTATATTTTTTGGAAACATGAAGGGCCTGACATTGAGATTTGGAAATCGTTCGAGAAGATGCAGCGCTTTGCGCAGAAGCAAGGTATTACACTGGATCCGCTGAATTTTAAAATTGACGAGACACGTGACAATACACATCATCTCTATCAACGTATCCTTTAAAACCGCTCTCTTGAGCGGTTTTTTTCTGTCATTCCTTATTTTTTTCTGTCACTTAACTATTCAGTCCGGGTATTAAGTACTATATTCAGAAAATTCTAATTAATGCGAACGGCTTATTCTCGTTTTATCCTTTCTTTGGCATAGTTAGACTCAACCCAAACAAGGAGGCGATTTATTTTGAAAAAGTTTCTCGCTACATCGCTTGTCGCAAGTGTACTTGTCGTTCCTACAGTCGTCGGAGCAGAAGGTCTTCAAGCCGGTAAACTGACGAAAGCATCATCAGAACCAGCTGAATCAATCGTTAAAGAGTACGTCAACAAAAAAGGTGATTTCTCTGTCCAAGATGTCCAAAAAGATGGATCATCTAACATCGTACGTCTCCAACAAGAAGTGGATGGCGTCCCGGTCTTCGGTAGTGTCGTCGTCGGTAACGTTGCGAAAGACGGTACTTTGAAAGCAGTCGTAAATGATGCAATCAACGTCAAAGGGAAACCTGGTCTCGCTAAAAAAGCATCACTCTCTGAGAAAAAAGCACTTAAACTTTATCAAAAAGCCATCAAAGCAACAGAATTCGAAGTGGCTCCTAAAGCAGAACTCGTCATCTATCCAGTCAAAGACGACGCGGTCTATGCTTACAAAGTCACATCAACTGTCCTCGCCGGCAAAGAGCCGTCACGCTGGACTTACTTCATCGATGCGAATTCAGGTAAAGTTCTTAATAAATACGACCAACTCGCTCACGCAAAACCGGTCAACACAGTTACCGGAACGACTTCTGTCGGTACAGGTACTACGGTTCTCGGAACTACTGCCACTTTCAACACAGTGAAGAGCGGTTCTTACTACTACTTACAAGATTCGACACGCGGTAAAGGGATCTACACGTACGATGCAAAAAAACGTAACACGCTTCCAGGTTCGCTTTGGGCGGATCTTGATAACCAATTCAATACAACATACGACCGTGCCGCTGTCAGCGCGCAAGTTAATGCAGTAAAAACGTATGATTTCTACAAAAACACATACGGCCGCAACAGTTATGACAACGCAGGTGCTGCACTTAACTCTTCAGTCCACTATTCAACGAGCTACAACAATGCGTTCTGGGATGGAACGAAGATGGTCTATGGTGATGGAGACGGTTCAACATTCACATACCTCTCTGGCGCACTTGACGTTGTTGCCCACGAATTGACGCATGCCGTCACAGAATACACAGCTGGACTCGTCTATCAAAATGAGTCGGGTGCCATCAACGAAGCGGTTTCCGATATCATGGGAACAGTTGCTGAATACTCAGTCGGATCGAACTTCGATTGGCTTGTAGGAGAAGACATCTATACACCTGGTGTCAGCGGCGACGCACTCCGTTCGATGTCTAACCCGGCTGCTTACGGCGATCCGGACCACTACTCAAAACGCTACACAGGTACACAGGATAACGGTGGTGTCCACACGAACTCTGGTATCGTCAACAAAGCCGCTTACCTTCTCGGTAACGGTGGAACACACACTGGTGTCACAGTCACTGGTGTCGGCGTACCGAAACTCGGCGCAATCTACTACCGTGCCCTCAGCGTTTACTTGACTCCGAACTCGAACTTCAGCTCGCTCCGCGCAGCAGTCGTTCAATCAGCGAAAGACCTTTACGGTTCGACAAGTGCAGAAGCAACAGCAGCAGCGAAATCATTTGATGCTGTCGGCGTCTACTAAGAAAACTTCCTCCCAAGGATTTTCGACCTCCTGAGTCCATGACTCGGGAGGTTTTTTTTACGAAAAAAAACGATCTGTCAAAAACAGACCGTTCCGGTTTATTTCCCTGGGTCACGCGCGAGACGAAGTCGCGTTGATCCATTGTCCGGGAAAGCTTTCAATTGTAATTTCTCACCCTGGTACCATGTACCGTAACTCGTTTCAACGACAGGTTCCCCTAAAGCCGACAGACCGGAGGCTGATGCATTCGTCCAGTCGATCGCTTCGACGATTCCGTCGGATACGACAAGCAGATAACCCGCATTTGAGAAGTGATACGTGTTGACGGCATCTTTTTGCGTATTCCCGAGCTTACCGTACTTCGCTTCGAATTTTTCGAGCGGCTGCCCGAGGTATTGTTCCGGCTTCTCGATTGGTTGATTGGCAACGACTTGTGATAATGTCTCAAGCAATGTCTTGTCTTTGACGGACGACGGAACATCCATCCGGACATCTGTTTCCGGAATATAACCTTCGACAGCATCACTCAATTTCAAGTGAACCATCCCGTTCTCCACATCTAAAATTTCATAGACATCCCCTAAATCAGCTTTATAGATAACGCTACTCCGATTGGCATCCTGATAGACATCCGCAAAAGGACGCGTGACCCATGCAGCTTGGCTGATTTCTGGTTTATCCGTCTTTTTCTTGGCTTTCTTCTCTTTTTTCTTTTGCTCAGCCGACGCTGATTTTTTCGTATCTTTCGCTTCTTTCTCTTGTTCGCCTCCGGTCGTTTTCGGTGACTCGACGGTCGACGTCGCTTGGCTGGCATCATTCGTCGACACCATATAACCCCATCCGCCGACAATCAGGACAGTCGCCAAAATACCGCCCAACGCAACGCTCCGGCGATTCCGCTTCTGCTTCCGGCGTTCTTTCCGGGATAACCGTTCTTGTTCTTTCTGTTGTTCATTTTGACTCATCTAT
This sequence comes from Exiguobacterium sp. PvP048, assembly GCF_040549175.1. Classification (NCBI taxonomy): domain Bacteria; kingdom Bacillati; phylum Bacillota; class Bacilli; order Caryophanales; genus Exiguobacterium; species Exiguobacterium sp. PvP048. Next base: position 129,867 of record NZ_JBEPSU010000005.1, on the reverse strand, counting down.
TGTTCCTCCTGAATTGACCTAGACACTTTTTTAATCACTATACCACCGAATGCTGTGCCGGCAGTGGTTAAATTTCGATGACAGTTCTACCTTGATGGGTTCCGTCAAGAAGTGACGCGACGACGTTTGAAATCTCACTCAGGCTTTTTGTATCGACCCACTCCTGAATCGGCAGTTTCCAGTCATTCGCCAGTTGATGCCACAGACGCACCCGTTCAGCAATCGGAAGTTGAACAGCATCAATCCCGATCAACCGAACCCCCCGTAAGATAAACGGATACACCGTCAACGTCATCTCGGCGCCTCCGACATTCCCGCATGTCGTAACCAGTCCACCGTATTGAACAGAGCGAATGACGGAGGCAAGCAACGGTCCTCCGACCGTATCGATGATGCCGGCATATATACCTTTTTTCAATGGACGGGCCGTCTCATCCAAAAACGATTGCCGGGATAAGACTTCTGTCACGCCTTCCTGTTTCAACCGATCGACTTCCGCTTCTTTGCCGGTGACGGCATGGACGACGAATCCCAGTTTCAGCAGAAGCGCAACGGCAATGCTGCCGACACCCCCGGTCGCACCGGTCACGAGAACCGGTCCGTCCTCCGGCTTGACCCGTTGCAAAAGTTCGTCGACGGATTGAGCAGCCGTTAATCCTGCTGTACCGTAAGCCATTGCTTCAAAGGTCGTGAATCCGTCCGGCAATGGTGTGATCCAGTCTCCCGGAACGCGTATGTACTCTTGAAAACCACCGGACGTATTCATTCCAAAATCGAACCCGTTGACGACAACCGCTTCGCCTTCTTGAAATCGCGGATCAGTTGACGCGACGACATGCCCTGCTGCATCCACTCCCGGTGTATGCGGATATTCTTTCGTCACTCCCCGGTTGCCCGTAACCGACAGCGCATCCTTATAATTGATGCAGGAATAGTCGACGCGGATCATGACATCTCCTTCGGGCAAGTCGGCAATGTGCTTCGTTTCCAGTGCTCCCGTAAATTCCTCGTCCTGTTCCCGAACGACGAATGCTTTAAATGTCTCTTTCATCTTCCAGTCCTCCTTCATGAATGACTTCCAGTAAGTTATACCCAAACACTGTCCCGGGCATACCTGTTTTGATCGGATCGCCATGAAAAAAACCGCGAATGCCGAAGCATTCACGGTTTTTGGCGTCTGACGAAAGGAAACTGGTTTTCCGCAGGTAGTCACGAGTGACAGGTAAACATGTCATCGGTCAGTGGTCATAGGTGTGCCGTGGCCGTCGTAATTCCCGATTGGAAGAGGTTTGTGTCAAAGCGCCGTCCTTGATCAGGAGTCTCACCTGATCAAGGATCACATATAACGTGTCCCGTCAAAATCAATCTCCGTCCGGTAATTGGCGGCGTTGATCGCATTGGAAATCCGGTGTGCCGACCGCTCGATTTCCTGCGCTTTAATCCGATACGCATCCGGATCGTACAGGGCATGCCGAATGACCGTCGTTCCTTCAAATCCGTATTGGAATTCACGTTTCGGACGGGCCGCAAGTTCTTGGAACTGTGTTGCCTTTGCCCGAAGTTGCGTTGCCAATTCAATCGCTTCGACGAGAGGCATTTCACCTTCCGTCGTCTCGATCATGGTCGACAAATTCGCTGCGTACACTAACCGATCGAGTGTCCGCATATCCCGTCGGACTTCATCCATCGCTGACTCGACATCCGGCAGCGTGCGTTCCTGAGCGGTCGGCAAAGCCTCACCTTTTTCGAGATCCACAAACGCAATCCGGTCTACTTCCTCGACCAGCTGTTCGAGTTGCTTCCGTAAGATACTTTTTAGCTTCACAGCATCTGCTAAATACATCTCTTCAATCCCCCGTTTCCTGATAACGTTCTTTTAACCTGTACGCCTGTCCGTCCGAAAAGGTTTCATTTGAATCGTCCGAGATAATCGGAAAAGTCCTGTTCAATGTCTGTCAGCAACGTCTTCATCACATCAGACGATTGATTTGGATCATAGCGGACCGCCTCATACAGCTGTCGCAACTCAGGGGATGGTTGAAAACCGATCCGGGCAAACCATTCCCGGAATGACTCGGTTTCGCGACGCTTCAGTTTTTGGGGAAGATGACGGTTAAACAAGACAACCTGTTGCCGGACCTGTTCGACCGGTAATGGCGGCAGTTCGTCTTTTGGTTCCGTTTCTCCCAGGCGTTTTTTTATTCGAACCGAACGTGGTACTAACTCGTTTTCAGTATTGTCCCATTTCTTTCGTTTTCGGAAACGCCGAACAATCAGAAATAGTCCGGTCAAACCGGCGAGACTAATCGCGATCAATAGATAGGGAAAGCCACTTTCGCCTTCTTTGCCTTCGCCTTTTGAAAACGAATGAAATCCAAGTGAAATGAATTTTTCTTTTTCTGGTTTTCCACCGCCTTCTCCTGGTCCATCCGTCTCATATCCATATTTAATTTGTCCAGGCGGTAATTCTTTTTTCTTAAACAAGTACGACCACCAAAACGTCAACGGTTCAGATTCACAGTTGCTTACACAACTCGGCTGCTGACCACCACCCGGAAACACTTCGACGTTTTGTAAAGCACCGTATCCTGCCTCAGCCAATGGTTTTATGATGCCAAGTCCTAAAATGACCACACCTATCAAAATAAGCAATCGACTTCGAAAGCGCACGTCCTCACCTCGTTAATGTAATTTTTATCCATTATATACGAGTCTGACCCTAATTATCGGAATTTTTTGTTTTTTAAAGAAAAGAGCTTGAATCCGGAGTGGGACGGGAAAAGGAAAGAAGTGATTTTTAGAGAGGGGTTTCAAGTATGTTGAACTTAGATCATACACATGATCCATATCAAAACGGACAACTGATTGCAGAATATACCGAAACGAAATCAAATCAAGAGGCCGTCTTCCGGGCGGAGCAACTGATGAAAGACAGCTCATTCGTCGCGCCGCGCCGTACACCTCACCCGAGCCGGTATCTCCGGTCCTTGATTTCACCGCTCTTTTTGACGGATCGGGATAAACACATCCTTCCGTTGACGAAAGCGTTCGTCAGTGAACAAGATGAAGTCCGGCCCAGCTGGTTCGGACGGCTGACGTATGAATTCGAGCAATTGATCAGTAACGTCGAAAAAGTCGATGTCAAAGACTATGGGGCGGTCGGTGACGGCGTGACCGACGATACGCTCGCTTTTGAGGAAGCACTCGCGGACGGGCACCGGCAAGTCCACGTTCCGGCCGGCACGTATCTGGTCCGCGGCATCCGCCTGCCGAGTTACACGATTTTGACCGGGGACGGAAAAGGACAGACAATTTTAAAACTGCATGACGCGGCACCGAAAGGACGCCGGTTGATTACGAATCAAAATTACTTACTCGGCAATCATCATCTGCTCGTTGAACGGATGACACTGGATTGGAACATCGAGCGGATCGGTGACGCCAAAAAAAGTAGCACGTGGGGCAATCATTCGAGTTGCTTGACCTATGCGCACGTGACGTACGGGTGGGTCTTTGACGTCGATGCGGTCAATCCGGGATTACACTGCTTTGATATTTCAACTCCGTACTACAACTATAACGGTGACGGGGCACGGGCCAATCTCAGCAGTTCGTTCATCTGGTTCGACGGTCTGACCGGATCCGGATTTGGTGATGACGGGATTACGACCCATCACAGTGACCATCTGTTCATCTCGAACTGTTTCATGCATGATCCGAGCGGACGCGCCCATGCGGCCGGCTTCTCGAACTCAAACGGGATTGAGATCGATGACGGTTCCCGGGATGTCTGGTTATTTAACAATGCGACGACCCGCTGCTTCGGCGGTCTTGAAATCAAGGCGCACGCGACGTCATCTGCCGCATCGACCGTTAAAATCGTCGGGCATCTGTCTGTCGATGATCACCGGTCATTTAACTTCCGTCATATCGGTCATCATCAAGCAACGGATCCGACGTCCCAAACGGCATACAACATCATTGCGACCCGGCTGATTGCCCAGACACCGCTGTATACGCCGCTGTATCAAAACTCGAAGCCGCGTGCTCTTATCGTCTCTGCCTATCGAAATGTCGTCATTCACGATTTCACGGTCCTCGGTGATCCGTATTATGATTATCAGGAACAGCCGATGATCGGGATTCAATACAAAGCCCGAAACGTCACATTGAGTCAGGTCAAGATGAGCGGCTTCCGTCAGGCGAAAACGGATATCCAGGTCTTCGGCGGAGACAACCGGGCAGAAGACGTCCGGCTGATTGATGTCCGGATTGAAGATTCAGCCAAACACGGCATCACGATTGGTCCGAACATCGAACACGTCCGGTTGACAAATGTCGCCATTAAGGGCGATGGAACAGTCGGTCTGAACGCCAAGTCTGAGCCGGAACTGGAACGGTTTATTGCGACCGGCTACAAAGTACCGGTCCGGACACACGCTACATTAAGTTGATTCACGAAAATAAGGCTGCTTCGACTCGTGTCGAAACAGCCTTATTTCATTGTGCCCGTAAATAGGCGAGGACCCGCGTATCAATCGACCGATCCGTCTGTTCCCGCATCTCGAAGTTTTCCGTATGCAGATACGTCCGGAACGCTTCTGCAAACGAACCGCGGTATCCGAGTTCAAGCAGCTTATCCATCAACTCCGATTCGAGCGCATCATCAATCGGTTTAATTTCTTCCGGCTTACTTGGTTGTAAATAGAGTGTATGCAACTGATAAATCCGCTCCAGTTCCTGAATCGGACTCGCATGATCATCGACACGCAAATCAATGTACCGGTCATTAAAACCACCGTAACCGCCGCCTTCTTTGACGACTAACAATGCTGCAGACTGCATGCCCCGTGAATCTCCGCCTGCTGCCTGACCGGCCGCAAGTGCCCGAAGCAACCGTTCTGCCAGTGGTCCTTCTGTCGTCTCAAACACACGCGCCATTTCCTTGACCGTATTGCCGTCGACGAGAATATTCCCTTGTGCCGCAAAGTGTTTTCCAGCGATGCCGCCGGCCCAATCATTACAGCCTTCTCCCGTGAACGTCGCACTTTTCCCCGATGCATCCACGATACCAACTTGACGGTCCGCCCGTCCTTCGTCCGCTTCCGTTAACCGTTTTAAGACTTCGTCCGCCGACTTACCTTCTTCAATCATCCGCAACCCCTCCGGACCATATGTCGTATTGGCAAACGACTGAGTCGCAATCACTCCGACACCGGCTTTCGCAAACGGTACGGCACTGCCGACTGCTAAAAATTTGGACTGAACCGCTACACCCCAAGCCTGTTCTTTTTCACAATACCCAACGATTGAATATGTCATCTGTCTAAAATCCCCCTCGATTGTCATACGTATCCGTTCGTCGTAGGAATTCCCGTTTCCTGCATGTGAAAAACCTTCCGTTCATTTCGAACGAAAGGTTTGGGATGTACTTATTGAATTCCGAGGACAACTGCAAGCAGTAATGCACCACATGCCAGGACAATCCAAATCGCAAACAGTTTCCAGACGAATCGTAACCATTTTTCGTACGGAATACCGGCAATCGCCAAGAATGCCATCAAGTGCGCACTCGTCGGGAAAATCATATTCGTCAAACCGTCGCCGTACTGAAAGGCGAGGACTGCGACTTGCCGCTCAATTCCGAGCAAGTCGGCAAGCGGCGCCATGATTGGCATCGTCGTTGCTGCTTGACCGCTTCCGGACGGGATAAAGAAGTTCGTAATCAATTGGACGACGTACATCCCGATGACGGCAAGGGACGTCGGTAACTGACCGACGGCATTCGACAAACCGTAAATCACGGTATCGATGACCCGACCATCTTCTAAAATGACGACGATTGCCCGGGCAAAACCAACGATCAAGGCACCAAACGTAACGGCCTTGGCTCCGTCGATTAAACTTTCGAATGTCCGGTTGACACCCATCGTCACGATTCCTGCGAGCAAGCCGATAATCAGGAACGAAGCCGTCAGTTCCGTCAAATACCAGCCCCACTCAAAGATGCCGATGACGTTTAGCGTGATTCCACCAACAAGCACAACCAAAACAAACAGATGTTTTTTCGAGAATTTAGAAAAAGTTGCTGTTGTTTCTTGTTTCCGATGTTTCTCAAGGTCATGCACAAGACTCTGTTCCGGATTTTTTTTGACTTTCTGCGCATAGTTCATGACGTAAAGAATCGTCACGACTAAAAAGACAAGATAGACCGCCGTCCGGTAACCGAGTCCGCTGAACAACGGAACTTCCGCAATCGACTGCGCGACTCCAACCGTAAACGGATTCAGCATCCCTCCGGCAAAACCGACGGCGGCACCGAGACTGACGATCGCCGCTCCCGTCATCGCGTCATAACCAAGGGCACGTGCCAACATGATGCCGATTGGGACGAAGATAATGGTTTCTTCCGCCATTCCAATTGTCGCACCGGCAACGGAAAAGACGAACATCGTCATCGGGATCATGATATGCCCTTTTTGACCGAACCGATTAATCAATTGATTGATGCCGGATTCAATCGCGCCCGTTTGCCGGATGATTCCAAACACACCACCGACCAAAAAGATGTAAAAGATAATGGCGGCACCTGCCTCCATCCCTTTTGGAATGGCTTCAAACAAACCGAAGAAATTGACGGGTGCAGATTCAACTGCACGATACGTCCCATCAATGACGACCGTTTGTCCGTCCTGCTTTTCGCGATCAAACTGACCGGCCGGTAATGTATACGTCAAGATGACTGCAATCAGTAAAATTCCCATGATAATCGCGTACGTGTGAGGCATCTTGAAGAAGGAGCGCTCCGAAGCATCTGCCTGTGGTTTTCGTTCATTCATCCATTTGCCTCCTGACATACCTTTAATTTTTTAAGTCTCTTCAAAGATAATGCCCTATTTTTGGAAAAAATAACAGTCTATTTCGTCATTTAATTTTTTTGTAATATATTAAATCAATGAGAAAAACAAAAAAACCCGACCGCAGTCAGGTTTTTCGGATGTAATTTACGCGTTAAATGATTGAACATCAAGCGGTTTCGCAAGCGCTGTTTGTGCAAATGCCACGAACTGCCCGAAATGTGCGCTCGTGTTATGGGATTCGATTGCTGCCTGATCTTCCCATTTTTCAATCATCATGAAGACATTTTCATCTTCCGTGCTTTGGAACAGGTCATAGCTGATATTGCCCGCTTCCAAGCGTGATCCTTCGATCAACGTTTTAGTAGCTTCTAAAAACTCTTGACGTTTTGCTGGTTGTACTTCTAATTTTGCTTCAATGGCGATCATTGGAAAGCCTCCTTTAAAATTTCATTAACTCAAGTATCGTAGCACCTTCCTTTCCCATTCTCCATTAAGATGCTCGGACGATTAAGGAAGTTATATTTCGGGTAAAAAAATGTATCATTTTGACATCAGATAGGAGTTCATCTATGAACGTCGAGACTTTTTATTTTGAGGATGACGGCGAAATCCCCAACAACCCTAATTTACCTGTACTTATTTATCGACATGTTTTTGACGATCCTTCTTCTATTGAAGATACGTTTCATACCCACAACTGGCAGAACAGCTGGGTGGACGGGATTTTTGATTTTCACCATTATCACAGTGTCGCCCATGAAGTCATCGGTATTCTCGAAGGACATGCGAGCATTCAATTAGGCGGACCGCTCGGAAAAACCTTTACGTTGACGGCCGGCGATGTCGTTATCCTTCCTGCCGGTACAGGTCATAAGGCTTTACACATAAGCCGGAAGTTTCAAGTCGTTGGTGCCTATCCAAATGGGCAAGACTATGACACCTTGATCGGTGATCCGTGTGAACGACCGGATAACCTGAAGCGGATTGCCCAGGTTGAACGTCCCGAGACAGATCCTGTTTATGGACAACAAGGACCGTTACTCGAGCATTGGTAATGGCGTCTGCTTTCCTTTCATTTGGAAAGCAAACGTTTTTTTCTGTCACATCAGTGGTAAACACTACTATTGTGCTTTTTAAAGGAGGAACTGAGATGAATGAGACAGAACGGACCGTCATACTGGCGGCACTGAAACAAAAGACCGTAACACTTCCGGATCAGACGCATGTTCGGGCACTTGGCCAAGGGACATGGCGTATGGGAGAAGACCAAAGTAAGCGTCAGGCTGAAATCGAAGCCTTGCATGTCGGACTCGACAGCGGGATGGAATTGATCGATACAGCGGAAATGTACGGGGAAGGAGCTTCCGAACAACTGATTCGCGAGGTACTGAAAGAACGACGTGACGATGTGTTTCTCGTCTCGAAAGTCTACCCGCATAATGCCGGCGGCGAAAAATTACGGGCTGCATGCGAACAGTCGCTCAAAAATCTCGGAACGGATTACCTTGATCTCTACCTCTTGCACTGGCGCGGCAGCATTCCGCTTCAGGAGACGGTCGACGGGCTCGAGCAGTTAAAGGCAGAAGGTAAAATCCGCCGCTGGGGAGTCTCAAACTTCGACGTCTCTGATATGAAGGAACTGTTGTCACTTCGTAACGGCGATCAGTGTGCCGTCAACCAGGTACTGTATCACCTCGGTTCACGTGGCATCGAATACGAATTGATGCCGCTGTTAAAACAACACGGAATTCCTGTCATGGCGTACTGCCCGCTCGCGGAAGGCGGCGATTTACGGGAACAACTGCTGGATCATCCGACCGTCGAACGTCTTGCAGAAGAACACGGTGTCAAACCGGCACAAATTCTACTGGCCTGGGCGATTCGCAGCGGCGATGTCATCGCGATCCCGAAAGCCGGACAGGCTAAGCATGTCGAAGAAAACGGAAAAGCAGCGCTAGTTGAGTTAACGAACGAAGAATATGCAGCGCTCGATGAAGCATTCCCGGCACCCACTAAAAAAGAACCACTTGATATCGTCTAAGGAGGAACAGTCATGAACAAATCAGTCAAACTTGGAAAATCCAATTTAACGGTCAATCCAATCGGTCTCGGAACGAATGCGGTCGGTGGACACAACCTGTACCCGAACCTCGATGAGCAAGCCGGTCGTGATCTCGTCCGTGTCGCTTTGATGAACGGCATTAACTTCCTCGACACGGCTTATATTTATGGTCCGGAACGTTCGGAAGAATTGGTCGGCGAAGTGTGGAGCGAAACCGTGGAACGTGAAGAAGTCATTCTCGCGACAAAAGGAGCCCACCAACTGGTTGACGGAAAAGTTGTCATGAACAACTCACCCGAATTTTTGAAACAAGCGGTCGAAGACAGTCTGAAACGTCTGCGGACAGATTACATCGATTTGTATTACATTCACTTCCCGGATGAAGATACACCAAAAGATGAAGCCGTCGCGGCGCTTGCTGAGCTGAAAGCAGAAGGGAAAATCCGGGCAATCGGTGTCTCAAACTTCTCGCTCGAGCAATTAAAAGAAGCCAATAAGGACGGTCATGTCGACGTCTATCAAGGCGAGTACAATCTATTTAAACGTGACGCCGAAAAAGAGATTTTACCGTATATCCGCGAACATGGCATTTCATTCGTACCGTACTTCCCGCTTGCTGCCGGTCTGCTTGCGGGAAAATATGATGCAGATACGAAGTTTGATGATCTTCGGAAAAACGATCCGTTGTTCCAGGAGGATGTATTCAAAGACAATCTGGCAAAAGTCGACTTGTTGCGTCCGATTGCGGAAGCGAAAGATGCCGAAGTCGCGCACATCGTTCTCGCCTGGTATTTAGCACAGGACGGCATCGACGCCATCATCCCGGGTGCGAAACGGGCTGATCAAGTCACGGATACCATCCGGACACTTGATGTCGAATTAACGGAAGACGAGATTCGTCAAATCGATCACATCTTCAGCTGACACAACAAAACCACGCCAGTTCGACTTGGCGTGGTTTTGCTTTGAGCAGATTAGGCGAAAAATTGAAGAATGGCTCGTATGATGAAGAAACAGGAGGCGATTACTATGAAACACCATTTTCACCTGACAGCAGACTGGCCCGGCAACCGCAATGATGTCGGTCAAATCGAGACCGGCGAATTGAAAACAAAGATTTCGATTCCGGACGCAATGGATGGCCCCGGTGTCGGTACCAATCCGGACGAGATGTTGCTCGGTGCAGCAGCAACGTGTTACATCATCACACTGGCTGCGATGCTTGAACGGAACACCATTCCGAAAGTGTCCCTGACGATGGAATCGGAAGGAATCGTCGACGTCACGAACGGCGTCTTCACCTATGACGCGATCATTCACCGACCGACCTTGATTCTACCGGCAGAGACGACAGAAGCGAACTTGACGAAAGCACGCCGTCTGGCTGAAAAAGCGGAAGGTTCGTGTATGATTACACGTGCACTGGCGGGTAATGTGAAGGTCTCGTTAGAGGCAGTTGTTGAGTTGGAAAGGTAAAAATCTAGCATTATTTTTCACCCATTCAATTCGCGATTGATTGAAATGGGTGAATTTTTTATCAAAAGAAGTTCTGAAAAATATCCATTCACATGATTTTACTTTAGCGAGACCAGCCTTGTTTTAGAATTAGTTTCATTCATGCTTCTTGATGATATCGAATATAAACTCACGATTCAGCCAAAAACATTTCTTTGTTTCGGCTCCACCAAAAGGTGTCGGGTAAGTGTCTAATTTATCTTGTGCTTTAGGTCTGACATGGCAAACGGTATACTCCGATTTTTTAGGAAGGCTGTCAGCTTTATCCTCTTTAATTCTGCGAACCGTCTCTTCCCATACTTCTTTGACTTCCGTATCTAACGTCTCAATCGGCATATTCCACATTACAACTCGATCAAATATGTAGTTATCTTTACTCACCTCTTTGAACACCACGAACAGATATTTCGTCGTTTCAAACATCGTTCTCAACTCAGACTCTTCCCATGTCTCTTTAATTATTTCCGTATATTTGAATGTCGGGAATGACATCTCTTCTCTCAGTTTCCCGTTCAAACCAATCCTCATCGTCTTTAACTTAATCTTTGCCTTTAAAAACTCTTCAGATTTCTCAGCATCATCAAAGGATTCATTCAACATTCTGGATGCCAACATCGCAAATTTTGATTTTGCGTCCGATTTTAGATTGAATCGACTTTTCAAGGAATCGACACTCATACCTTTGAATTCATCCATTTTCTTGACTATCCATTCCTCTAAGCGTAGTCCCGCTAAACTGCCGACCATTTTTTTATATGTAGTGACATCATTAAGAATGTACTGATTCAATATCGCAGTCATATAAGACCCCTTTAAAGAAAAGGCCCTCTGCATCGCTAGTTGGTCTGAATATGGTTGCACGCGTAAACTTTTACTATTCGCACCTTTCGTACATGCTCCTAGATAACTCGTATCCCCCTCCGAGAGAAGGTGAGCTTCGCCCGATTTAATTTTCTCGACGATGTACTCCCAGTCCGCCTTTATGATTTCCAAATCCTCTTTCGGGAATTGGAACAGCTGTGCATGCGTGATGGGATAATCTAATCGTTCTAACTCCTCTTTCCAAAGGTAATTAACGAGTAGCAATAATTTATTCTTGTAATAAAAACTACTTTTATCAAACTCTTCTTTCACAACATCCTGATAGTTGATGATGTTCAAGACGAGACGTTCTTTAGCTGAAAACTTCTTTCCCTTTTTCAATTCCTTATAGGGAGTGACCTTCAATTCGACGCCCGCGTCTTCAAAATCAGGCGCAGCATTGGAATTCGGCTTATATCCGAAATAATGTTCTTCCAACAAGGTACCTAAATTCCCTCTTGATGCTTTGTTTTCGATAGCTTCAGGCATCACTTCCCGGAAACTTTTTCCTACCAACCCTTTTGCATAGCGTTCAATGTCTTCAGGGTTACTTGTATCGTATTTATACTCACTCATCTAAAGACCTCCTAATTGAAAAATGTACTAATAAATTACATTTTACATCCAACAAGTCTTTATTGCTTGGTTAAACTATTGAAATCCATGAACTCCGCATTCTTCACATCAATCACAAGGATTTCCGAAATCAATATCTTGCTCGAGAAATTCTTCCACTTCACTTTCAGCATCTATGCCATGATGCTCAGATAATTCGGTATGGGTTTTTATGATTTCTTCAATGACACGATTAAAATCCTTATTTACCTCATGCTCCCAAAATCTCAATATCGTCCATTCTTCACATAGATAATGCTCAGTCTGTTCTTTATCTCGTTCACGATTACGTTTGATTTTGTTTCTCCAGAATTCTACATTCGATTTAGGTTCCTTGTAATGAGTCGGACATCCATGCCAAAAACAAGAATCCAGAAAAATCACTAGCTTGATGCTTGGGAATGCAATGTCAGGTGTTCCTAACAATTTTCTATAATTTTTTCGATACCTCAGTCCACGATGCCATAATTCTTTTCTCACCTTCACTTCCATTTTTGTATCTTTGCCATGTACTTTGCTTAGATTCTTGTTTTTAACGACCATGTCACTCGACCTCCTCAGCCATAGTTTTCATTGTCTTTTCCCATCTCCGTAGAGTAAGGAAACAAAAAAGATGCTCTTGATGTGCATCAAGGGCATCTACGATATCAATTATTCAAAAACAATTTTTCTTGTAACGGAATTTCTTCGACATGCTTGAGTTCAAGTTGTTCAATTCTTTTTCCCATTCGCTCAATCAAACCAACTACTAAAGCATTCCCCATACAGAAATAACGCATGCGATCACTCATCGTGTTCGTCCAATTATCAGGAAAACCGTTTAGACGCTCACACTCAAGAGGCGTCAAGAAGCGTCTTCTACCATTTACTTCAACGACATGAGAACTTCGATTCGTCGTCCCCTCGCTCGTCAACATCGTCCGTCCGGGTTTGTCCAAGTCATCGATTTCTGACATGCCACCCTCAGAATAGATGTACTTATGTCCGTCGACTGAGGTTCTTTCGATTTTTTTTGCACCACGCAAGAAATTGAATTTTTCAATTGCACTTTCACTGAGATAAAACTTATCCGGCACAGTTTCTTCTGGTTGTAGGATATCTCTCAGTAAAATCGGCTTCTCGAAAACGGGCTCAGTATGAATCGAATAGAAGTTTCCGTCATGCATGTAACCCGAGTTATGAAAAGAAGCAGAAAAACTATCTGATATTTCTACAAGGTCTTCAGGTAACTTTCCGATTAGTTTTCTGTTTTTAATTACTTCGTGTTTTACCGGGAAGGCAGGACTGAAGAATCCTTTTTCAAACAAGATGTCCTCTGATTCATATGAGTCAAGTTCTTTAGAAAATCCAGTATCATTTCTAGTCGCGAAGATGAATACACGTCTTCTACGTTGTGCTTGTCCATATTCAGCCGCATTGATGACACGCCATTCTACTTTATATCCCAAGTCACGGAATGTCGCTAACATGACCGCAAAATCACGACCTCTTTGGCTTGCAGGTGATTTTAAAAGTCGGTCTACATTTTCCAATAGGACATATCGTGGAGCAGTTGCTTCAATGACACGTCGGATTTCCCAAAATAGTACGCCTTTTTTACCTTGAATTCCTTTTTCACCCGAAAGACTTCTGGCCACAGAATAATCTTGGCAAGGGAATCCTCCGACGATTAATTTAGCGTCTAGATTTTTAAAGGATTCGTCACTGACTTTAGTGATGTCTTCATTAGAATGGATTCCCTCATCGAAATTTGATGCGTAACAATCAAACGCATCCTGTGCTTTTTTTGATGGCTCCCATTGATTCCCCCATACGACATTGAAAAAATCAGGGTTAGCTTTTTCTAGACCAACCCGAAATCCACCGACACCGGCAAACAATTCAATCGTGTTCATTTTTCTATTTATATCCATAAATACGAACGTCCTTTCGCAATACTAATTTAATTCATTATAGCAAATAATAAATGGGTTGCCTAGATCGAAAACATGAAGTAACGAGTAATTACTTGTATATTTTCGAAGGGCTTATCAACAGAATCATCATGTATCTAGAGAGCGAATTTTAATTATCCACATGTGGATAACTCACCCTATGGTATAATAACTGAACTTATCCACAATCAGAAATGAGGAACTCGTGTGCCACGTGAAATCTATCCGGTTGTCGTCAAAACGACAGCCATCGAACAAATCAAAGACGGACAACCCTTTTTGTACAAAGAATTGTTTCAAAAAACCAGTCATCTTAAAGAAGCCGGTGCCTTACTCCGGCTGATGACAGAAGATAAAGAATACCTTGCAACCGGTTATTTTGGCAAGCAGGAAAAAGGGATCGGTTGGTTACTGTCGACTGATGAACTGCAGGACATTGATGAAACTTTCTTCAAAGAAAAAATCGAGGCTGCCCTCGATCGTCGAAATGATTTTTTTGAGAATGATTTAATTGATACGTTCCGTGTGTTCAACGGTTCAGGAGACGGAATCGGCGGTCTGACGATCGATTGTTTTGATCACCATTATCTGATTACGTTTGAAAACGAAGGTATCTACTCGTTTAAAGCCGATATCGTATCGGCGCTCGAATCACTTATCCATTTTAAGAGCATTTATGAAAAACGGGCTTTCCAGATCGATGGACAACCGGTCAAAGGTGACGATTTCTTAGCCGGTGAACGCGGTGATTTCCCGGAAGTCTTGCAGGAAAACGGAATCCCTCTGCTGTATCATCTCGATGCCGGCATGCGCACCGGTCTTGATATTCAGCAGCGTGAACTCCGTTCCGTCGTCAAAGAACATGCTGCAGACCGGCGTGTCCTGAATCTGTTTTCTGACACCGGTACGTTAACAGCGGCTGCCCTGCTCGGTGGTGCAACCGAGACGACAAGCGTCGATTTCTCGACACGAAGCCGCAACAAAACGATCGAACAACTTGAATTGCATCAGCTGGATGCAACGACACAGACGATTCTTGTACAGGACGCGTTTGACTATATCGATCAAGCCGATAAGAAAACACGCTTTGATTTCGTCATCGTGCATCCGCCGACATTCGTCAAAACACAAGCCCGTCATTTCCGGGCGGAAGTCGATTTACCTGCTTTGATTCAACAAACGATCCACATGACACATCGCGGCGGTTTATTGCTGATTACGACAGACTGTCCCTCATTCGCCCAAGCCCGCTTTATGAAGATGGTCGATCAAGCATTTAAAAAGCTACGTCAAACGTATGAAATCGTTTGGGAAAGTACTCCTTTAGAAGACTTCCCGGAACATACTTCTTTAAAAGAAACAGCTTCAAAATCCGTCTTAGTCCGTCGTAAATAAGCATATGATTCATGATTCTGCTGATGAAAAAACCATCAGCAGAATTTTTTTTGGATTAAAAGGAAAAGTAAAATGAATATCGAATCATTATTCTTAGGAAAAATCAGTTACGATGCTGATTTTTCCAAAATGTGACCGCTGATCAAAGGTTTGATAGGCCGCATTCAATGCATCAAGCTGACGCGGCACCTGCTCTTCGATGACAAGATCGATGACTCCATCCGCGACGAGTTGTGCGACTTCCGCCAGATGCTGCTGTTGACGTACCATTTCTTCCTTTTTCCCTTTCAGTAATGGAAGAGCAACAAAGACGGCTTCGAGCGTCAGTGCTTTACTGTGCATCGGTGTCAAATCCTGTGTCGTCCGGGTGGCGATTGAAATAATTTTCCCGCGTTCCTTCGCAAGGATGAACGACTCCTGCAAATGATCTCCGCCGACGGTATCAACGATGACATCGAATCCATCATGACCGAGACGCGCTAATAATTGTTCGGCTGATTCATCCCGGTACCGGTGCGGACGAATACCGTGTTGTTCTAACCACGTTGCTTTCTCATCATTTGAAGCACTCGCTGTCACGTCACATCCATAATGTTTAGCCAGTTGTCCGACAAGGTGTCCGACTCCACCCGTTCCACCTGCTACATATAATCGCATACCGGATTGAACAGCTGCCCGTTCCTTCAACACTTCCATCGCTGTCAGACTGATGACCGGCAGACAACCTGCTGCAGCAATATCTAGATTCTCCGGTCTGAGTACAGCCATCTGTTCAGGAACCAGCATTTCCTCCGCTAGTGCGCCGGACCGGTTGCCGAGTCCACCGCCAAATGCGATGACGTGATCGCCGACGGAAAAAGACGTCACACTCTCTCCGATTTCAATGATTTTCCCCGTAACATCGCCCTGGAGAATTCCAGTTGACGGAGCTGCTGCCACATGACCAAAAAACATTTTTGTGTCCAGTGGATTTAGGCTCGTACCCTCCACTTTAATCTTTAAATCGTAGTTCCCCGTTTGATTAAGTGTGACGTCTCTTTCTGTTAGTGCAGCGTCTTTTCCGTACTGTTCGACGACATAAGCTTTCATAAAAAATCCCCCTTTTTTCAAATCAGTTTATCCTGTTTCAGAATACTCTAACATTCGTACTTCATGCTATGATGAAGCTACCTTAACTCAGAAAGGACGTTTTTTCTTTGAAACATGATTTGATTCGTCGTTTGACTACATATGCGAAAATCGATACACAGTCTGACTACGCAAGTACGACCGTTCCGACAACAGACGGACAATGGACGCTCGCTCGTCTGCTTGTTGACGAACTGAAGGAAATTGGCATGAGTGATGTGACCGTTGATGCAAACGGATATGTCATGGCGACTCTTCCTGCCAATACCGATGCGGATATTCCGACAATCGGATTTTTAGCCCACTTGGATACGGCAACTGATTTCACGGGAACAAACGTCATTCCGCAAATCGTCGAAGCTTATGATGGAGAAGACTTGGTCCTCAATGCGACACTTCCTGTCATCCTGTCACCAAAGGATTTCCCAGCACTTAAAAACTACGTCGGACATACGTTGATGACAACAGATGGTACGACATTACTCGGTGCAGATAATAAGGCCGGCATCGCTGAAATCATGACAGCGATGCATCACCTTATCACCCATCCGGAAATCAAACACGGCCGGATTCGTGTCGCCTTCACACCGGATGAAGAAATCGGGCGCGGCCCGCATCATTTTGACGTCGCTGCTTTTGATGCAAAATTCGCCTATACGGTCGATGGAGGTCCGCTCGGTGAACTCGAGTATGAGAGTTTTAATGCCGCTGCTGCCGAAATCATTTTCCATGGCACGAACGTCCACCCGGGTACGGCAAAAGATAAGATGGTCAATTCGCAAAAACACGCGATGGCTTTCCAGAACCGGTTGCCGGGCGACGGAGCCCCTGAATTCACGGATGGATTCGAAGGATTCTACCACTTGATTTCGTTTGAAGGTTCGGTCGAAAAAACGACGGTCCAGTACATCATCCGTGATTTTGACCGTTCTAAATTCGAAGCCCGGAAACACTTCCTGACAGCTTTGGTCGAAGAATGGAACAAGAAATACGGGGCAGGCAGTGTCGAAATCAAACTAAATGATCAATACTACAACATGCGTGAAAAAATCGAACCACACATGGAAATCGTTGATATCGCCCATGCGGCGATGGAATCACGTGGTGTCACACCAATCATCAAACCAATTCGTGGCGGGACGGACGGTTCGCAACTGTCGTACATGGGACTCCCGACACCGAATATCTTCACCGGTGGCGAAAATTACCACGGAAAGTTTGAGTTCATCTCTGTTGATAATATGGTGAAGGCAACGGAAGTCGTTGTGGCAATTGCTGAACGATTCGCTCAGTCAGCTAAATAAGACGGTATAACGAAAGCAGATTCTCGACATGAGAATCTGCTTTTTTTTCATGGTCTATATGGTTTCTCTAGACGATAGATACGCGTTCTGAAACCAAATGGATTTACTTTTCTTCTGTTGTTGTTTGCTGATCCGGAATCGGTAGTTGAACCATGCTGCCGGATCCGCTGACGAGTGGTGATTTTCCATCCCACTTCTTGACGGCTTCGTACTGAATCATCTCTTCCGTCAACGTTTTTTGTAGTTCTTTTTGCGCTTTCGCGAGACCCTGCGCTTCAATGAGTCGGGCATCCGCTGCTCCCTTTGCTTCTACGCGCAATCGTTCTGCTTCTGCTTTCGCAATCGCAAGATCTGTCTTCTTTTTATCCAGCTCTTGTGACGCTTTGACACGCGCATCAATCGCTTCCTGGGTTTTCGCATCCGGTTTCGGTGCTCCAAGTGCCACGTCTTCGATGATGAAACCAATCTTTTTCACATCTTCGGCAAACTGTGTCTGAATACTCGTCGAGACATTTCCAGACTGTTCCCCGAATAACTCAAGGACGGTGACTTTCGAAATCTGTTCACGGGACGCATCATAAAGGCGTTGTTTTAAGTAACCGGCTGCAATCTCATCAATTTCAATCGGACCAAACTTATTAAAGACTTCTGTCACCTGATCCGGTGAAACCGAAAAACTGTACGTAAAGTCGACGACGATGTTTTTCCCGTCCTTTGTTGCGAGTGTCATGTTGTCGAGCGATTTCGTCTGTGTCCGGATCGGATATTCAGTGACACGTGTGATCGGCGAAACGATATGCCAGCCTTGCGACAGGGTCTCGTCCTGGACACCGCTTGACGGTTTATAGACGACCCCGACCTGTCCGGGTTCAATTTGTTCGACGATGAATGGTGTCATCGCAAGCAGGGCGACGACGATCACACCTGCGATGATCATCGACGGCCTGATACGTTTTTTCGGTTTGATTTCTCTCATTTTGAGTCTCCTTTATCAATTTTATCTTGGATATACTTATACAGTTCAATGGCCAGCAAGACGATCAGTGAAAAAAATAACAACGTAAAAAGTGTTGCCACGCCGTCCTCCTCCTTCATGAATGTTGTACCTACTCTTACGCTTCAGATTGGAAAATGTTTCATTTTGTTTAAAACCACGGTTGCTAAATTGTGCAATCCGGTCTAAGATGTAAAGAACTTTGTCCTTGAAACGAAGCGTATCATTTTGTGGTACACTCGTAACAGCACATCACACACTAGAAACGAGGGTTCATCTCTATATGATTACAGTACAAAACGTCGGTCTCCGCTTTGCGGACCGTAAATTATTCGAAGACGTCAACATCAAGTTCACACCGGGCAACTGCTACGGTCTCATCGGTGCAAACGGTGCCGGTAAATCAACATTCCTTAAAATTCTTGCCGGTGATATCGAAGCCCAACAAGGAGACGTCATCATCACGCCGGGCGAACGCCTTGGTGTCCTTCGCCAAAACCACTATGAATATGAAGAGTTCCAAGTCATCGAAACTGTCATGATGGGTCATAAGCGCCTTTATGAAGTCATGAAAGAAAAAGATGCTATCTATATGAAAGAAAACTTCTCGGACGAAGACGGCATGCGTGCTGCCGAGCTCGAAGGTGAGTTCGCAGAAATGAACGGATGGGAAGCAGAGTCGGAAGCGGCAATGCTTTTACAAGGTCTTGGTATTAAAGAAAACCTGCATACGAAAACAATGGCTGAATTGACAGGCGGAGAGAAAGTTAAAGTATTGCTTGCCCAAGCCTTGTTCGGTAAACCAGACATTCTGTTGCTCGATGAGCCTACCAATGGTCTTGATCTGAAAGCCGTTAAATGGCTTGAAGAGTTCTTGATCGGGTTTGAAAATACGGTCATCGTCATTTCCCACGACCGTCACTTCCTCAACAACGTGTGTACGCATATGGCCGATCTCGATTACGGGAAAATCCAACTGTATATCGGAAACTATGATTTCTGGTATGAGTCAAGTCAGCTCGCTTCACGTATGGCAGGCGATCAAAACAAGAAAAAAGAAGAAAAAATCAAAGAACTTCAAGCCTTCATCGCCCGTTTCAGCTCGAACGCTTCCAAAGCGAAACAGGCGACATCACGGAAAAAGTTGCTTGATAAAATTACACTCGACGACATCCGTCCGTCGTCACGCCGTTATCCGTTCGTCGGCTTCACACCGGAACGTGAAATCGGAAACGATCTGTTGATCGTCGACGGCATTTCGAAAACAATCGATGGTGTCAAAGTCCTTGATAATGTCCGTTTCTCGTTAAACAAAACGGATAAAGCCGTCTTTATCAGCCAAAATGACATCGCGATCACGACACTCTTCAAAATTCTGATGGGTGAGATGGAAGCGGACAGCGGAACATTCAAATGGGGCGTCACGACGTCACAATCTTATCTGCCAAAAGATAACTCCGCTTTCTTCGAAGGTTCGGACAAAACGATTCTCGATTGGTTGCGCCAGTATTCGCCGGCTGACGAGAGCGATACGTTCCTCCGTGGTTTCCTCGGCCGGATGCTCTTCTCCGGTGAAGAAGTCATGAAAAAAGCGTCTGTCTTATCCGGGGGAGAAAAAGTCCGTTGCATGTTATCAAAAGCGATGCTCAGCGGCTCAAACGTTCTTGTCCTCGACGATCCGACGAACCACTTGGATCTCGAATCGATCACGGCACTCAACGATGGTTTGATCGCTTACAAAGGCGCGATGCTCTTCAGTTCGCATGACCATCAGTTCGTTGAAACGATTGCAAACCGGATCATCGAATTGACACCAAACGGTATCGTCGATAAAGAAACGACATACGATGAATACCTCAACAACGAGTCTGTTCAACAACAATTGTCTACGTTGTACGCAACAAACTAATGCAGTCTACAAGAGACCTGTCCTAACGGATTGGGTCTCTTTTTTGTACACTGAAGGTATGAATTGGAACAGAGGAGGAAATCATGTGCGTCACCGTGCCTGCGCAGCTTTGATTAAGAACAATCAGATTTTGATGGTCCGTCTTGAGACAAACGATCGAAGTTTCTGGACATTACCCGGAGGGGGGGCTCGAGGAAAATGAAACCTTCGAACAAGCGGTCATTCGGGAGGTGCAAGAGGAAGTGAATCTCGCCATCCGCATCATCAAACCTCTTTACTCAGAAACTCACGCAAACGGACAAGAGATCTGCTTTTTAGTCAGACAGATTGATTCACGCGAACCGATTTTAGGATATGATCCAGAACGTTTAGAGGGAAATCAAGTTCTGACCGGAGTGAGATGGACGCCACTTTCGGAGATGACCGCCGATCGACAAGTCGCAAAAATTTTAACGGCTTCGGGATATGACATACTCTTTTTGTAAAACCAAACGAAAGGCATCTGCTCCAGTCGAGTAGATGCCATTATTGATCATGTACGCAGTTGACTTGCCTCTTCTTCCACACGTCGGAGTAATTCTTGCACGATTTTTTCCGTTTCCCGTTCGCCTCCGAGTGACAGCAGGCTTCGTCCGACGAAATTCGCCCCTTCGTTTTTCCCCGTATAAATCAGCTGACAACTTTTTTCGTCGAGCCGCTTCAACGTAAAGGTCATCTCGAGTTTAAAGATTTTGGCAAGCGTAAAACCAATCGTATTTTGTTTGAAATCCGGTTGATTTGTATACGCAAGATCCGTCACGATATATGTCTCGAGGCGATTCCCTTGCATATACGTTTGCCGGTATGTCGAACCGACGACACCCGGTTTCCGTTCGATCACCTCGTGCTGGACGACACCTGGAATCAGGCGTTGTAACCGATCGTGATCAAAGATATGCCAGGCTTCCTCGATTGGAACATCCAGTCGCTTTTCTTCATGCCACGTTACCATCCGAACACCTCCCTTTACTGAAAAATACCCTGATGCGTGCAGTTCTAACTTCAGACTGCACACATGCAGGGTATTTGGCCTATTTTAATCGGTCCGTGATGATTATTTTACGGTCTGACGTTCGAGGGCCGCACCAAGGAACTTCGCCAGTTCGAGCATTCCGAACTTACCGGCGGCCGCTTCCGCATCCGAGTTGTAGTTCGTATTCGTGTTGACGTCATACGTATAAATCGTTCCATCCGCATCCTTGATGAACTCGATGCCGGCGACGGCAATCTGATTCGCTTGCAGGAATGCTTCGTACTTTTGAATGATTGGATCATCAAATCCGTCAACGACTTTAAATTTCATCGGTGTTTGCGGTGCTTCTTCCCCGACCGGGCAGAATAAGTCATCGATCACACACGCATCCGCCGGGCACAGTTCAAAGCCTTCTGATGTATCAACTTGGACAGCGTAAACGAATTTTCCACCGACGAATTCACAGCGTGTGATGTATGGCTCCGGTGCCTGGATATATTCTTGAATCAGCGTGATTCCGTCGACCGGTTCGTCAAACGTCGGACCGTCAAGATACGTCTCGAGTGCTTCAATCGAGTGGAACAACTGGACGCCGAGCCCTTTTCCGGCACGGTTGTGTTTTGTGATGAACGAAGATACGCCGATATTTTTCGCCGCTTCAACAATCTGATCACGTCCGACGGCAGCCGTCGTTTTCGGAACCCGGATACCGGCTTTTCGAAGAGCCGTATACTGATTGATTTTACTGACTTCCAGTCGCAACGCACGTGTTCCGTTGAAGACCGTCCGGTCGTGTTCCTCGAGCCACGCGAGCACCCCTTCCGTCAGTTCCGGCGCATAGCGGTGCCCGCGCGTATGCGAAGACGCACTCATCCGGCTGTAGAAGACGCCTTCTGGCGGGATTTCATCAAGCGGTACCTGTCCTTCATCGAGATGCCACTGTTCATACGGCAACTCCAGTTCCTCGAGTCGTTTAATTAAATGGTCCGTCCATTCCTGGTTTTCGTGTAAGATATGAATTTTTGTCATTTGGTTTGACCTACCTTTCGTTTTTCTTCGACAAGCGGCATGACGTCGCGCGCGAAGCGTTCCATTTCTTCCAGTTGCGGTGAGAATTGAAGGAGCAACAGAGTAACGCCGACGTCTTCAAAGGCAAGAATCCGTTCGGCAATCTGTTCCGGTGTCCCAATTAAATCAGGACGAAGTCCGCGGTTTGAGACCGAATAGTCATTCCGCTTTACCTGTTGTTCGAGTTGTGATTTGCTGACGAAATCGTCGTATCCGGCGTACCCGGCACCATCTTCCTTGACGTCCGTAATCCGTTGCCACTCTTGCACCGCCTCTTCTTCCGTATCGCGGCAGATGATATAAGCAGCCAGTCCAAAACTTTCAAGCGGCGGTTGCCCTGTCGCTTGTCGGCGCGCCTTCATATCCTCAATCTTAACGGACACTTCTTCCACTGTTCCGCCGTGCATGACATAAGCGTCACAATGATTGACGATGGTTTGTTTGCCGGCTTCACTTTCTCCACCTGCATACAATTTGATACCCGGGCGTTGCACCGGTTTTGGATGCAGTTGTGTCTTCTCAAGCGTATAGTAGTTGCCGTCAAAGCTGTACGGGGAAGCATCTGCCCATAACCCTTTCATGATCGTGACAAACTCTTCCGTTCGGGCGTAACGTTCGTCGTGAGCCGTGAAGATCCCGTTGTACTGCCGGGCTTCTTCTTCCCACCAGGCCGAGACGACGTTTAACGTAAAGCGTCCGTTGCTGAGCTGATCGATGTTTGCTGCCATCTTCGCGGTCGTCGCCGGATTATGGAACCCCGGACGGACCGCTGTCATGATTTCCAGTCGTTCCGTCGTCGCGGCAATCGCCGCTGCCGTCGTCCAGGCTTCAAGACTCGGTGCTTCGAGCCCTTTGATGTCATTTAAGTTCAATTCGGCAATCAAGGTCGTTGAAAACCCGATTCGTTCAGCCGTTTGTGCGACCTGTTTGGCATAGTCGAACGTCGCCGGCATCTGTTCGTCCTCGACATTCCGTAACCATCCGCCAAAAATCGGTAACCAAAATCCATACTCCATCCGTTATGTCCCCCTTATAAAAAAAGTCGCTCTTCTCGAAAATCGAAAAGAGCGACGGATTAATCATGTCTGCTCTTATCTTCAAAGGAAAAATTCCTTTTAGGAAGTAGCACCTTCCGCTGCACGCGGGGTTGCTGAAGTGTCTTCGGGCCATTCCCTCGACTTCTCTTGATAAGAATTATTGGAATTATCGTACACTTTTTAGCAGAGTAAAGCAACCATTAAACCTTGTTTTCCAATCGGAATTAAAAAAGGACGAGAGCATGGCTCCCATCCTCTTCTCACATTAATATGGTGCTACAAACGTTGATTGTTCACCAGGTGCTTCTTCTCCGCGGATCCGGTCGTAGAATTTCGCAAGCGTGACGCTGAAATAAGGTCCGACCCATAAGAAGGCGATTCCGATTGTAATTAAACCAAGCAGGAACCAGCCGATGAATGAAAGAACAAGCATGAAGGCTTCCATCTTATGTCCATCCATCATTTGACGTGACCGGGTGATTGCTTCCAATACACCAATCGAAGGTTCATCCCGCAAAATGTAGTAAGTCAACATATACGAAAATGATTTGATAATGGCCGGTACAACCAATAACAATGCCCATAGGAACAAGAATATAAATTGGACGATTGAAAGCAGGACGACTTTTATGAAATATTTATAGGGCTCAAATAAATCACTGATTTTTGTTTGTTCTCCCCGTGCGATAGAAAGTGAGAACCAGACCCATCCTGCACTAAGTGGGATTAATAAGACCGTTGCAATCAATCCGAGGAAGTCAATCGTTTGGAAAGGTTCGTCATAATCAGACGACAGCAGTTCCGGAATGACTTGCAGAATTGCGAATAATAAAAACATCAAGACCGTAAAGCCCCAACGACCGCTTAATGCTTCCTTTGCTGATTTTTTTAATTGTGATGACATAAATAAGATCCTCCTCAAAATAAGTTCTATCTCTATTTACGGCTAATTAGGAGAGGAGTTTCATCTTTTTTCAGGATTTTCCTGTTTTCAACTGATTTAAGCGGGCTTTTTCAAGTTGGCGCTAGCATGCCGTATACAAAGAACGCCGCCCATCCAGTCGTTCCATCGCAAACGGGATGTCATGTTTTTTCGCCTGGGCGATGACGTGTGCAGAAGCCGCATGGGATACCCGGATTGTCACGACGACGATCGCATCGGTCTCTTTGGCAAGACTGGCGATTTTCTTCGCAGATTGAGCGTCACCCGACAGATGAATCAGTTCGATTCCAGTTTTTTCGAAAAACGTCCGGTAGACCGGAGCTTGCTTTTCATTTCCGACAATGACGAGCCGCATGCCTTCGAACGATGCAAAATCGAGCGGTTCCTTATCAACGAAGTCGATCGGTTGTCCCGGTACCGACGTAGTTACAAGCGGTGTCAACGATTCGGATTTCTTTTCACGAATCCGGCGTATTTTCCGTTCCTGTTTGATTTTTGCCTTGCGTTTCATTTGTTTCAGATAGCGTTCCGGCCTTTTCTTGACGGTTGCCCCTTCAGTCGTTTGAACTGCCGACGTCACCGGTTTTGACGCATCGTTTGAAACATCCAACAGCTGTACCGCCGGCTCTTCGTATTGAAACGGATATTTCCAGGCAATCGTCAGTGTTTCCGGATGCCCTTTCCACATGACGAGATCAACGAGCTGGCCTTCTTTCAAATGGAAAAAGCGCATATCGTCAACCGGTGTTGCATAGTAAAAGGGTTTCCCTGTCTCATCCGTTAACGGACCCTCGATTGTCGATTCGATGATGCCATGGTTCTTGACGATACATTTTTCAAAAACGATTCGTTCCGCCAAAGGCTTCATCCGGTCAGTCGCAACAACAGCCAGTACTTCGAGTGTCGTCCGGCGGGTATCCTGATGCATGATTTGAACACGGATTTCCATTCCATGTTCAAGGTTCCATTGCCGGATTTCACTTTCAGAAATATGGCTGTTCGTCCATTCCCGTACGGAACCACCCTTCAGCTCACGGACAAACGTATACGCGTAACGCGGTTTGAGGACAGAGCTGATCTGTACCGGAGGAACAATCGGTTGGTCGACGGTCACGTCTTCGTCCGGTTCGCTCCGGACGATATCGGGCTTTACAGCCGGCGTATAATAACGCGATAGTTGAACCCATTCGTCAATTCCCCGAATTTCTTCGAGCAGTAAATCCCATTCCTCCACCGTTTCGACAATATTCATTTTACCGGCAATCAATGTTTTCGCCTGCTCTACGATTTGTTGCATCATCTTCGACAACCCCTTTGCTTTTTTTCCAATATAGCAAGGGGCTGTCGGTTAGGTTGCTCAAAAAAAGACCAGGTTATTTTTTGTATATGGTTAGGATTTTATTTCGATTGAAGGATCACCGAGCCGGTATTTTTCGACGGAGACAATCAGAATCGTGATGATGACAAGTAAAAACCAGGACGATAACTTCCCGAAGTCGACCAGTTCCCATCCATCCTGCTGATTCGGATACACCCATCCTTTAAAAAAGGTCACGATGTTTTCCGCCAGCCAGATGAACCAGGCAATCAACCCAAACGAGAAGGTGAGCGGCATTCGGTAGACCGTTTCATCCAGACGGAAATAGACCCAGGACTTATAAAAGACGAGAGCAACAAGTCCCATCAAAATCCAACGGAAATCAAACAACCAATGATGGGTAAAGAAATTGACGTATACAAGCAGACCGGTCGCTAGAGCAAACAGAGGCCGGGGAAACTGTGTGATACGGAGGTCAAACCGGCGGAAGGCCTGACAGATATAACTGGCGACGCTCGCGTACATGAAGCCGGCATAAAGCGGTACACCCAACACCTTGCTGAAGGCATCTTCCGGATAACTCCAGGATCCGAATTGGACTTTAAATAACTCCAGTCCGAGTCCAATCGCATGAAAAATTAAAATCAATTTAAACTCTTCTTTCGTTTCATAACGCGTGACGAGTAAGACGATTTGAACGACGAGGCACCAGATCAGGAGCAAATCGTAACGGGCAATCGGTTCTGCCGGCAGATAACGGGATGCAGCAAGTGCCAGGAAAATCGCGACCGGAAACACACAACAGATGGCCTCAAGGTATGTAAAACGGAAAAAATGACGGATTTTTTGCATGGACGGACCTCCTTTTCATTAGTATACGGATCAGAAGAACAGATTCCCTCCATCTCAAGATGGAAAATATCGGATTTGCTTTAGTTTCTTTCCTCAAACATGGTACAGTTAATGAATCAATTTTATTTTGAAACGAGGTGTCTCTCATCCATGAAGCAGACCATTCAAACGTCTTGGCTGTTCCGTTCCGTTCTGAAATGGGCATTATTCTTATTCGGTCTTTTTTTACTCGCTGTCGGTTCATCAATGATGATCACGGCACAACTCGGCGTCTCGACTTGGGACGTTCTTCACCTTGGTCTGCAAAATAAAACGCCGTTTTCCGTCGGGACGATTATCCTTCTCGTCGGTCTGTTGTTGGTGTTCGTCAAATACTTGCTCGACCAGATTACACCGCAGGTCGGCACACTCGTCAACGCGATTTTTGTCGGCGTGTTCATGAATCTCGTTCTCGGTTCAGGCCTCCTGCCCTCTTTCTCCTCGCTTTGGCAGAATACACTATGGTTGATTGCTGGCATCTTCATCATCGGGATGGGCGCGGGACTGTACGTCGCTGTCGGCTACGGAGCCGGACCGCGGGACGGATTGACCCTGACGCTCGCCGAGCGGTTCGGTACATCCATCCGGATGATGCGGACGTTTATGGAGATCACCGCTTGCGGAATCGGTTGGTTGCTCGGGGGACCCGTGTTCTTCGGCACGATTTTATCGATTTTCCTGATTGGTCCGTTCCTGCAGTTTTGGTTAGGGCATTTCCGCCGGATGATTGCAGCGATTGATGCCGGTACGATTCCCCGCAAGCAACAAAAAATTAGTTAAGTCGTCTGACTCGATACCATTTCACCTGAAATGGTATCTTTTTTTGTGGATGAAGCATATTAGTTGCGGCATGAAAGCAGACACGTTATATTCGTTTACATATCAATCTTTGATACGTCAAGGATTTTTCGAACGAAGGGAAGGATGTGATGAACTTGAGTATTTCCTGTACTGAAAAAGGACGACTGATTTATGCGCTCGTCTCCGTCAATAAGACGATTGCTCAAAAATTCGATCTCTGTACGGACGGCTTCAGCCAAACCCGGATGGACTTATTAGCGCAACTTGAGGTCGACACGACCATCAGTCAAAAAGAGTTGCAACAACGCGTCAATGTTGATAATGCAGCCGTGACACGACATTTAAAACACCTGGAAACGAAGGGCATGATTGAACGTGTCCGTTCCGCAACCGATAACCGTGTCATTCTCGTTTCGTTGACGGCAGAGGGCGCCACACGAATCACCCGGTTACGTCAGCAAAAAGATGAATTCCTTGAACAACTGCTTGAAGGATTCACGGCAGACGAACAGCACCAGCTGACACAAATGATTCAACGGATAGAAACAAATGCCCTTACCTTACCTAAAACAACTGTTACTTAAAAAGGAGACTTTCAAATGACTACACAAACTGCAACTGATTTTATGGAGATCGTTAAAGGACGCCGCTCGATCCGCAACTACGACACAAACGTCAAAATCTCAAAAGAAGAAATGACACAAATTCTTGAAGAAGCGACGCTTGCTCCGTCTTCTGTCAACATGCAACCGTGGCGTTTCCTCGTCATCGACAGCGAAGAAGGAAAAGCAACACTCGCCCCGCTCGCTAAATTCAACCAGGTGCAAGTCGAGACATCATCTGCTGTCATCGCTGTCTTTGGTGACATGAAAGCAATCGATCAACTTGAAAACATCTATGATACAGCCGTTGAAAAAGGACTGATGCCGCAAGAAGTCCGCGATCGTCAAGTACCTGCTATTCAAGGAATGTATGAAAATGTACCGGCAAGTGCACTGAAAGACAGCATTTTGATCGACTCAGGTCTCGTCTCGATGCAATTGATGCTCGTTGCTCGTGCACACGGTTACGATACAAATCCGATTGGCGGTTATGAAAAAGACCAAATCGCTGAAGCGTTCGGCATGGAAAAAGATCGTTACGTACCGGTTATGCTTCTTTCAATCGGGAAAGCCGTCGACGCTGGTTATCCGTCAGTTCGTCTGCCGATCAACGATATCGCAGACTGGAAATAAGCAGTACCCGTATCCATCCAAAAAATAGAGAACAAAGAAAAGGGAGATTATTACTATGACAACTCAAACAACTACAGACTTTATGGAAATCGTTAAAGGACGCCGCTCGATCCGCAACTATGACACAAACGTTAAAATCTCAAAAGAAGAAATGACACAAATTCTTGAAGAAGCAACACTTGCTCCATCTTCGGTCAACATGCAACCATGGCGTTTCCTCGTCATCGACAGTGCAGAAGGAAAAGCGACGCTTGCTCCACTTGCTAAATTCAACCAGGTTCAAGTCGAGACATCATCTGCTGTCATCGCCGTCTTCGGAGATATGAATGCAGTCGACAGCATCGATACCATCTACGATATGGCTGTTGAAAAAGGCTTGATGCCGCAAGAAGTCCGCGATCGCCAAGTACCTGCCATCAAAGGCTTCTACAGCCCGGAAGATACAGATACGCTTCGTGACAGCATCCTGATTGACTCAGGTCTCGTCTCGATGCAATTAATGCTCGTCGCCCGTGCACACGGTTACGATACAAACCCGATCGGCGGCTACGAAAAAGATCAAATCGCTGAAGCTTTCGGTATGGATAAAGACCGTTACCTTCCTGTCATGCTCCTTTCAATCGGAAAAGCAGTTGACGCCGGGTACCCATCTGTTCGTCTGCCGATCAACGACATCACAGACTGGAAATAATCGTTTGAAAGCTCCGGATTCCTACTTCAGGAATCCGGTTTTTTTGTATACTGACAAAAAGGAGCTGATCCAACGATGTATGATGTGACGATTATCGGTGCCGGTGTCGCCGGAATCTTTCTGGCACACGAACTGATGGCACAAGGTCAGACGGTCCTGTTGATTGACGCCGGAAAGTCGCTTGAACAACGGACAACAAAGGAAGCCTATCTCGGCTTTGGCGGGCTCGGAAAATCGGAAGGAAAATACAACTATTCTGCCGGATTCGGTGGTGAACTCGCTGAGAAGCTGGGAACAGAGACGACGCTTCGTCTGATGCAACAAGTGGACGATGTCCTTTGCCGTTACGGCGCGGACGAGGTTGATACCTATTCAACCTCCAATCCAGAGCTCGCAGCCCGGGCGCGCGCTGCCGGTCTTGATACGATCGAAACGACGGTCCGTCATCTGGGCACCGGATTATCAGAACGTATCTTACAGCGCTTCGAAGCCGCTCTTCAGAAAGAGGTCACCTTTCGTTACGAGACGCTCATTGAACGGATTGAAAAACAGCCACACGGATTTCAGCTGACAACGGCCCGCGAAACATTTTTAAGTCAGCGCGTCGTCTTCGCAACTGGACGTTCCGGTACGGACTGGATGCAGACACAACTGCGAATGCTTGGACTCACTCAAGACAAAACCTGCCTTGATCTCGGGATCCGGATTGAGCTGAAGGAAACCGCCTTTCGAACGTTGTTACAGGACACGTTTGAAACGAAGCTCGCCTATGCCTCAACCGCCGGAACGGCAGTCACGTACTGTATGAATCCGAAAGGACGAATCATCCGCAAGCATCAGGAAGGTCTTGTGATGCCGGACGGTCAGAATTTCCGGGAACAGGCGTCCGGAACGACCAACTTGAACTTTACGCTGTTTTTACCCCGTTATTTTGCAACACTTGCAGAAGCGAATCATTATGCTGCTTCCGTCATCGGACGGATTAATCAGGGAACAGACCGGATTGTCGTGCAACGACTGGGGGATTTGCGTGCTGCCCGTCCGACTTCCTCGGCTGATCTTGCTGAAAATGAAGTCAGACCGACTTTGGAAGCGACTGCCGGCCACCTGATGGAGGAAGTACCGGAAACCGATATTACCGTTCTGTTGGAATTCCTCAATCGGCTCGAGCTCCTTCTCGAAACACCGCTTTCTCCCGATACGCTGCTGTACGGGATGGATGGAAAATTTTACGCTCCGGTGCTGTCGACGTCCCGAGTCTTCGAAACAGATATCAATGGGCTCTATGCCATCGGCGATTGCTCCGGCGTGACCCACTCATTGTCGCAAGCAGCTGCGAGCGGACTTTATCTCGGACAACACCTGACACAAAAAACAGCCGTCTTAAGAGAATAAGATCTCTTAAGACGGCTGCTTGCGCTTATTTTTTAAATGCTTCGTATACTTTTAATTGTTTCCCTTTGACTTTCGTCGTCTTCATCGCCCGCAGGACGAGCGGACCTTTTCCGTTCAGGATTTCCACGTACGTGACCGTATCCTGAATCGTGATGATTCCGATATCTTGCGCGGTCATACCTTCGATTTTCGCAATCGTTCCGACGAAATCAACGGCACGCAGTTTCTTTTTCTTCCCGCCGTTAAAGTACAGTTTCATGATATCGGCGTTGAGCTGCTCCGTTTTTGAAGCCCGGACATCAGCTGTCGTGATTTTTTCTTCAAATGCATCGGCTGTCCGGATCAGTTCCCGTTCAGTCGGTGCTTGGCGTCTTTCGATCGCCTCACCGCGGTACTGTTCGACTTCACGGAGACGACGCATATCCGACTCCGTCACCAAACTGATAGCTTTTCCGAGTGCTCCGGCACGTCCTGTCCGACCTGTCCGGTGGACGTAACTTTCTTTTTCAACCGGCATATCGTATTGGATGACGTGTGTGATGTTTTCAATATCAATCCCGCGGGCTGCGACGTCCGTCGCGACGAGATAACGGAACTCACCGGCCCGGAAGGCTTTCATGACGGCGAGACGCTCGTCCTGTTCCATTCCACCGTGAATTTTTTCAACCGGATAATCCATCGATGCCAGTCCTTGGGCGACGAAATCAACATGTTCTTTTGTCCGGCAGAAAATCATGCACCGGTCCGGGTTTTCAACGACAGTAACGTCTTTGAGGACAGCAAACTTCGTTTTATCCGTGACCTTGATATAGCTGTGTTCGATTTCTGCGATTTCCGTTGCCTTCGTCGTGATTTCAACTTGTTTCGGTGACTGCATGTAACGGTCGCTCAACTGATGAATATCTTGCGGGAACGTCGCTGAGAACAGCATCGTCGTCCGTTGTTTCGGCAATTGTTTTAAAATCATATCCACTTGATCGAGGAAGCCCATGTTCAGCATTTCGTCCGCCTCGTCAAGGACCAGATATTTCACTTTTTCAAGCGATAACGTGCCCCGCTCCAAGTGATCGAGCACTCGTCCCGGAGTTCCGACGACGATGTGTGTCTTCTGTTTCAGTTCTGCGATCTGTCCGCGGAACGGTTGTTTCCCGAAGACAGCTGTTGCTTTAATCCGTTTATAACGGCCGATGTTCATGACATCTTCCGTGACTTGCAGGGCCAGCTCACGCGTTGGTGTTAAAATTAACGCCTGGGGTTTGTTTTCTTCCCACTCGACGAGTTCGCAAAGGGGGATCCCGAATGATGCTGTCTTTCCGCTGCCGGTCCGTGATTTAACGATGATGTCTTTTTCCGACAAGGCGACCGGAATGACGGCTTGCTGGACATCGGTCGGTGTATGATAACCGAGCTGTTCGATTGCTTCTAGAATCGGTGTACTGAGTTGAAAATCAGTGAATGGTTTTTTGGACATAAGAATACCTCATTTATTTTTATAGTTTTATTTTTATAGTTTATGTGTTGGTTCGATGAATGGATCAGACGTGACCTCTCATTATGCGCTACTTTCAGCAGGACGTCAAAAGAGCTTCCCGTCAGAGTGACAGGAAGCTCCACTTGCTTATTTTGCTGCGACTGTATCTTTTTTGATTTGTTTACTGCGGAGCTGACCACATGCAGCATCGATATCCGTACCGTGCTCAAGACGGACACCACAGTTCAGACCGTTCTTTTTCAATGTGTCGTAGAACGTTGAAATGTCTTCCGACGTACTGCGTTGGTATTGACCGTGCTCGTCGACCGGGTTGTACGGAATCAAGTTGACGTACGTCAAATGACGTTTGTCTTCGAACAATTTCGCAAGCTCGATCGCTTGGGCTTTTTGGTCGTTGACGCCACGCAAGAGAATGTACTCGATCGTGATTTTCCGGTTCGTCGTCTTGACGTAGTAATCGATGGCAGGCATCAATTTCTCGAGCGGAATCGCACGGTTGATTTTCATGATTTGTGTCCGGAGTTCGTTGTTTGGCGCGTGTAATGAAATCGCCAAGTTAACTTGGAGTTTTAAATCTGCGAATTTGTAGATTTTGTCTGCGAGTCCACTTGTCGATACCGTGATGTGACGCGCACCGATTGCAAGACCGTTATGATCCTTGATGACGTTCAGGAAATCGACCATGTTGTCGAAGTTATCAAACGGCTCACCGATACCCATGACGACGACGTGGCTGACACGCTCTTCTTTACCGACAGCATCGAGGTGATGCTGAACGTTCATGATTTGCTCGACGATTTCTCCAGCAGAGAGATCACGGCTCTTCTTAATCAAGCCACTTGCGCAGAAGCTACAGCCGATGTTACATCCGACTTGCGTCGTGACACAGACAGACAGACCGTACTTATGACGCATCAGAACCGTTTCGATCAGGCTGCCGTCATATAATTTGAAGAGGAACTTGATCGTTCCGTCTGCTGATTCTTGTTTAACGGCTTGCGTCATTGAATCAATCGCAAAACTCTGATCTAACAACTCAAGGCAATCCTTGTTGACATTCGTCATTTCTGCGAAAGTAGTGACACGTTTACGATACAACCAATCCCAGACTTGTTTTGCTCGGAACGGTTTGTGACCTTGATGCGATAACCATTCAGTCATCTGCTCAAGTGTTAATCCATAAATGGATGGTTTATTCATTAGTGAGACCTCATTTCTTTTTCCAGAACTATAACATTCCTTTATCTTAGTAAAAATCAGCCGCTTACGCAACGTTCAAATCCTAAATGTTCACTTTCTGTAAATTTTCATGTCCACTTTGGCTTGTTTTTTGGTCTAGTCGTGTCAAATCGACAAACTGCGCTTACGGAAACTGACAAAGGCACCGAGATGGAATAACAAACTGATACTCGCCAGCAGCAGGAGATGCAAAAAGAAGTGGTGGGTTCCTTCCAATAGTTGTTGGGTGTTGAACAAACTGAAAATCGATCCGTAACGCATCCATTCCGTTTTTTCGCTGAGACCGGAGCCGATCGTCAGGACGATTGACAGCACAAGCACACCGCCGGCAATCGAAAAGGCGCGTCGTTCATCATCAAATAGCGTCGCAATGCATAAGGTAAATCCACCGATCGCATACAGCAAGAACAGCGCGTTTACTTGAAAGCGGACGAGCGTCATCCCGTCAATCGAAACTCCGGAAACAAACCAGTCGGCCATCAATAAAACGAAGGTATTACATACTACCAGGCATGTACTGGCAAGAAACATGACAATCATCGCCGATGCTGTATATTGATGACGCGTAATCGGAGCTGCCAAGTATAAAATCAGTTCACCGTTATCAATCGGCCGTGCCAGTAAACGCGTAGCAAGTGACAATAAAAATAAAGACGCGATGATTTGAAAAATCAGCCCATAATAATTGCCGCCCAGTAAATCAAGCACATTATCAAAACCGGTGATCTTATCGTACTGGAAAGCTTTCAAGACTTCCGGCGGCAGTGCCTGCAGTTTCGCTTCGAGTAACCCCGTCTTCATCATCGACGGATAAAGTGCCGCAAGCATCAAGAGATACAGACTTGTCCCGACCGCATAAGCTGTGATCGGTTTGCCGTTATGCTTGAGCAAAGACCAAACGATCGTCATCATGATGGTTCCTCCTCACTATAATAATGTAAGAAGACGTGTTCCAAATCATCTGCTGAAGTTTGAATCGCCCGGACATCGTATTCGGTCAACAGACGAATGATTTGATTTAATGTCCGTTCGTTGCTCGTAAAAAAGGAAACATGATTCTGAAACCGTTGACTTCCGATCTGAAGCGCAAACTGTTCAGCTTGTGCTTCGAGCCCAAATTCAATCGTGTACTGTTTTCGGCTCGACCGGACCAATTCATGAATGTCTGCTTCGATGATGATCCGTCCTTCTTTAATCAGCGCTGCCCGGTCACACGATTTTTCCATCTCCGGAAAATGGTGTGAACTCATTAAAATCGCTTTTCCGCGCTGCCGTTCCTTGTCGACCAGACTTAAAAAGCGTTCCTGCATCAACGGATCAAGTCCGCTCGTCGGTTCATCGAGCAGATAAACGGGAGCATCCTTCATGAAACAGCCGACCAATGCCAATTTTTGCTTCATCCCTTTCGACATCTTCCGGATTTTCGTTTTCGTTTCAAAAGGAAACTGCTCGAGTAACTCCGACTGACGTTCCGGTTTGCTTTGATGGAGTTGTTGCATCAAATGCAGGACCTGTTCGCCTGTAAAATCACCCGGCAAATTAATCTCCCCCGGTAAATAGCCGACAATTCGTTTTACATCCTGTGATTGGTTCCAACAGTCATATCCACCGATGGTCGCATGACCGGAATCTGCTTGAATCAGGCCCATCAATTGACG
The DNA here is from genome assembly GCF_040549175.1 of Exiguobacterium sp. PvP048. Classification (NCBI taxonomy): domain Bacteria; kingdom Bacillati; phylum Bacillota; class Bacilli; order Caryophanales; genus Exiguobacterium; species Exiguobacterium sp. PvP048. Next base: position 94,510 of record NZ_JBEPSU010000005.1, on the reverse strand, counting down.
GATTGCCGTTGATTTCCCGGCTCCGTTCGGTCCGATAAAACCAAACACCATACCCGGTTCGACCGTGAAACTGACATCAAATAAACCTCGTTTCGGCGCAAATTCTTTCGTCACGTGCTGTAAATGAATCATCCGAATCGCCTCACTTTTTGGGGTGCTTGCCGTTAGTACCTTATACCCGTTTTGGTACTTCTTGGGACAGATTCACCCGATAAATCACGAATCGTTCGTCATGATTTTTTTCAAAAAGTTCTTTCAGACGGACTTCTTCCACCTGTTCAAAAATCGTTTGATTCTCTAAATAATATCGGTATTCGTCTGCCGGGTAATAGAGAATCAAATCCACCGGACGCGGATGCCGTTCAACGGATGCTAAGATTTGATCAACGACCTTCATAAAGATCTGGACGGAAAACGGATTAAAAAAGTAACATTTCGTGACATCATCTGGAATCGGATAGGCTTCCGCATACGTATGTTCAAAACGGATACTTCCCCGCCGTCTCTTCATCTTTTTCATGTAGGTGACTTGATTCATAAGGGCATCTTCATAAAATTGTCCGTTCATCTCAACACCGATGACGGAACAATCAAACCGGTCATGCAGATAAAAGTTCAACCGGCCTTTTCCGCATCCAAAATCAATTACCGTATCCGTATAATCGAATGGATAGACAGCACACAATTCCTCTAGCGCCGCATAAGGTGTCGGTTCATACCGGTTGTAATGGCTGAACGCATTGTAAAGGTGCTGAATATCAATCGTCTCGATGCGTAACCGTTCTTCGTACTCTTTTTCATTCATATTTGATTCCTTCTTTCAAGCATTGTTGGTTTCATCGTACTATACTATGGATGTACGCATTTCATTCTAAAGGGGGACTATCCAATGATCGTCGTTACGAATCGGATTAAAGTCAAAAAAGGAATGGCAGCAGCACTCGCACCACGTTTCACTCGTCCAAGTGGTCTTGATACGATGGAGGGGTTTGTCCGTGTCGAGGTTCTCTTGACGCAAGGACTCGACGAACATGATGAAATGAACGTCAACATGTACTGGGAAGACATGAAGCATTTTGAAGCTTGGCGCAACAGCGATGACTTTAAAGCTTCTCACAAACGTCCGGAACAAAAAGACGGTAAACAAGAGGAATCACCGATGCTCGGCAGTGAAATCATCACGTATGAAGTAGCTTCTGTCAAAGAACGCACTTCTTCATAACTCATTTTAGAACAGCCTTGCCTCCAATTTGGTCGCAAGGTTTTTTTAAACCTTAAGAGACCCCTTACTATATTGATATGGGTTGAAATTGTATATAATACCATTATTTGTTATCATAGGTCCAATACAGAAAGAGAGAGGACTTATCATGCTGAATTCATTATCGATTTTTGAACAGGCCATCCGGGTCTTACCGATTGATCGATCCTTGACGCGCCAGGACTTGTTCATAGACGGTTTCCTATTACAACAGGAGCAGGAATTATCCGTTTACTATTCACCGATCGGAGAATATATCAATCGCTCTGCCAAAATAGTCTTCATTGGTATCACACCAGGATTTGAACAGATGCGGCTTGCTTATGAAGAAGCGGCTGATGCCTTCCACCATGGTGCCACAATCGAAGAAACATCAAAACTCGTCAAATACAGTGCCAGTTTCGCCGGTCCCATGCGGCGTAATTTGACAGCGATGTTAGATGAACTTGAACTACATCGTCTGCTGAATATTGCTTCAACCGCCACGTTATTTCATACAAATCAGGAACTGTTACACACGACTTCGATTTTGAGACATCCCGTTTTTTACCGTGATAAAAATTATACGGGACATCAACCGAAGATTGACCGGACACCGCTTTTACAACATTATGCCTATGAGCACTTTGCGGCGGAATTAAATCAGTTACCCCACCCCGTCATTCTCGTACCGTTTGGACGCGTCGTCGAATCGACGGTCCGGACATTGCTTCATCAGGGACGGATCAAAAAACATACCGTGTTGTTCGGTTTCCCCCATCCTTCCGGTGCCAACGGACATCGGAAGCGACAGTTTGAAGAAAATAAAGATTATCTGATGAAGCAATTGAATTCTTACTTCAATACTTAACCAACATCCTTAATTTTTTTGGGGGAATACGATAAAATTTTGATATGAAAAGAATATGACTATTCTATCGATGAGGTAGAGGCGCGGTGTTAATGAGTATTTGGTCTGAGGATGACAACAAAGACGATCAAAGAAAGGTGAGACTGCCGAAGTATCGTCACGTGTCAGACATGACGATGCTGGTCGAACCGGGAAAGACCCGTTCGATTGCCATACGCGTATTGTATGGAGCACTCCAATTCGGCTAAGAAAGACGCATCCAGCAAGGGTGTCGGCTTTGTTGCCGGTGCCCTTGCTTTTTTCTGTGCAACGGGTCTCATCTTCTAAAAAAGGAGGAGAAACCACAACTATGGTCAATTATTCAGATTCTATCGTCGCACTCGTACCAGCGCTTGTCGCGATCGTTTTAGCGATCGTTACACGCAAAGTCGTCATCTCACTTGGTGTCGGGATTTTAATCGGCGCCTTACTGCTTCATCGCTTCAATCCAATTGATACCGCGGTTTATCTCGGAAAAAACATCTTCAGCCTGTTTTGGGCAGACGGTGCGTTAAATGAATGGAATGTCTTATTACTTGTTTTCTTACTATTACTCGGTGTCTTGTCGACGCTGATTCAAACGTCCGGAGGTGCTCATGCTTTCGGAGAATGGGCGACGACACACGTCAAAACGGCGCGTGGCGCAAGGCTCGCTGCTTTCGGGTTAGGGATTTTGATCTTCATCGATGATTACTTCAACAGTCTTGCTGTCGGAAACGTCAGTCGTCCGTTAACGGACCGTCGTGGCGTCTCACGTGCGAAGCTGGCGTATATCATCGACTCGACCGCTGCACCGGTCTGTGTCATCAGTCCGTTGTCAAGTTGGGGTGCCTTCATCATCTCAATCATTGCCGGTATTTTAACGACGCATTCGATTACGGATTACTCGGCGTTCAGTGCCTTCATGATGATTGTGCCATTGAACTTTTATGCTATCTTTGCTTTGTTACTGACGCTCTACATTGCCTATACGGGAATTGCTGTCGGACCGATGCGGACGCACGAGTTGCGGGCTTTACAAGGCGAATTGTTTGATTCCAACAAAGGGACACCGATGGGAATGGCGGAAGAAGTCAAGGAGCACGATGGCGGGAAAGTCCGCGACCTGGTTGTTCCGATTATCGTCCTAGTCATCGCGACTGTCACAGCACTCCTTTGGACAGGTGCTCAGGCACTTGCGGCTGACGACCGTCCCTTTACATTGATTGGCGCTTTTGAAGCGACGGACGTGACACGTTCTCTTGTTTCCGGTGTCGTCATCAGTTTAATCGTTGCGTTCCTGATGCTGATCGGTCGAAAAATTCCGGCACGCGATTACCGTATCAGCATCTGGGCAGGGCTAAAATCGATGTGGCCCGCTGTCGTCATTCTGTTATTTGCCTGGACGATCATCGCAGTTATCGGCGATATGAAAACCGGGGATTATTTAGCCAGTTTCGTCAGCAAATCGATTCCTGCTTCTTATCTGCCGTTCTTATTATTCTTGATTGCCAGCATCATGGCGTTCTCAACCGGAACGAGTTGGGGAACGTTCGGCATCATGTTACCGATTGGAGCCGATCTGATCATGGCAGTCGATCCAAGTCTGTTGTTGCCGACACTCGCTGCCGTCCTCGCCGGATCTGTCTTCGGCGATCACTGTTCACCGATTTCCGATACGACGATCCTCAGTTCGACCGGTGCCGGTTCACACCATATTGATCACGTGACGACCCAGTTGCCGTATGCCTTGATTGGCGCCGTCGTATCTGCTGTCGGATATCTCGTACTCGGTGTCACCGGTTCGTCTGTATTCGGCTTCATCGGTGCGCTGGTCGCTTTCGTGATTTTCGTTGTGATGTTAAACATCTTGTCACGACGCGGTGAAGTGCCGTCGCAACTTCGCTCGGAATAAGTCAGATGTTTTAAACCGTTACGATATGCTAAAAGCCGGTCCCGATGATTGTATCGGGACCGGCTTTTTTTGTTAAATCAGACCATCAAGGCGCAGACTTCGTTGGCAAAGGCAACCGGATCTTCAATCGGTAATCCTTCCATCAACAACGCCTGTTGATACATCAGCTTCGTGTACCGTTCAAATTTCGGACGGTCTTCCGCATACGCTGTCTCAATCGCCCGGAAGACACCATGCGACGTGTTCAACTCCAGGATTTTGACCGCTGCGACATCCTGATTATTCGGCATCGCCTTCAGGATTTTTTCCATTTCGATCGATACCGCCCCATCCGTCGCAAAGCAGACCGGATGCGACTTTAAGCGGGTCGAGGCTTTGACTTCTTTAACATGCCCCGCGAGTACTTCCTGCATCGCTTTAAACATCTCGGCTTGTGTCTCTGTCGTTTCTGCCTGCTCTGTCTGTTCGATTCCGAGATCACTGCTCGTGACGGACTTAAATTCTTTTCCGTCATAGTTGAGGAGCATTTGAATCGCAAACTCATCGATTTCTTCCGTGAAGTACAGGATATCAAATCCTTTGTCTTTGACAAGCTCGGATTGCGGCAGTTTATCCAACCGGTCCGTGCTTTCGCCCGATGCGTAATAGATATACTTCTGTTCTTCCGGCATCGCGGCGACGTATTCAGCGAGCGTCACCAGCTTTTTCTCCTTCGCTGAATGGAACAGAACAAGATCTTTCACCGTATCTTTTTGCATGCCGTAGTCGTTGTAGATACCAAACTTCAGCTGACGACCGAACGCTTGATAAAACGTCTCGTATTTTTCACGGTCATCACGCAGCAACGCTTCGAGTTGTGTCTTGATTTTGCTTTGGATGTTCTTCGCAATCAATTTCAACTGCCGGTCGTGTTGCAACATTTCACGCGAAATATTGAGCGATAAGTCTTCCGAATCGACCATTCCTTTGACGAAGCTGAAGTGATCCGGTAAGAGATCGCTGCATTTTTCCATGATCAAGACGCCGTTCGCATACAGTTCGAGTCCTTTCTCGAACTCTTTTGAATAATAATCAAATGACGGTTGCTCCGGAATAAATAAAATGGACTGATAACGGACGGCTCCGTCGGCACTGATATGAATGTGTTTAATCGGTGCGTCAAATCCGTAGCGTTTTTCCTGGTAGAAGTTGCGGTAATCTTCATCCGTCAGCTCCCGTTTGTTCTTGCGCCAGATCGGGACCATACTGTTGACCGTCTTCATGACTGTCACTGACTCTGTTTCATCCGATCCTTCGACCGGACGCTGTTCCGTCTCCTCCATCTCAATCGGATAGCGGATGAAGTCGGAGTATTTCTTGATGATGCTCCGGAGACGGTACGGTTCTAAGTATTCATCGTAGTTCTCGTCCTCTTCGTTTGCTTTGATGTGAAGGGTGATGTCGGTTCCGACCATCTCTTTTTCGACCTCTTCAATCGTATAGCCGTCGACACCATGCGACTCCCATTTGTAGGCGACATCACTGCCGAACGGTTTCGTCACGACCGTCACCGTATCTGCGACCATAAAGGCGGAATAAAAACCGACACCGAACTGCCCGATGATGTCATGGCCGTCTTTTGACTCATTTTCCGCTTTAAAAGCGAGCGATCCGCTTTTGGCAATCGTTCCGAGGTTTTCTTCGAGCTCGTCTTTTGTCATCCCGATTCCCGTATCGCGCAAAATCAGCTGACGTGTTTCTTTATTCGGTTCAATCGTAATTTTATAGGCATCCTTGTCGAACGTGATCGTCTCGTCCGTCAACGCTTTATAATAAATCTTATCCATGGCGTCACTGGCATTCGAAATCAACTCACGTAAAAAAATTTCCTTATGCGTGTAGATGGAATGAATCATCATTTCGAGCAATCGTTTCGATTCGGCTTTAAATTGTTTCGTTTCCATTTTCGATACCTCCTGTTTGTTTTTAGCACTCTATCAACAAGAGTGCTAATTCATTTCCATTATTACGGATACGAAAACGACTGTCAATCATCTGCCTCATAGAATGCCTCGAGTTTTTCGCGGACATGTTGTCCGATCTCCCGCAGCCCGTTCGTCGAGCCGTACGACCCATGACTCCGCCCATTTTCATCGACACGGCTACCGAGACCAAGGAATTGTTCGCCCGGTTTAAAATGAAGTCCGATGACAGGCAAATCAAGTCCAACCGAATACCCGAATTCAACGACGGCATCCGGATAATCGGGTAAAGGAACGGGATCTTCCCAGACGGTACTTGAATCCAGTTTCTGAAACCGGTCCGTATGTTCCCGACCGAGTAAAATGATGCCGTGCAGAGAAAACAACGGCAGTAGTTTCATGAAAAAGGTTTGTCCAAAAACGGATTGCTCCAGTTCCTGCCGCATCGAAATCGTTCCCATATACCGTTTCGTCGGGAGCGGAAAGAAATCGGTATGGATGACGGACTGGAGAGAGGAATCGTACAGCGACGCCCCCAGTCCGTTTAAGAATCCTTCCAGTTTTCCACCCTGCTCCTTCCCGAACCAGGTTTTGTAAACATCTTTTTGTTTAAAGTAGTCATTAAACTTACCGATGCTTTGTTCCAGGTTGTCGTCAGTCAGATATGTCTCTAAAGACATGTCCGGCTCAAGTAAAAAGAACGGTCCCGTCGAATCAAAACGCAAAGTACCGTCTTTGGTTAAAAACTGTCCGGCGGACGGATTCGTCGCGACCGTCAGCCAGCTTTTTTTCGCCGCATCACCAAACCATAAGACCGGCGTCGTTCCCTCAATCAGTTCCTCTTTCATCCGTCCATCCTTTAACTCGATCTGATGCTGAACAGCTTCGGTTAAGAGTTTTTTTGCTGCTCTCCGTTGTTCTGATGTCAGCGTTCTCATTCCCTTCCTGTTGCGCTTTCCTGTTTGAGTTGTTCCCTTTCCTCCAAAACGTTAGACAGTTTGATGGGTTTAGCACGATGGACGCAGGGAATGTTTCATAAGGTGAAGCACAACAACGGACATTATTTTTTTAGGAGGAGATTTTTTATGAAACGACTTGAAAACAAAGTAGCCGTCATTACCGGCTCAGCGACAGGAATCGGGCAGGCAACGGCACTTGTCTTTGCCGAGCAGGGAGCGACAGTCGTCTGCGCGGACGTCGAGCTTGAAAAAGCACAAGCGACGGTAGAGAAAATCAAGGAAGCCGGCGGAAACGCCGAAGCCGTTCATGTCGATGTCTCACAAGTCGACAGCGTCAAACAACTTGCCAACCATCTAGAGTCTACATATGGAACGGTCGACGTCCTGTTCAACAATGCCGGGATCGACCACCAAGGCGGGAAAGTCCATGAATATCCGATCGAACTGTTTGATCAAATCATCGCCGTCGATTTACGCGGAACATTCTTAACGAGTAAATTCGTCATTCCATTGATGCTGAAGAACGGCGGATCAATCATCAATACGTCATCGATGTCAGGACGTGCAGCCGACTTGAATCGTTCCGGCTACAATGCAGCAAAAGGCGGCATTGCCAACTTCACACGGGCGATGGCGATTGATTATGCCCGTGACGGCATCCGCGTCAACTCGCTTTCTCCAGGGACGATTGAAACACCGCTCATCGATACACTCGTCGGTGGAAAAGAAGAACAACAAGGCAAACAGTTCCGCGACGCCAACGCCTGGATTACTCCACTCGGCCGTCTCGGAAAACCGCGTGAGATGGCGACGGTTGCCCTGTTCCTTGCGTCAGATGACAGCTCTTACGTCACCGGCGAAGACATTACGGCCGACGGCGGTATCATGGCGTACACATGGCCGGGCGAAATGTTAATCGACGATAAATGGAAAACAGACGCGGAATAAGTGACGGGTTTTCGTTCAGTACGGTTCCTACTTGTGGAGCCGTGCTTTTTTTGTTCATTTTTGAACGGTTTGAGCCTAAGAAATTCGGTACGCTTAAATGTTTTGGTCATTAGTTTACCTCACTGAACTACTTTTGAACGGGAAAAGTAAAACAAAGGGGGAGAATCTATGCTTACAGAACCGATTACTTATTTACAGCGTTGTTTACAAATTCCAAGCACAAATCCACTCGACGGGGAAGAGAACGTGGCCGCGTACGTCTATGATTTACTGACGTCACACGGAGTCAAAACCGACTGGATTGAAGTCTCTCCGAAACGGATTTGTCTTGTCGCCACGATTGAGGCCGGTGCTACTGCCGTTCACCCGAAAACGATCGGTTTCTCGGGTCACCTCGATACGGTACCGGTTAAAATCAGTGAATGGACAAAAGATCCGTTCGGCGGTGCAATCGAAGACGGACGCATCTACGGACGCGGTGCTTCCGACATGAAATCCGGTGTCATGGCGATGGTCAGTATGATCATCGAATTAAATCAACACGATGACTTGCCGAACCATCTGAAATTGCTGATTACATCGGATGAAGAAAACGGTATGACCGGTGCCCGTCATTTAACAGACCGTGGTGACGCCGATGATTTGGACGCTCTGTTGATTACGGAACCGACAAGCGGTTATCTCGGCTATACGCAAAAAGGGGTTGTCGGCGTCGAAATATCGTGTACGGGTAAAAGCGCTCACAGCTCTTCGCCACAGCTCGGTCAAAACGCCATCGCTGATTTGTATCGTGTGATTCGAGAAATCAAATCCGACCGGTTTACGATCACCGATCACAGCCATCCGGAGCTCGGTCCGGTCGTCGCTTCCATTACGTCGATCACAGGCGGCGAAGGACCGAACGTCATTCCGAGTCGGGCTTCCTTTTATATGGACATTCGAACGATACCGGGCTTTGGACGGGAGCAGGTCCTGCAGGCGCTCGAAGCCGTCAACCAACGGCTGTCTCAACAAGATGAGACCTTCTCTATGGAGGTGACGGTCATCAAAGACATTCCTTCCTGCGAGACGGACCGTGACGATCCGTTCTTACAGATCGTCGCGGATACGATAGAATCCATCCGGAAGCAGCCGACAACACGCGTCGCAATTCCTGGCGGGACGGACGGTGCGATGTTCAGCCAGGCGGCCCGGAACTTCCCGATTGCAGTGGCTTCGTTCCACGATTTCCGGTTGGCGCATCAAATTGATGAGTCGATTCCGCTGTCGGAATATGCGGAAACGATCGAATTGTGTAAGCGTCTTGCGCTACACGACTTCGTTTAAAAATACGATACAAAAACACTTGTTGCAGACAAACCTTTAAGATCTGCGACAAGTGTTTTTAATCGTGCTCATTCTTGGCATTCGTTATATTGCTCACTATCTTTTATTAAATGTGTGAGCAGCCCTTCTTGATAACCAGCCACTTTCTTGTCCTTTATGTGTTTTGCTAAATCAACTAATTGGACATGTCGGATGCTATTCAACTTACTTAGGCGCTCTTGATTCAATCGGACAGACGGTGAGGATAGAGCATAGTCGCCAGGAGACATTCTCCATAAAACAGCCTGCTTTGGATAACGTTCTAAAATCCGTTGCGCCATTTGAAGTCCTTCCGGATCAAAATCACCACTGTAATGAATCCTGCAACCGGCTAATGCCAGCAAATCAAGCATTTTCCAGCCGGCAATTCGAATTTGACCATGTGTACAAATCAAGTTCATTGTCGGAACATCATCCAGGATGGCAGAGAACACACCCGAATTTTCAACGACAAATACATCTTTTCCCCGACTCAAATGACAACCGTCCAACCGTAAGATTTCTCGCAATGGGACGTTTAAAACACTTTGTTGCTGACTGGCTGCTGCGAACACCGGATGGATACCCCCGTTATACGTCGCTTGGATATTCGCAATTGAGATGAAATTTGAAATATCATCGCGTAAGACACCGAACGTGAGTAACAATGCATTGATGGCTTCACTCGAAGTCGGATAACCTTCTTGTTGATTAGACAAATGATACAGATAATGAATGAGACATCTTCCTAAAACAGTTGATCCGTCGAAGGCATGGGGATCACCCGCTATGCGTTGCGCATAGACCGAAATCCGCTCCAAATCAGATGGTTTTTCGGTAATCGCAAGATGAAGTGTCTTTAAAATTGTCTCATTTTCATCTAGCTGTTTCAGTATCCAGCGATGTTTCTCATTTTTTGCTTCAAGCAATGATAACCAGTCTGATAATTGAGGATACCTGATCTTTCGTTGCTCGAATTTCTGTCGTCTCAGTTCTTGTTCATCCATTCGGAGTTGTTGCTTCCACAAAATCGGCTCTTGAAAGTACAGTTCCAATAGTTCATGTAAATCGGCAACTTGAAAACGTGTTTCCTGAAGGCGACGTTCGAAAAGTCGTAACGAAACCGTTGGGTTCTCTTGTAGGTGATGAACCGACCGTTTTAAAAAACCGCTGAGATGATTCAGCTCTTCCTTTGTGAATTGTTCAATTTTGACCGTTCCGCTTACTTTTCCTAATGATTCGTACTTTTTTCGAAACAGTTGAAACAGTTTTTCATAAACAGGATACTGAGTAAAGTAATTTACCGCTTCTTCAGCACGGTTACTCATTGCTCTATCCTAGATTTCCCGTCCCATTCATAACGCATGACTGTGACGAAATTTGCATTTTTAGGTCGAAGTAACTCGGTTATCGCCAGTGACGAAACCGTCGTATAATCGCCCCATAACACTTGGGAATTCATGATGTAATTAAAGCCTAACGCTTCCACTACTTCAAACATTTCGCTGATATTATTTTCGTCAACTCCAGCAAATGCCTCATCCAACGAGATGATGTAAGGTGCATCTTGTTTCGCCTTCTGATACCTCGAATAACAGGCAGTGAACAATGGCACATACATCGCCATCGCCTTCTCTCCCCCACTGAACTTGAAGAAGGCATCATTTTTTAATTCACGTTTCGGCTCATTTGGTCGTACATACCATAATTCAAAGGAAAACCATTTTCGGTAATCCAACACGTTTTGAAGCACTTGGAGTAGAGTCTGTCCTTCTCCAGACTCTAACATCATCTGTTTTGCAAACTGAATCCGCGAACGAAAATGTGCGGTAATCCGATCGAAATCATCATCCTTCAGCAATCTTGCATCTTGCTCTAACAAATCGACTAACGCCTTTGTGTCCATTTCCTGTTCAGAATCCGCCGTCTTTGGAACCCACTTGATTGAAAATTTCAATCCGGATGATGTATCTTGATTTTCCATCAAGTCTTTCATATTTTTTGTCCATTGTTTGGCATTATGAATTTTCGCACGCAGCATCTTCCCGACGGAGTCTAATAGGATGTCTTCATACAATTGACGATCCAATGCGCTTAGACGGTCTTGTTGAAGCGTATATTCTGAATGAATCTCATCAAAGAGTTCGTGAGGCAACACTTGATTACCATGAAGCTCGAACTGAAAAAGAATCCGGCTGAAGGCACGTTGCCACTCATGCAAAAGACTTCGATTTCCGACTTCCATCACGTCTTCCTCCCATTCCGGCAAGTCACGGCGGGGGCTAGATTGACGCATCCGATATTCAATCAAATCTGATTGAGTCTCGTTAAATAATTTAGTCAAACGTTCTTCTAAACGAGAACGTTCTTTTAGTGCGAATGTTTTCAGATGTTCTTTCCAAGTTTCAAGGTTTTCTTTGTCATCCAATTGAACATTTCTCCAGGCAGCTCTCATGTTTCCTTCCCACAGTTGCTCTAACTTCCGTAAGAAATCGAGTTGTTTTTGACGCGATTCACTTTGTAGGACAAGATTTTTTTCACGTTCTGTAAACGTCCCGATCTCTTTTGAGATGACTTTCATCCGCTCTTCGGATTGACGAATTACTTCGACAAGTTCTTTGATTTTTTGTTCGATTTCTTCAGCTCCAAGCAGTTTCAACTGTTCTTCAAGTGCTTCGATTTCATATTCGACTCTTTCTCGTTCCTGAGTCACATCGATCCATTCCTCGTGCGCAATCTGAATGACATGTTCTTGATCTTCGATGCGTTCCGTCCGCTCGACGATCCGTTCTTCGAGTTGACAAATCTCCCCATGGCGTCTCATGCACGTTTCAATAGCGTCGATGTAGGTACGCATGAGTCGTTGCGCCTGTTGATAGGCATCCACCGTCATTTTAATCGAGAGTTCACTGGTCTCTTCTTTAAGCTTTGCCTTGTTTTGACGAAGCGTTTGATTTAAGAGGGTCCGTTCGGTTTCAAGACGTTCCAACACATCTTCATGACGTAACAGGAAACGTGTTGTCTCCTCAAGCTGACGTGTTGCTTCCTGTAAGTCATCCTCTTTCGGAAATGCCTTCCACCATTGATCGATTTGAGTCATTTTTGTCTGTATCTCCGTCAAACGGCTGTTTTGTTCTGTCAGCCGTTCCTCATAGACACGAATCTCTGCGTTCAAATCGGTAACGAGCTGCGCACGATGCCGTTGTCTCGCTTCTTTTCCGATATAACAGATACGCTCTTGATCAGGTGCATGACCTTGAAGAGAACCGAAACGATATCTTACTTCATCAAAATCAAGCATGATGTCGCCCTCTGTATGAATCGAAATACTTTGTAAGATATGCTCAATTCGTCCTCGCGGTAACGTCGTCTGTTCTGCGTCTACTTCTAAATAATCAAATAATGTTTCACCGGTCAGAACAGCACGTGGATGTAACACACAATCATGTTCTACCTGTTCATCGACTTCTAAAATCAAGGCGTCCAATAAACCACTCGCCATCAAGACCCGTTCAATGCGCAGAGCTGTATCCGGTGAGACGTGATGTCGAAACGATGTCACTTCGTATAACGGAGCATGTGGCTGTTTCGAACGTCTTAACGCAAGGCGTGCTTCTTGGCGTTGTGCATCCCGAACAGGTTCTGGATCCTCCTCCTCGTTGACCAACCGATCACGTTTTTCCTCGAGAATTTGTTTTTCTACAGACAACGCTTCATATACTTGTAACGCCTTATACTGCTCCGCTTTGAGTTCCAGTTTTTCTTGCTGGATTTGTTCAAAAAACGGCTCTCTCACTTTTTCATAAGACACCGTCTGCGGCACATCTTCTAGTGAACGAATAAACCGGCGGCTTGTTTCCTCTGCCAAATCAAAGGAAACTTGATCGGACCAGTCGTATAACTGTTCGACGATCCGTTGCCGTTCTGTATGTTGCATCTCTTTCCATTTAGCCGCATCATTTCTCGATCGGTCAACGACTTCTTCCACTTCAGAGGCTTGTCGCGTCTGTTCTGCGTAACGCGACTGAAGGGTGGCCAGTTCTCGTAAGGCTTCGTACAATGTTCCTAAACGTTCCTCGTGCTGCCGAGCCATCCCTTTCCATGTTTCAAATGAAAAGTCCTCTTCTTTTTGAGCATATGCTTTACGGTAAGTTTCATGTAACGAGAAGTCACTTTCTTGCGCTTCATACTCGATTTCATCGATTTGATCCGTTTGTGCTTCGATCAGTTGTTGGAGTAAAAAGACTTTCTCGTTCTTATCTTTCACCAATTGTCGTCGTTTGTCTTCTTCACGTTCTTTATCCCGCTCTCGTCCCGTCTGTTTTTCGATCAGCCGGTCAAGGGTTTCCGTTTTTCTTAACTTATCCTGTTGCCAATGAAACACTTCGTGACGTGCCAACTCCATCTGACTGTTTTGGGCAACCTGATATTTAAGCGTAAGCTGATCGTGTTCATTCGTATGCGTGATTAAAGACTCAGACAAATTCTTGATTTCACTTAATTCGTGTTCCAAATCGTTTTCTTCTTTTTTACGTTCTTTGATGATTTCTTCCCATTGTTCCACTTGATCGAACATTAACCTTTCTTCATATTCCTGATAAGCGGTCTTGATTTTTTGGATGGCCGTGACTTCACGTTCCAACTGTTCCATCTGTTGTTCGGTCTGATCCATTTGCTCAAGAGAATCCGAAAGTGAAACGAGATCGTCTTCCGACAAGGCAGGCAAAGCTGCTTCTAGAATGTCATAAATAACAGTCGGCTTAAAATCTTTAGAGAGTTTCGGACTTCTTAATTCAATGAGTAACTTGATTAGATCGTCATAAGCAACGATGTCATCAAACCCGAAGACATATCGATTGACGAGTTCTTTGTATTCTTTTTGTGTCGTGACGACCACACCGCCGTCACCGATTCGATTTTTCAATTCGATTCGTGAGAGTGGTCTCTTATCCGTACCATTTGCACTCCGGACGGTTTCATAGAGTTGAAAATCTTCACGAATCCGCCGTCCATCCGTAATGACGAACCCTGTGAAATGGATATCCTTTCCGCGTTTCGCCTGCAGACGGATTCCCGTCGTGATGTATTGATTCGTATTTTTACGTTTGTATTCTAAAAAAAGATAACCTGTACGCTCTTCGATTTTAGATACTTCTTTTTCACCGAGCAGATAATCAATCATCTTTCGAGAATGTGATCCAAATGGATCAAGTCGTTTTGCCGTATAGCGTCCATCCAAAAGAACCGGTAATAGACTTTGCATCGTGACAGACTTACCTGAACCGTTTGTTCCGCGCAATAATAATTTTCCGTCTTTGAAATGTAAAATTTCGTCGTCATAATACCAAAAATTGAATAACCCCGCTCGATTCAGTTCCCATTTATTCATTCCGACTCTCCCTCTTTTCTTCATAATCTTTCGGATAACGGGCAATGACACGTGAGATTCCTGGAAATACATGAATCATTTCCTCTGCTTCATCGACAGATGCCAACTCCCAGTTTTTCCACAATCGTAGTACTTCTTTCATGATATGTGCGATTGAGCCTTCTCTATAGTCTTTAGACCATCCATGCCCGTATCGTTCTTTTGTTTGATACAACAGTCGTTTAAAACGACTGAAGGGCAAATCAAGATGACCTAAAACGAGTTCTTGGTTATCAAGTGTTTCCATCAACATTGCGGTGACATGAAGCGATACATCATGGATTGACCCTCTTCCCGGATAATAGGTATACATCGTTTTCGGCTCCGGCAGGTTCAAGAACGCGACGTCACGGTATACCTCTAACCGAAAAGGCGTGGTTTCTAAGAAATCATCTTGTAATCGATCACGATAACGTCTGATATACTGAAAGTCTAAGTCGTCTTCACCTTTCCGACGGACAAAAGGTGTCATCCGAAGTGCCCGATAGACACGTCGACGTGTCATGTCTTCAGGACGACGTTTCCACTCTTGCTCCAACAACTCATGTTCATCATGAAAACGTGTCAAATCATCAGGATAGGCACGCATAAAGTATTTTGCATAAATCGTCACTTCGTACAACACGTCTTCCGTCGTATCCGATTGGTACCCTTCTAGATATCCGTCAATCGTTCGAATGAGACTAAAACCAATCACTTCACGCATTGCCCGAATCAATGATTGTCGAATCGTATAGACAGACCATTCGATTTTTTCAAATCCAGGATAGGTTTCCGCCACGTACTCGGTCAAATCGGATAACAAGAACTGCTCATCGACGCGCTTTCGTTCAAGAAACGCTAAGATACAACAAAACAACACATAATCCGTCGTCTTCTCAAATGTTTGAATGCCCATCCAAGGTTGTGGTTCGACAGGGATTTTTTCCAACTTTGCGAAGTATCGATGAACGATAAGTTCCAACCCATATTTATCTTGCAGATGTCGTTTTAATACCATCTCGCGATCGCGAATCGTTCGGTACATGTCTGGTTCTTGATCGCGAATAATCCAAAACTTCTCAAACAATACATTCAGTGCGTTCGTTGCAATTTCATCCATTCGTTCCAATACGCTCCTTTCTCTCTATGAAGTGAATCGTCATATCCGGCATGCGTAAAGTTCCATCTGTCGAAGTCAATTCAATTTGTTTCGTTTCATCGATTTCAATACGAATCACATCACCGTATGCTGTTTTGATGGTTCGATTCTCCTGCATCATCGCCTTTGCCACCCAAGCCAGGAAAATTTTTCGGACAAACGGTTCCACTTCGCTCATTTCTGAAAGATGAATTGTATCTTGATCGAGGTGACGATGCATGATTTCTTGTTGATGGAGTTGCCGCGCCAGATGTTCAGCACGCACTCGCTCTTTCTCTTCTGTATAATCAATCGCTGCACTCGCCCGTGTCCGCTCACGGTAATCGCGGACGAGTGGTACACGTTCATGGACAGCCGGTGATTCGGTCCAAATATCTGCGTACATTTGATCAGTTGCAATGGAATCTGCGTGCAGATGACGCGTTTCGCGCATTCCGAACAGCACCGCCGATAATCGATGTGCTTCTTCTAAGGAATCCTTTTCTAAAAACCAATTGGCGATGTACATGTAGTCCGCTTGACGACTACGGCGCGATTGATGTCGTTCACCAAAACGTTGCACGATTCTCGTCATACGACGGATTGCTTCGTTTGTTTGTTGTTGAATGAGATCATATTGACTAATCTCACCTTCCTTACCAATGAACCAACGTTTAATATTCGCAAACGTCATCAGCAATTCATCTAAACTACCTTCGACGGATTGACCAATGATTTTTTTAGATTGATGGTCCTCTACACGTTGAAGATACTCCTGCAAATACTCATCTGACAGATTTTCAAATAAAAACTGAATACTCGATGACGTTCGTTGGAGGGTGATGATGAAGTCACTCAGATACTGGGTGAATCGATCTTTATACATCAAGAACGCTTCTGACTGCATCTGTTCGACCGTTTGCTCACTTCGTAAATATCCGAAATAATCGGATGTATTTTGTTTGATTGCTTTAAAATACATGATTAAATCGTTCCACAATTGAGAACAGTCTTCGTTTGATAACTTCCCCACGTTTTGAATTTGTTCCAACACATGACGAAATCGTTGAAACTGTGTTTTCTCGAGTGATCCGCTAAAATAATCACCCTTTTCTTCGAATTGAATGAGCATTCTTTCAAATTCAACTGTAAAAGGCGTAATCTGATAACGAAAACGACGTTTCTTGAATTCCTCAATCGTACGAACCCGACCTGTTTCCTGTTGCGCCGTTAAATTCCCCCACTTTACGAGTTGGGATAAATCCATATGTAAGCGTTCTAAATCATACTCACAAAAAAGTTCATCTTCTTGTAACGCTTCTAATATCATTTCCGGGACTAAAAACTCCAGTAAATGCTCATGTTGGATATAAAAAAATCGTAATATCCTCCGGTAATGCGGACTTTTATCTACTGTCATATATGTTGCTTCTGAAATCCGATCCATTACTTGACTCACTCCTTCTGACATGAACTAGTCTTACTTAACAGTGTCGCATATTTTTAAGTTTGGACGTGGTCCAATATTTTCACAGGTAGACACCAATCAAAGCAAGGGCTTGTCCGATGTAACTTTGATCGGACGGCAGTACGTGTTTCGATTCACCGGAAAAGCTCCATTCAATCCGGACGTGCCCAAGCCGGTCGTAAATCAATTCAAAGACAAACTCACTATTTTTAAAAGAAACGCTTCCCGGAAACCGTTCGTGTACCATCCGGAACTCACCGGCAAACCGGTCATACTCTTCAAACGACAACGTCATCTGATGAATTTTTTTAGCCTGATGCCAAACTTCGATTTTTAATACAGCCGACGATCGATTCACTTCCATGATGTGCCACGCCAGCGTTTCCTCATATCCTGTAAACGGGATAATATGTTTCAACGAAATCACCTCTTTTTGAATGAATGCCTGCCAGACAGGGAATGGTTTTATATCGAATCCGGTATAGTTTGTCCTCTTACGAAAGGAGACTTCCGATGAGTACATCACAAAAGACGTTGCCGACAGATCAGAGTGTTGATGCCTTTTTAAGTCAGATTACACCTGTCACGAAACGAACGGACTGCGAACAGTTACGCCAGATTTTCGAAGAAATGACGGGGCAACCGGCCGTCATGTGGGGAGAAAACATCGTCGGATGCGGACATTACCATTACCATTATGCGTCCGGTCACGAAGGCGAATCGTTTCTCGTCGGGTTTTCGCCGCGCAAGACGAATATCAGCCTTTATCTTGCGACTGGTATTGAGCGGGACCAGTACCTCGCGCGCCTCGGCAAACACACGAGCGGTAAAAGCTGCATCTCTATCACTAAATTAGCAGATGTCGACCTGCTTGTCTTAAGAGAACTGATTGTCCATTCGGTCGCTTTTCTCGAAACAACCTATCCGAAATACTAAGCTCCCCAAAAAAACGTCCCTGCTTCCGCTGATTTGGCGAAAGAAAGGACGTTTCGTTTACTGTTTCAATTTAATGCCCGCTATCTGCTGTGTCGATATGACGAATATGTTTGAGATTAACCCAGATGATGACAACAGACAGTAAGACGAACGCACTGCCGACATAAAACGGCAGGTTAGCATTGTAGATTTCAGCCAATTTACCGGCCATGAATGGCGCGATGGCTGCCCCGAGAAAACGTAAGAAACTGTATGCAGCGGATGCTGTCGAACGTTCGACCGGTGCTGCATCCATGACGGCTGTCGTAATCAAGGTGTTGTTATTCCCGAGAACTGCCCCGGCAAGAATGACACAGACGATGACGACAGCTGGTGTTTCCGTAAAGATCCCCATTAACAACAACAGGACGGCGAACAAGAGAAGCATCAGTACCATTGCTTTGATTGTTCCGAGCCATTGTTTTAATTTTGGTGCGGTTAACACGGATGTCAACGCAAGCAACATTCCCCAACCGAGGAAGACGAAACCGAGTCCTTTTGCCGGGAGCTTCATGACGAACGGCGCATAGGCCATGATCGTGAAGAATCCGACATTATACAAGGCGGCGACGATACCGAGCGTCAGTAAAGACCGGTGTTTCATTGCCTGGAACGGCGCAATCAACGAAATCTTTTTCGCCGGTGTTGCGGTTGCGACCGGTTTCGGCATCAGGAATAATAACACGAGAAACGCGATGACCATGATCGTCGCAACACCCATGAAAGGTGCACGCCATGTGATCGAACCAAGTGTTCCACCGAGCAATGGACCGATTGAAATCCCGAGACCGACTGCCGCTTCATATAAGATGATTGCTTTCGCTGTTCCACCGGATGACAGCGAGACGATTGCTGCAAGTGCTGTTGCAACGAACAGTGCATTCCCGAGTCCCCAACCACCGCGTAACGCGACGAGTGTCCAGATGCTGTCGGCTTGTGATGCAAAACCGGCAACCGTAGCGATGACGGCAATCCCGAGCATCAGTGTTCCTTTTTGACCGATCCGCGAAGAAATCGCACCGGTGATCAGCATCGCAAACGCCATGACGGCGTTATAGCTTGTAAATAAGAGTGTGACTTCACTTTTGGAAGCTTCGAGGTTTTCAGCAATCGTCGGTAAAACCGGATTGACGAGCCCCATTCCCATGAATGCCGTGATACTGGCAAAAAATACGGCCCAAACAGCAATCGGTTGATGCAGCAAACCGTGTTTACTTTCCGCTAAGACTGTTTCAGGCGCAAGTGTTGTTGTTTTTTCAGCAAGAGCCATATAAATCCTTCTTTCTTAAATAAACTGTTTAAAGGAGTGACGGATGACGTCACCGCGACTGATGATTCCGACGAGCTTTCCGTCTTTGAGAATCGGTAATTTTTTAATTCGTTTTGCGCCGAGTGTCGCCGCAATTTCTTCCATTTCCGTTTCTGTCGTAGCCGTCACGACTTTCCGGCGTGCCATCTCCATGACCGGTCGCGTCAAGATGTGACGGACCCGTTCTTCGTAATTTTCGTCATCACCTTTGATGACATCGACGTACAAAAACGTATCGACAATGATGTCTTTATGTTTGCCGATGGCCCGCATGATATCGCCGTCGCTGATATAGCCGACGACTTCCTGCTCTCCGTTGACGACCGGAACCCCACTGATACCGGACGTGATAAAACGTTCAACCACCGTGCGGATCGTATCCTGTTCGTTGACGGTAATGACTGTTTCTTTCATCGATTGATAAGCTTTCATCGGAATTCTCCTTCATCAGATGCTGTAATTAAAAGATGTAATTAAAATAAGTTCATAACAATAAGTTTCACGATACAATTAAATAACATTTATGATTGTATAATACAACTATAACCTTGTCAAGAAGCCTGCCTTTGATTGACAGAGGACAGCTCGTGCGTAATGATGAGGGCAATGAATGCTAATGAGAGGTGACAACATGTCGAATCAATCCCTGGAAACAATCGAACTGGAACTGGCGATTCTCATTCGCCGTTTAACGACGGCAACGGCGGATAATCGGAACTTGGACCGTGCTTCCTACCTGCTTTTGCGCCAGTTATTACATTCTGGCCAAGTCGGTGTCAAAACCCTTGCCCGTGAGTTACAACTTGACGTCTCGACCGTCAGCCGGCAAGCTGCTGCGCTCGATCAGAAAAAATTAGTCGAAAAAATAAAAGACCCGACAGACGGCCGTGCCTTCTTTTACAACATCACCGATTACGGTCAACAGGAGCTCGAGATTTACCGGACAGCCCGTCTGACGAGCATCGAACGGTTGTTAACCAACTGGCCGGATGAGGATACCGAGTCATTTGGCCGACTGCTGAAACAGTTTAATCAGGCATTACGGGAACGGTGAGTTTCTGATCATCATACCTATAAAAAAGATAGAGAGAGGGACGCTAAGATCCTTCTCTCTATCTTTTGTGATACAAATTTTTAAAATGCGAACTATTTAATATCCGTCTTTTAAGATTTCTGCCTAATAGAACTCCAATCTTAATTAAAGTAAGGATTTAAATATTCTCGATTTAAAATTAATAAAACTATTTCCATGATACCCGTAGTACATAAGGTGTCGGCAACTAAATATCTCCGCTTCTTCTCCAGTTGGATATACAAATTTTATAGTGCTTTCTTTTTCTAATAAGCGAATGGATTTTTTCTTAAGAGCACTGAGCTCAGAATTAGAAATTACAATATTTTTCCCCAGCAAAATATTCAACAAGTACAGAAGACTCGCTTTACTATAAACAATAAGTACTTTAGGGCGATCAATCAGTAGTAATTCATAAAATAACGATTCGGCTTGTTGAATGACTTGTGGAAATTTTCGCTCGTAATACTTTAATTCTTTTAAGTTACGCGTCGGATATGGAATAACGTTTGTTTCTAAAACATTCAACCCGCTCCTATTACGAAGTTCTTCGGAAAAACTCGTAATTCCTAAACGTGTTCTTGAAGGATTTCCTCCCTTACTCCTGACATATGAATACATTTCTATATATTTCTCAGGACAACTTAAGGCCTCCATATAACAATCCAATGGATATTGTTGAACTGAGATTGGTGTTGCAGGATTGATACCCATTAAATAAATATCAAAGTTCCTTTCACTTTTGGGTCGTGGTGTAAACGGTCGATAAAATACATTTCGTGTGTCAACTCTATGAGGCGCGACACCTTGTAACAGTTTTTCAATTTGTTTAACTCGCTGATTCACTTTTTCTTCCCCTCACTTTACCAGTCTAGACATTCTAGCTAGTCAGCAAGTTTTCCTTCTCTATTCATTATTGTGCATGTACTATCTTCCTAATTTTTCCGATCTGCTCCGGTGTCGTCCGGCAACACCCGCCAATCAACCGGGCACCTGCTGCATACCATTCCGGGGCAATGTCTTCAAACGCTGTACACACTGCTGCACCGGACCAGGTCTTGCTGACCGGATCATACTGTTCACCGGAATTCGCATAAACGATAATCGGGACATCCGTCAGTTGTTTTAATGTCGTGATGAACTCCGTCGCAATCGATGCCGGAAAACAGTTCGCGCCGATCGCCGCCAGTTGCGGATGATCTCCTAACGCTTCGATACATTCACTCAACGGTGTTCCTTCACTGATGTGTGTTGCGTCACGCAGGGAAAAGGCAAGCCAGGCCGATTGTTCCGGAAACTCCTCGAGCAGCCGGAACAGCATTTTCGCTTCCTGCAAGGAGGGAATCGTCTCAAATGCCAACACGTCCGCCCCTGCCGCGATTAACGCTTCCAGACGAGGACGGTGGAAAGCTTCAAGTTGCGCATTGTCGACTCCGTAATGACCGATGTATTCGGATCCGTCCGAGAGATAGGCACCGTAAGGACCAATCGATCCCGCAATCAAAGCGTGATCCGCTGCCGGTCCGGTTTCCGCACGTGCCTGCTGTGCCAGATAGACCGTTTGTTTCATCAGCTCGATCGCTTCCTCTTCTTTAATCCCCCGGCTGCTGAAGCCGGCGACACTCGCTTGGTAGCTGGACGTGATGGCGCAATCCGCCCCGATTTTAAAATAATCCGCATGGACGCGGTGAATCTGTTCCGGTTCTTCAAGCAGTACCCGGGCCGACCAAAGCGGATCATCGAGATTTCTCCCATGGCGTTCAAGTTCCGTCGCCAGTGCTCCGTCCAATAAAATATAGGGTTTTTCTTTTAACAGTTGTTCAACTGGATTGTTGTTCTTTGACATCTTCCACACTCCGTTTCCATGATGTTTTTGTCAGATGATGAACGATGTAACAGACCGCGATAAACGGAACCCCGAAATAGAGGGCGACCTGTTGCGTCGGATCAAAGGCGATTCCGATCAATGAAGCCAAACACATTAAAAACGACAGAATCGGTACAAACGGATACCAGGGCGTCCGGTAAACCAAATCGTTTAGATCATGCCCCTCTTGCAGATAGCGCTTGCGGAACATGAACTGTGAGGCGCTGATACTCATCCAGACAACGACGACTGCCAGTCCCGAGATCGAGACAAGCGCAATGTAGACGGAACCCGGTGCATAGACGCTGGAGAACAGGGCAAGCAGACCACCGAGCATACTGAAGAGAACGGCACGTGTCGGCACTTCGCTCGCATTTAATTTAGAAAAGTACGGCGTAATCATCCGTTGATCGGATAAAGACCACAACATCCGTGATGCGGCGTACAGACCCGAGTTCGCTGCTGACAAAATCGCGGTCAGAATGACGAAGTTCATGATGTCTGCTGCAAACGGAAGACCGATCCGTTCAAACACAGCAACGAATGGACTTTCAAGCACTCCTTTTGAATCATTTGGTAACAGAATCGCAAGAACAATGATCGTCCCGACAAAAAATAAGACGAGCCGGAAGACTGTTGTTCGAATGGCGAGAGGAACCGTCCGTTTCGGATCGACCGCCTCACCTGCTGCAATCCCGATTAACTCTGTTCCGGAATAGGCAAAGTTAACGGCAAGCATCGTCATCAAGATCGCGAACGCTCCGTTCGGAAACAGGCCCCCCTCCGTCAACGGAGCGAGAAGCGGTGCTTGTGAGCCGTCCGCGAGGGGCAAGAATCCGACGATTGCTGCTGTTCCTAAGACGATGAACACTAAAATCGTCAGCACCTTGACGGCAGAAAACCAAAATTCAACTTCCGCGAACAAGCGGACCGTCAAGACATTGATGCCTAAAATCATGACGACGAATAAAGCACTGAACAGCCAGACCGGAACATCCGGAAACCAGCGTTGCATCAATAAACCGGCTGCCGTAAATTCCGAACCGAGCGCGACCGTCCAAGTCAGCCAGTAAAGCCAGGCGACGGTATAGCCTGTTCCGGATCCAATATATTTCGTCGCGTAGCTGTGAAAGGCACCCGTCTCCGGCATATGTACCGCCAGCTCCCCTAGACAAAGCATTACCAGATAAATCGCCAGCGCTCCGACCAGGTAAGATAAAATCGTGCCGACCCGACCGGCCTGCTCGAGCGTATAGCCTGTACTTAAAAATAATCCGGTCCCGATGACACCGCCGAGTGACAACATGACGATATGCCGGGATTCCATTTTCCGCCGAAACGTTCCTTCTTTCATTACTCCTCCACACTCCTCTTTTTCTCGTTAAACTAAAAAAAAAACGCACCCACATGCATGGGTGCGTCGGTCGACAATCAAAGGAAGCTTATCGATCGGGTACAACACCCGCAGGAATTAGCACAGTATCTTTCGACCTGTTGCTGAGGCTTCAAAGGGCCAGTCCCTCCACCTCTCTGGATAAGAATGTAATTTTTCATAACAGTACCAACCCTGTTCTGAATTGTCAACACAATTCAGAATTTATCATGTAAAAAAAACGCCTTACACCAAAACGGTATAAGACGTCTGTCGCTTATTTCTTCGCAAACAAATCAGCTGTCTTCAATGCCATCCGAACCGCTTTCCGGTTCAATGTGCCTTGTTGATGCTTCATTTCTTTTGTTTGACTGTTCAACTTGCCTTGAAGTGATTTGATTTTCTTATCTTTTTCAGCCATTTTCGCTTTATCGCGTTTTTGAGCTGCCACGATTTTTTGTTCTTCGGCTGGGAAATATGATTCAAAACGTGAAACGGCTTCTTCGATACTGATTCCTGTGATCGGTTTAACGACCGGAAGCAACTCTGCTTTGGCCATTTCACGATCAAACGGAACGTTCTCCGGATAGTTCGTTTCTTTGTAGATGTGTTCTAGATCATTTGTATTCAGGAATTCCACGAAGTTATCAAAGTTACGTGCTTGAACACGTGTCGGACTTTGGAAGTCAGCCGACTCAATCACATCCGACAAGCGTGTGCTGTCTGTGATGTCATTTGCCCAAATGTGTGTCAATTGGTGATAATCCGTTAATTCGCGCATCCGTGCATCTTTCGGAATCAGGATACTTGGCGTTCCGGCAAGTGTTGCCGTGATGTTACCGTGAAGACGTGCTCCGAAGCTGAAGTCAGCTTCTTTCAAGAAGTTGATCCATGTCTGCGCGTTCAAGAAGAAGCGGACACGGTCGTTCATGTAAGTCGGATCCGACATCTTGACCGGATAGTTCGTGACGGATAAGTCAGCAATCGGATGTGTTCCTGTGTACGTCAAACGCAACTCTTTCATCCATTGCGGGATGAAGTAGTGGTTCGGGTACTCTTCCATTCCGCGTGTGATGAAGTTAAGGACGTTTTGCGGTGCAAGACGTGACGAGTTGACACCGATCATTGAATCTTTTGTGATATTCGTTTCACGAATTTTCAAATCACGACCAAACGCATACATCGATGGGCAACCGATGACTTTGTGATCGATTCCTTCGCGGAAACCAAGACGCGTCAAATATTTTGATGTGATTTCGCCGCGAAGTCCAAGCATGCTTGAGCGCTCAAGAACTGCGCTGACAAACGCTTTAACGTCTTCATCAAATGAAAAACCGTCGTTTAAATTCGCTTCAAACGGTGCGCGTAAACCGACACCGATGACGACGACCGGAATCTTTAGTTTTTTAATCAATTTTGTATATTTACGAAGTGTCGGGACGAATTCTTTACGGAATGCATCAGCGAGTGGAATGACATATAAATCGAAGTTCGCATTGATTTCATCTGCACGCTCTTCTTCATAGTAGTAGTAATCCGGTGTGATCGTCGTGCCCTCTGTCATCAGGGTGCGGAAAATACTGTATTGATAAATCAGGTTTCCGACGTTCCCTCCGATTGAGTTATGCTTCATCAAATATTCTGCGTCGAACTGTTCAAACGGTGTCATACCCGCACGGATAATAATACGTTTCATGTAAAATAATTCCCCTCTCACTTCTGTTTTCATTTAAAAAATATAAAATATATTTTGCTTTTTTAACCATCTTGTCTTTTCAAGGATAGTTGAATGCAATTCAGCAAGTCAACGAATAGCTGAAAATTACACATTATTGTGGATTATGAAAAATATAGGCTCAATACAAACTAACAAATGTTCCCTATATAACAACTAGTTAAACATCTTTTCTCGACATACGATAAATTTTGAGATTTGCATAAATCGCCGGCAACATCACTTGCGTCGCTTCATCTTTCGAAAGAAGTGTGCCGAACAAATGAGCTGACTCGACTTCATTACCTTTCTCCATGTCACGTTGTAAGGACGACTTCATCGTTTCATCCATTTGTGCGATCTGTTGCTGTTGAATCTGTTCAATCCCATCACTGAACACAGCACCTTGGCGTTCCATCGCTTCTTTGGCTTCCGTTGCCAGGCGGCGGATCATCATCATTCCTTCTTCCTGCGAACGAATCGGACCGATTGCTGAACGGAAAAGCGACGTCACACCGGAAAACGTCGTGATGAACAGATACTTATTCCACATATCGCGGGTAATCGTATCTGAATAGTTGATCGGAGCCGCTGTTCCGGTCAAATGCTGTTTCAATTCTTCCAAGCGGTCTGTCCGCGTTCCCGGCAATGGACCAAATAACAGATGGTGGGACGGACTCGTCTGTACGATGTGTCCTTTTCCATCAAGCGTTGACTCGATGAAACAGAGTCCGCCCAGCACACGTTCCGCTCCGAAGTGTTGCTCCAGTTGCTTTAAATGGGCCATTCCGTTTAGCAACGGCAAAATATATGTATCGGTTGCGACGAACGGTTCGATGTCCTCTAACACCTGCTCCAGATGATAGGCCTTGGTCGATAAAAGAATGACATCAAACGTTCCTTTTTCTCCGGTCCGGATCAGACGCGGAGAACAGGTAATATCTCCATGCAGACTCTTGACCTGAAGTCCCGCACGCAATTCCTCAAACCGGCGTTCACGGACTAAAAATGTGACGTCTTCCCCTTTTTCCGCCAATCGTGCCCCGAAATAACCACCGACGGCACCGGCACCGACTACTAAAATTTTCATTTTATCCCTCCATCTGACTGATGTCTTCCGATCTGTTCTACGCTTTCGTTCTCTAGCCTATCACATCGAAAAGCCGTAATTTTGATAAAGATGACAATTTAATTAAAGCGCTTGCATTTTAGTTTTCCTCGTTTATACTACTTGTATACAAGTATACTTATTCGACAAAGAGGGTGTTTTTTATGTCTGATCTTTTATACCCGATTAAATGGTTATCAAAAGCATCCGCCGGTGATCGTGTCGCCCATGAACTGCGGATGCGGATCATTTCCGGCAAGATCGAGAGCGGTACCGTCCTATCCGAAAACAAACTGGCTGCTGATTTTTCCGTCAGCCGGTCTCCTGTCCGGGATGCCCTGAAGGTATTGGCGTCAGAACGCATCATCCGGTTGGAACGCATGGGCGCCGTCGTCGTCGGACTGTCCAAACAAGACATCCAGGAAATTTACGATGTCCGTCTGTTAATCGAAACATTCGTTTTTGAGCGGATCGTTAAGATGGATCGTCAAGATCTGGTCCGTGAACTGAGCAAAGTTCTCGAGATGATGAAGATTGCCATCAAGTATAAGGATGCGGATGAATTTTCGTATCAAGACGTCCTGTTTCACGAAACGATCATCCGGTCGATTAATCACGGATATGTCAGCATGATGTGGCAGAATCTCAAACCTGTCATGGAAAGCTTCATCCTGCTGTCGATGCGTCAACGAATCGAAGACGATATCGAAGATTTTGACCGGATTCTCGAGAACCATGCCCTCTACATCGAAGCGATTGAGACCGGCGACCGCAAACGAATGATTGCTTCGCTGCATCAGAACTTTGATGATGTGCAAGAGGTTGAGGATTTATGGAAATCGCAACAACTGATGACGAAAGGAGTCGAACCACATGACTGAACACATGTTAGGGATTGATATTGGGACGACGAGCACCAAAGCCGTACTCTTTACGACAAAAGGAGAAGTCGTCGGACAAACGAACGTCGGCTATCCGCTCCACACGCCGAATCGCTCGACGGCGGAGCAGGATCCGGAAGAGATCTTCCATGCCGTGCTCGAAAGCATCCGGTTGATGACGAAACAACATCCGACCGAGCAACCGAAGTTCGTCGCCTTCAGCAGTGCGATGCACAGCTTGATTGCGATAGATGAACACGATCAACCGTTGACCGCCTGCATCACGTGGGCCGACAGCCGGAGCGAAGTCTGGTCGAACCGGATCAAGGAACAGTACGGTTACTCGATTTATCACCGCACCGGAACTCCGGTTCACCCGATGTCGCCGCTCAGCAAGATTTGTTGGCTCGTCGAAGAGCATCCGGACATTGCGGCACGGACGAAAAAATATATCGGGATCAAGGAATTTGTTTTCCAGCGTCTGTTTGGACAATACGTCATCGACCATTCACTCGCTTCAGCGACCGGTTTATTCAACATCCATGATCTCGACTGGGATGCGGAAGCGTTACAGGTCGCAGGCATCGATGCAACCAAATTGTCGCGACCGGTTTCGACGACAACGTCCTTTACCGATTTAGCACCGGAATACGCCAAACAAATTGGCCTAGATCCTTCTACACCGTTCCTGATCGGGGCAAGCGACGGCGTCCTGTCGAATCTCGGGGTTAACGCGATCCGGAAAGGCGAAATCGCCATTACGATTGGAACGAGCGGCGCAATCCGGACAATCATCGACCGTCCGCAAACGGATGAAAAAGGCCGGATCTTCTGTTACGCCTTAACCGAGAACCATTGGGTCATCGGTGGACCGGTCAATAACGGCGGCATGGTCTTACGCTGGATTCGTGACGAACTGGCCTCGGCGGAAGTCGAGACCGCGAAACGTCTTGGTATTGATCCATATGCCGTCCTGACGAAGATTGCCGAACGCGTCCGTCCCGGATCAGACGGTTTACTGTTCCATCCGTATTTGTCCGGTGAACGGGCTCCGCTTTGGAATCCGGATGTCAGTGGTTCGTTCTTCGGATTGACGCTGTCGCATAAAAAAGAACATATGATTCGGGCCGCCCTGGAAGGTGTCATTTATAACTTGTACACTGTCTTCCTGGCGTTAATCGAATGTATGGATGGTCCGGTCACACGGATTCAGGCAACCGGGGGGTTTGCCCGTTCTGAAGTGTGGCGTCAAATGATGGCAGATATCTTCGAGTCGGAAGTCGTCATTCCGGAAAGTTTTGAAAGTTCATGTCTTGGAGCCTGTATTCTCGGATTGTATGCGACAGGGGAAGTCGATTCGTTCGAGGTGGCAGCAGACATGATCGGCGATACACATCGCCATGTGCCAAATGAGGAAGCAATGCACGAATACCGTCAGTTACTGCCGATCTTCATCAGTTTGGCACGTGTCCTGGAAACGGATTATCGACGCATCGCTACGTATCAACGGGGTCTGATTCAAAAAGAAATTTAATTTAAGTTTTTGGGGGAAGTCACATGCCATTAGTCATTGTTGCTATCGGGATTATTCTGTTACTCGTTTTAATTATGGGGTTAAAATTAAACACGTTCGTTTCTTTAATCATCGTCTCGTTCGTCGTCGCTTTACTGCTTGGAATGCCGCTTGATCAAATCGTCACGACGATTGAAGCCGGTCTCGGCGGCACGCTTGGTCACCTCGCCTTAATCTTCGGACTCGGTGCCATGCTCGGGAAATTGATTGCCGATGCAGGCGGTGCGCAACGGATCGCGATGACGCTTGTCGCGAAGTTTGGGGAAAAGAACATCCAATGGGCTGTCGTTGTCGCCTCATTCATCATCGGGATTGCGTTATTCTTTGAAGTCGGCTTGGTGTTGTTGATTCCAATCGTCTTCGCCATCTCACGTCAGTTACGCGTCTCGATCTTGTATCTCGGGATTCCGATGGTTGCTGCCCTTTCCGTCACACACGGCTTTCTTCCGCCTCACCCGGGCCCGACCGTTATTGCCGGAGAATACGGAGCTGACCTTGGTCAAGTTCTCTTATACGGCTTTATTGTAGCCGTACCGACCGTCATCATCGCCGGTCCGATCTTTACGAAAATCGCGAAACGAATCGTTCCGGATTCATTCAAGAAAACCGGCAACATCGCTTCACTCGGGGAACAAAAAGAATTTAATCTCGACGAGACACCAGGATTCGGTATCAGTGTCTTCACAGCGATGCTGCCTGTCCTCCTGATGTCGATTGCCACGATTTTAACGTTATTACAAAAAACGCTCGGTTGGGAAAGCAACACTGTTTTATCTGCCGTTCAATTCATCGGAAACGCATCGACGGCGATGCTGATTTCCTTGCTTTTCGCTATCTACACGATGGGACTGGCCCGTCAGATTCCCATTAAAACCGTCATGGATTCTTGTACGACGGCCATCACACAAATCGGAATGATGCTACTGATCATCGGCGGCGGCGGTGCCTTCAAGCAGGTCCTGATTGACGGTGGTGTCGGTAAATTCGTCGCTCACCTGTTCGAAGATACGACATTATCACCGATTTTACTGGCGTGGATCATCGCAGCCATCTTACGGATTTCACTTGGTTCGGCAACCGTCGCTTCACTGACGACAGCCGGTCTCGTCATTCCGTTGCTCGGTCAATCGGATGTCAATCTGGCGCTCGTCGTCCTCGCAACAGGAGCCGGCAGTTTGATCGCTTCACACGTCAACGACGCCGGATTCTGGATGTTTAAAGAATACTTTGGATTAACCATGAAAGAAACTTTCGCGACGTGGACCTTGCTTGAGACAATCATTTCCGTCTTCGGACTTGGATTCGTCCTTCTGCTCAGTCTCGTCGTCTAAAAAAGGAGTCGGTACACTATGCTACATTCAATCGGAGTCATCGGGCTCGGCGTCATGGGGCGCAACATCGCCTTGAACATGGCAAGCCGTCAGGAAGACGTCGCTGTCTATAACTACACACGTGATTTGACAGATGACTTAATGGCACATAACGAAGGATTGTCGGTGCATCCTTATTACGAGGTGGCTGATTTTGTTCAATCCCTAGCCCGTCCACGAAAAATTTTCGTCATGGTCACGGCGGGAAGTGCCATTGATTCGGTCATCGAGTCGCTGATTCCACACCTCGAAACAGGCGATATCATCATGGACGGTGGAAACTCGCATTTCCATGATACGGAACGCCGCTTTGATCAGTTGCAACAACACGGAATCGAATACATCGGTGTCGGCGTCTCCGGCGGTGAAGTCGGTGCGCGAACCGGCCCTGCCATCATGCCGGGCGGTACAAAAGAAGCCTACGAACAAGTCGCGCCGATTTTGACGAAGATTGCGGCACAAGTGAACGGCGAACCGTGTTGCGTCTACATCGGACCAAAAGGGGCCGGCCACTTCGTCAAGATGGTTCACAACGGGATCGAATATGCCGACATGCAGCTGATCGCGGAAGCGTACAGTTTCCTCCGGGTTCGTCTCGGACTCGACGTCGAAGAAATCGCGGATGTCTTCGCATCTTGGAATGAAGGCGAGCTGAAAAGTTATCTGATCGAGATTACAGCCGATATTCTCCGCAAAAAAGATGACGAAACCGGTCTTCCGTTGATTGATGTCATCCTGGATCAAGCCGGTCAAAAAGGGACAGGCAAATGGACGAGCATGCAATCGATTGATAACGGGATTGCTTCGTCCATCATTACGGAAGCCCTCTTCGCCCGCTATCTTTCTGCCGTCAAAGAAGAACGTGTCGCTGCTGCTTCCTTCCTCGGTGGACCGGAAGCCCGTGAGATGCTCGATAAAGACGTCTGGATCGAACGGATCCGCCAAGCGCTCTACATGGGGAAAATCGCGGCTTACGCGCAAGGGTTCACACAGTACCGGACGTCATCCGAACTATACGACTGGAACCTGCGTCTTGAAGAAATCGCCTTGATTTTCCGAGGCGGCTGTATCATCCGTGCCGAGTTCCTCAATGTCATCAGTGAGGCGTTTGCGAAAGACGAGTCGCTTGCGAACTTAATGCTTGCACCGTACTTCGCGGACAAGGTGCAAGATTATCAAACAGCACTGCGTCAGGTGGTCGCTGAAAGTTCATTATCCGGACTCGCTGCTCCGTGTCTCAGCACATCGCTGACTTATTACGACAGCTACCGGACGGCGAACTCCAATGCGAACATCTTGCAAGCCCAGCGTGATTATTTCGGCGCCCATACGTATGCCCGGACCGATCGCGAAGGAACGTTCCATACGGACTGGCAGTAACTTATACAGCTTTCATTTCCTGTTTCATTTAAGGAAATGGAAGTTCTTTTTTTGTTCACACTTTGTTTATCAGAATAGGAAATTGCAGGTTATGTCTTGACAAAACTAAGCGTCTATATGAAATTAGTATTAGATTAGAATTATTCTAGTGTGATAGATACAGTTTTTACTTTCTACTAGAACAGATTCTTAAATAGAACCCAACAGGAGGATTTTTATCATGTCTTTAATCGGAAGTGAAGTAAAACCATTTAGTGCATCAGCATTCCACAACGGAGAGTTCGTCGATCTTACAGATGCCAACCTTCGTGGAAAATGGAGTGTCGTTTGTTTCTACCCAGCAGACTTTACATTCGTTTGCCCGACTGAGCTCGAAGATCTTCAAAACCAATACGCAACACTCAAAGCGCTCGACGTTGAAGTGTACTCAGTTTCAACAGACACGCACTTTACACATAAAGCATGGCACGAAACTTCAGAAACAATCGGTAAAATCGAGTACGTCATGATTGGTGACCCGTCACACGTTATCTCACGTAACTTCGAAGTCCTAAACGAGCAAGACGGACTGGCAGACCGCGGAACGTTCATCATCGATCCGGACGGCGTTATCCAAACGGTTGAAATCAATGCAGGCGGAATCGGCCGTGACGCAAGCACACTCGTCAACAAAATCAAAGCAGCACAATATGTACGCAACAACCCAGGCGAAGTTTGCCCAGCGAAATGGGAAGAAGGTTCTGCAACACTTACACCGAGCCTTGACCTCGTCGGAAAAATTTAAGGAGCGGATTTGAGATGGCTTTAGCAGCAGATATTAAAGCACAACTCGCTCAATACCTCGATTTATTGGAAGGAGATCTTGTCCTCGCGGTCAGCGCCGGGACAGACTCCGTTTCTCTTGAGATGAGCGAGCTCGTCGAAGAAATCGCGAGCATGTCAACACGCATCAGCATCGAACAGGCGGCCTTGCCGCGGACACCAAGCTTCAGCGTCAATCGTGTCGGTGAAGAGAGCGGCATTACATTTGCCGGGATTCCACTCGGTCACGAGTTCACGTCCCTCGTCTTGGCGTTACTCCAAGTCAGCGGTCGCGCGCCGAAAATCGACGCCGCACTGATCGAACAGATCAAAGGTATCAAAGAAACGTATCATTTCGAATCGTACATCAGTCTCAGCTGCCACAACTGTCCGGATGTCGTTCAAGCCCTAAACGTCATGAGTGTCCTGAACCCGAACATCAGCCACACGATGATTGACGGCGGTGCCTTTAAACAGGAAGTCGAAGCAAAAGAAATCATGGCTGTCCCGACTGTCTTCGTCAACGGCGAAGCATTCGGAAACGGTCGGATGTCGCTCGAAGAGATTCTTGCGAAACTCGGCACAGGTGTCGATGCTTCAGACTTCGCGGATAAAGACCCGTACGACGTTCTTGTCGTCGGTGGCGGTCCTGCCGGTGCCAGTGCTGCGATTTATGCGGCACGTAAAGGTATCCGGACGGGAATCGTCGCGGAACGTTTCGGCGGTCAAGTCATGGATACGATGAGTATCGAGAACTTCATCAGCATGAAGTATACGGAAGGTCCAAAACTCGTCGCGAGTCTTGAAGAACACGTCAAAGAGTACGGCATCGATGTCATGAACCTGCAACGGGCGACGCGTCTTGAGAAAAAAGACCTCGTTGAGTTGGAGCTTGAAAACGGTGCAGTCTTGAAAACAAAGAGTCTGATCCTCTCAACAGGAGCACGCTGGCGCAACATCGGTGTGCCGGGCGAACTTGAATTCAAGAACAAAGGGGTTGCGTACTGTCCTCACTGTGATGGTCCACTCTTCGAAGGAAAACGTGTTGCGGTCATTGGCGGCGGGAATTCCGGTGTCGAAGCGGCGATTGATTTGGCCGGTCTCGTCAAACATGTGACGGTGCTTGAATTTGCACCGGAACTGAAGGCAGACGCGGTCTTACAAGACCGTCTCGCGAGTCTTCCAAACGTCACGGTCGTGGCCAACGCCCAGACGAAGGAAATCACGGGTACGGATAAAGTGAACGGCATCACGTATGTCGAACGCGAAACAGGTGCTGAGCACCATGTCGAGCTCGAAGGTGTTTTCGTCCAGATTGGTCTTGTGCCAAACACAGACTGGCTCGGCGAAACTATCGAACGCAACAAGTTCGGTGAAATCCTTGTTGATCGTCATGGCGCAACGAACATCCCGGGTGTCTTTGCAGCCGGCGACTGTACGGACAGTGCTTACAAACAGATCATCATCTCGATGGGATCAGGTGCTACCGCTGCACTCGGTGCCTTCGATTACATGATTCGGAACTGATTATCGAAACGCTTTGCTTCGGCAAGGCGTTTTTTTGATTGCAAAATCTAACATAAACAGAATCTCCGTCAACTAAAGAGGATTTTTCCCGTGCTTTTCTCGGGCGAGGCGCAAGCCGCGGCTTTTGCGACCAGCAGGTCTTAAAGCCGGGTCTCGCCTGCCTCTGACAGCGCGTAAACGCGCTTTTTCCCGTAGAAGTCACGAGAAAGCCTCTTTTGACGATGTGCTTTCATCATTGGAATGAGAAGTTCAAACTGACCTCTATAAATTGTTCGAAATTGACACTTTTAGCTAGACCAGTTATCTGATAGATTGAGAGTATTCAAAATCTATCATAAAGAAGGTCTGACACATGCAAAAAGCAGCACCGTATTCAAGCACTCGTACCCGGCAACTCGTCATCACTTCAATGTCGATTGCACTTGTTTTTGTTGCTACATTTTTCATTAATATTAAATTGCCGATTGCGGCAAATGGCGGACTCGTCCACATGGGAACAGCGATGTTGTTCCTGATCGCAATTCTCTTCGGACCTCGGACAGCAATGATTGCCGGTGCAGTTGGGATGGGACTTTTCGATATCATGTCTGGTTGGGCACTTTGGGCGCCTTTCTCCTTTGTCGGTCGCGGTTTACAAGGATTCATCGTCGGTTGGATTGCTTGGACATATGGACGTAACGGAACA
Organism: Exiguobacterium sp. PvP048; assembly: GCF_040549175.1. NCBI lineage: Bacteria > Bacillati > Bacillota > Bacilli > Caryophanales > Exiguobacterium > Exiguobacterium sp. PvP048. The sequence goes on along the minus strand of NZ_JBEPSU010000005.1, from coordinate 59,604 downwards.
AAGCCCGGTGTCAATCTGCTTGCTATGATTGCATCGGTTCCCGCCATGCTCGCTGTCTATTATATCTGCGAAGGGATTTTGTACAGTAACTGGGTAGCTCCAGCATTATCGATTCCAGGTAACATCACACAAAACGTCGTCGGAATTCTTGTCGCGATTCCAGTCGGGATTGCCCTAAAGAAAACACGTTTCTTCCGTCAACGAGGCTGACTTCACACAAACAACCCCGCTCTCTTCAAGAGAACGGGGTTTTGTTATTTTATATAATGTGTTTAACGAATCGGCTGTGCTTCCGTCAATTCGAGTGTTTTTGTTGTTTCGGCGTGGATTTGATCAAAGAGTTCCGGATTCGCGACGAGTGACGTGCCGTACGACGGAATCATTTCTTTGATTTTCGCTTCCCAGCTAGGCAGTTGATCCGGGAAACACTTGGCCAGCACTTCCAGCATGACCGGTACAGCTGTTGAAGCGCCTGGTGACGCACCGAGCAACGCTGCAACCGAACCGTCTGCCGCGCTGACGACTTCCGTTCCGAACTGAAGTGTCCCCTTGCCTTGCGGTGTATCTTTGATGACCTGAACCCGTTGTCCGGCAACGACGACATCCCAGTCTTCCGTCTTCGCGTTCGGAATGAACTCACGCAGTTCGTTCATCCGCTGCTCCGTCGACAGTAAGACCTGTTCGATCAAGTACTTCGTCAATCCCATCTCTTTTGCGCCTGCCGCAAGCATCGTCAAGACGTTATTTGGTTTGACCGATGTGATTAAATCAAGATTCGATCCCGTTTTGAGGAACTTCGGCGAGAAGCCGGCGAACGGTCCGAATAACAATGATTTTTGACCGTCGATGTAACGTGTATCCAAGTGCGGGACAGACATCGGCGGTGCGCCGACTTTCGCTTTCCCGTAGACTTTCGCATGATGACGCTCGGCGATTTCCGGGTTTTTACAGACGAGGAATAAGCCGCTAACCGGGAATCCGCCAATCTGTTTCGACTCCGGAATCCCTGTTTTTTGAAGCAATGGCAGACTGCCGCCACCACCGCCGATAAAGACGAACTTCGCGGTATGATGTTCAATCCGGTTGTCGCGTTCGTTTTTGACTTTGATTTCCCAGCCGCCGTCGACCCGTTTCAAGTCTTCGACACCGTGACCGTAGTTGATTTCGACATCGAGTTGTTTCAAGTGATCAAACAGGATCCGTGTCAGTGCTCCGAAATTGACGTCTGTTCCCGAATCGATTTTTGTTGCTGCAATCGGCTCCGGTGACGTCCGGCCTTCCATGATTAACGGAATCCACTGCTTCAGCTGTTCCGGATCTTCCGAAAACTCCATCCCTTTAAACAACGGATTAGCTGATAGCGCTTCCAATCGTTTTTTCAGGAACGTGACGTTTTCCGCGCCTTCGACCATACTCATATGTGGAATCGGCATGATGAATTCTTTCGGATTCGGCAAGACTTGTTCTTTGACGAGGTGCGACCAAAATTGGCGCGACAGTTGGAACTGTTCGTTGACCTTAACGGCCTTGCTGATGTCGATCGTTCCGTCGGCATTTTCCGTCGTATAGTTCAGTTCGCACAGTGCTGCGTGACCTGTCCCCGCGTTGTTCCATTCATTTGAACTTTCTTCCCCAGCACTCGCTAACTTCTCGAATACTTTAATGTTCATGTCTGGCGCAAGCTCTTTTAATAAGACCCCTAGTGTTGCGCTCATGACTCCGGCACCAATTAAAATAACATCTGTTTGTTTAGGCATACTGCTCATGATATCCTTCCTATCCCCGTTTGATATTATGGACCTGTCATACCAGTTGAAAGCGCTCGTATGACGACAACTTACCTTTCCAGTATAACCCTATCACAGGTCGTTCATAAATTAAAATATCGGGTGTTTCCCACTAAAAATAAATCTGCTTTCCCTGAATTGAATGCGCACATCCTAAGACATACTTTCAGGGAAAGCGGATATATACTCTTATAGAAGAAAAAGGGGGAACGATTCATGGCGACACGCTGGATTTTCGGCAATCAACTCAGTCACAGCTTACCGCTTCTGACGGAAGCCGATCCGAAAGAGGACATCATCCTGATGGTCGAAGCAACGTCCCGCTCGACCTGGAAAGCGTATCATAAACAAAAACTGGTGCTGATTTTTTCAGCGATGCGTCATTTCGCAGACGAACTTCGGGACAAAGGATTTACGGTCGATTACCGGGAAGCGGACTCGTTTGACGAAGCGTGGAAGCAGCACCAAAAGACGTACCAACCGACGCATCTCCTGTATACAGCTATCACAGACGAACCGATGCGCCGTGCCCTGCAAAAATTTCAGGATACTCTCGCGAAAACGATCACCGTCGACGTCTGTTCCGACGTTCCGCTCTTTTTATTGACGCAGGACGAAGCCATCGCACTGCTAGGGGATAAACCGTGGAAGATGGACCGGTTTTACCGGCAGCTTCGCAAAGACCATCGCTTGTTGATGAATGGAAATAAACCGGTCGGCGGAAAGTGGTCGTTTGATGCGGAGAATCGGAAATCGGCGAAGGATGGTGTGGATTTTAAAGCACCGATCCGATTCCGACCGGATCAGATCACGCGTGATGTCATCCACAAAGTCGAGACGACGTTTGCCGATCATCCAGGTCAGATTAAAACGTTCCACTGGCCGGTCACCCGAACAGAAGCCCAGCGCGCGCTCGCCCGGTTCATTGAGGAACGGCTAGAGACATTCGGCACTTATCAGGATGCGATGCTAACGGGAGAGGATACGTTATCGCACTCCCTGCTCTCTTCATCCATCAATATCGGGTTACTGTCACCTAACGAAGTCATCAAAGCGGCGGCCGCCGCACTGGAAGAGCAGGACGCACCTCTCAATGCCGTCGAAGGATTCGTCCGGCAGATTCTCGGTTGGCGCGAATACATGCGGGCGGTTTATTTAAGTGAAATGCCGGGGTACGAACAGGTCAATGTCCTCAAACACAACCGTGACTTGCCGGACTTCTTCTGGGATGGTGAGACAACGATGACGTGTGTCGCGGAGTCGCTGCGACCTGTCATCGAAAATGCGCACAATCACCACATTCAGCGGCTGATGGTACTCGGGAACTTTGCCAATCTGTTTGAGATTTCCCCGCAGCAGACGGCGGATTGGTTCAACGAAATGTACATCGATGCCTATGACTGGGTCGTCCTACCGAATGTGCTCGGGATGGCCTTGCATGCCGACGGCGGTCTCCTGTCGACGAAACCGTATATTGCCTCAGCGAACTATATCCATAAGATGAGCGATTACTGCGGGAACTGTCCCTTTAATCAGAAGGATGCGCTTGGCGACAACGCCTGTCCGTTCAACGCCTTATACTGGGACTTCATCGCCCGGCACGAGGAACGGTTCTCCGGCAACCAACGGATGTCGATGATGTACCGGCAGTGGGCAAAACGGGACAAAGCGGATCAGCAGGCGATTCGCAAAAAGGCGACCGCCTTGAAGAAACAGCTGACGGATGGAGCGTTTCACAGCTGAGTATCGTCTCAACAAATAAGACCCGGTTCCCTGCCTTACTTGGCGGGGAATCGGGTCTTGGTTTATTTCCTTGATGCATTACGCACTGTGACGCTCTGCTTTTTGATGTTTTTTCGTCCGCAGCTGATACAGGATAAACAATCCGATGAACCAGACCGGTGTCAGGAGCAAGGCCGGACGTGTTTCGTCCGCGACAAGCATGACGATTAAAATCAGTGTAAACAGACCGAGCACGAGGTAGTTGACGAACGGTGTCAACGGCGCTTTGAATGTTGAGGCGGCATGCAATTCCGGCTGTGTTTTCTTGTATTTCAAGTGACAGACGAGAATGACACCCCAGACCCAAATGAAACAGATTGCACTGATCGTTGTGACGATGCTGAACGCTTGTCCCGGAAGTAGTTTACTCAACAGAGCTCCACCCGAGACAACCAATGTCGAAACGAACAACGCATTCGCCGGCACGTGGTTTTTGTTGAGCTTCGAAAACGATGCCGGTGCCTGTTTTTGATTTCCGAGATTATAGAGAATCCGGCTCGTCGAGAACATCCCGCTGTTACAAGCAGATGCAGCCGACGTCAGGACGACGAAGTTAATGATTCCGGCCGCGACCGGAATCCCGATCAGACTAAAGGTTTTGACGAACGGGCTTTCCGTTGCGTTCAGTCCGGTCCACGGATTGATCATTAGAAGGACCAATAAGGCACCGACGTAGAAGAAGAGAATCCGTAACGGAATCTTGTTGATTGCGGACGGAATGTTCTTTTTCGGATCCGCCGTCTCAGCGGCCGAGACACCGACCAGTTCAACACCGACATAGGCGAAGACGACCATTTGGAACGACAACAGGAATCCGGTGACACCGTTCGGGAACATCCCGCCGTGCTGCCACAAGTTCTTGACCGTGACCGGTCCTGCATCCGTATTAAAGCCGATCACAAGCAGGACGATTCCGACGCCGATCAAGGCCAAAATCGTGACGACTTTGATCAAGGCGAACCAAAACTCGAGTTCTCCAAACAGTTTGACCGTCAGGAGATTAAAGCCGAGTAAGATCAACAGGGCGATAACGGCCGGAATCCATTGCGGGATATCAAACCAGTATTTGACGTAAACACCAACGGCGATCACGTCGGCCATCGCTGTCATGATCCAGCAGAACCAATACGTCCAGCCGGTTACGAACGCGGCGCGCGGTCCGAGATAATCTTCCGCGATATCCGTCAGGGACTGATAACCGGCTTTTGACAACAGTAACTCTCCGAGTGCCCGCATGACGAAGAAAATCGCAATCCCGACAAGCAGATAAGCAAATACAATCGATGGACCGGCCAACTGAATCGCTTTCCCCGACCCTAAAAACAACCCCGTTCCGATCGTTCCACCAATCGCAATCAATTGGACATGACGATTCGATAAATCCCGCTTTAATCCTTGCTGTTCCAAACCTGAACTCCTCCTTTGATAATCTCTCTGTTTCCCCCGGTCAGACTGTTCTGTCAGTCCAACAAAAAAAGAGACTGGACGGGTGTCCAATCTCAAAAAAATCATCAGAATAGCAAATAATCATTTTCCGGTCGGCAAAGCCAACACAAAAAATAAAGATTTAGTACTCTTCTGTCCTTTTGCCTGAGATTGTGAACCCTTCGGCGCCGTTTACACGGTCTCTCCAGAAGCTGCTCCTGCCATAGTGTGACCCATGACAATCATAGCTTTCTCTTTTTATTCGGTTGCTGAGGTGACATAATCACCTGAATTGTTTTTAATACTAGTAATCTTATGATTGTTTGTCAACCATTTTGTGTAATTCTTTCATTTCTTGTTTCATAACGTGAAACAGGACTTTGCGTACGTTTTCCAGAAGTCTCCTACAAAGACTACAGCAGGAGGAGGAACTGATCGTGAAGACATATTATGTCATCCGCCATTGCGAAGCAACCGGACAAGCACATGATGCTCCGTTGACGAAACAAGGTTACAAACAAGCAGACGCACTCACCGGTTTTTTCAAAACCATCCCAGTCGACCGGATTTTATCCAGTCCGTTCCGCCGGGCACAGGAAACGATTTTACCTGTCGCCGCTCTCCAGGATTGTCCGGTTGAAATCAAGGATCAGCTCCAAGAACGAATCCTCAGCACCTCGCCATTAAGCGATTGGTGTTCCGCTTTACAAGAAACGTTTGTCGATTTCGATCTCCGCTTTCCCGGCGGTGAATCGAGTCGTGAAGTGATGGAGCGGATGACGTCTGCTCTGAAAGAAGCATCGTTGCATCCGGCCCGTCATACGGTGCTTGTGACACATGGAAACGCAATGGCTTTATTGTTGCACACCATCGATTCAACCTTTGGCTACGATGACTGGCAGCAATTGCAGAACCCTGATGTGTACCGTCTCGTTCAGACTGCCGACGGGATGACCTGTGAACAGATGACGCTTCATCAAACCAAAACGTAAACAAGTGACAGACATTTTTTCAAGTATTCGATAAACGCATACAATTACTTTTGATCTATTCTTTTAACTTATGGAAAACATAAGAATTATCTATTTTACTTCCCCTTCGAACTCGACTACATTTAACGAATTGATAACAAAGTGAAGTAGTTCGAATCCCTGTCAGACAGGGATTTATCTTAAGAAAAGAAGGCGTACATTAGTCTACACAATCTAATCATGCACGAAAAGGGTATTTGATGATGGCCGTTCTCTGGTTCGCTTATGCGACGTTCACCATGAATTGGGTCGCCGGGTCTTCCTTGACACCACAGATCACGGTCCATTTTTTCGATGACCGGACCGTCAATCCGTTGATTTCGCAACTCGTCAAATATTCGATTACGACGGCACGTGTCTTCGCGAACATCTTGACGGCACTCATCCTGATGAAGCTCGGACCAAAAAAAAGCACCGATGCTGGCCCTGTTGTGCCTGATGATGTCAATCATCGCCACCTATCTTCTAAACTACTGGGCGTATACGGCAGCCCGGATGATCATCGGACTTGGGGGCTCGATGGTCGTCGTTTTCCTCAGCTGTTCGACGTACCTGATCTTTAGTTTCTTTTTACCGGAAACCAAACCGAAACAATCGGTTCCGGCTTCGAAAAAAACAGCCTGATTGCAAACGATCCCCAGTGTCGCACGCGACCTGGGGATCGTTTATTTTTGGTGGGCGCCGTATTGATGGCGCAGTATGAATAACAACCGGATCAACGGTTCATGGTACGAAATGAACGTTCCTTCCCGTATGCCGGCAATGATGTCGTCTTCCGTCGCCCACTTGACGGCTTGGACTTCTTCTTCCTGTAACGTCAGTGTCGTCAGATCAACGTCTGTTTCGATTAAGTAATAGTCGTCAAACCCGACTTCAAACGGAACCGTCAACTGCGGACGCCGTCCGGCGAACGAAAGGGACAATCCGAGTTCCTCAAACAATTCGCGTTCCGCCGCCGTTTGACTTGTATCGCCCGCTGTCGCACTGCCGCCGACGCTGAGGTCCCACATGTTTGGCCAGCCCTCTTTGAACGGCTGACGGTGCTGAATCAACATCTGTCCTTGTTTATTGAACAAGCAGATGTGGACAGTAAGATGGTAATCTCCGTCTTTTAATTCTGTTCCGCGCGGCCAGGTCCGCCCTGTTTTTTCGCGGTCTGCCGTATAAATATCCCATCGTTCCATTTACTTCTTCCCCCCTGCCCAATTGTCCGCAAACAGCGTCGCGACAGTTTTGTCTGCTTTCGCCCGATCGAGTCCGAGGACGACACTTAAAAACAGTGTCTCCGCCGCCTCATCAAACAGTGTCAGTTCGTACTGTTTTCCGAAACGGACCCACCGTCTTTTGCCTTGCCCGATTTTATTTCCCTGATACGTGACACTAAACGTCATCGTCGCCCAGTTGATGTCGATTTGCAGGTCCCGACTGTCAATCCGATAATCCGCAAACATCAAAAATCCTGTTTTTTGAATGGTCGCAACGACACGCCCGTCGACTTCCACAAGGATATGCGGCAACATGCTGAATGTCTGTTTCGTTACGCGGCCGACCTCGGCTTCTTCCTGTACGAGTTGCCAGTTTTTCTGCATTTGCAACAACTGTCCGGTCACTTCATGCGTGACGTGTCCGGCTTCGTCTTGGATTGTAAAACGTCGTTTCAACTCCATCGTCTGCTTCATCAAAAGTGATTTCATGCTTCTCTCCTGTTCTGTTAAGATGATGCGTTTGCCGCATCATCTGCCTTCACACAATCAATTGCAACGACGAGTGCAATCAGAATCGTCTCCATCGCGGCATCGATTACCTGAATTTCATAGCTGTCGCCAAACGACAACCACTTTTTCTCAACCTGTCCAACGACTTCCCCTTGCCGCTTGACCTGGAAATCCATGTCCCACCAGTTTCCGTCAATCTCGATTCCGGCTGCGTCAATCGTATAACGGGCTTTGAACAACGAAAATTCCTTTTCAATCGTCATCGTTTGTCCATCAACCTCAACAAAAAACTTCGGTCGGAGACTGAGCGTTTTTTTCGTGATCGTTGCAATTTCTTTCCTGTCCGTCGTCGTAATCGAAAACGACTTCGGAATTTTCATGAAGCTGCCTTCGACGAGATACTGATCCTGCTCCTGTTCATTCTTGATCGAAAAACGGCCTCGTAAACTGAGTGCTTTTTGTTTCATGTACAGTGTATGCATGGAGAACTCATCCTTTCCTGGCGACTGTGTTACACCTATTACGACATAACCGGACTAAAAGATTCATTTCTGCTTTCCTTTATGTGGTTTCGCCAAACGGCTTCAACATTCCCGCCTGCAAAGCTTGTCTCCTTGCACTTTTTGTCCAATACGCTTAAAGTATATAGTTGATGAAATTTTAATTGAGCAAAACGAATTACCTTAAGGAAAGGGTTTTATATACGATGAAAAACAACTTTTGGCAGGACCTGCCACGACCATTTTTTGTACTTGCACCAATGGAAGATGTCACCGATGTCGTCTTCCGTCACGTCGTTGCGAAAGCAGCGCGACCGGATGTCTTCTTTACTGAATTTACGAATACGGAAAGTTATTGTCATCCGAAAGGCAAACAGAGTGTCCGCGGACGACTCGAGTTCACGGAAGATGAACAGCCGATGGTTGCCCACATCTGGGGCGACAAGCCGGAATATTTCCGTGAGATGAGTATCGGGATGGCGGAAATGGGCTTTAAAGGTATCGATATCAACATGGGCTGCCCGGTGCAAAACGTCGCCGTCAACGGAAAGGGATCGGGGCTGATCAACCGTCCCGATGTCGCCGCTGAACTGATTCAAGCAGCAAAAGCCGGCGGTTTGCCCGTCAGCGTCAAAACACGTCTCGGTTACTCGAAAGTCGAGGAGTGGCACGACTGGTTACGCCATATCCTCGAGCAGGATATCGCCAACCTGTCGATTCACCTGCGGACGCGTAAAGAAATGAGTGCGGTCCCGGCCCACTTCGAACTGATTCCGGAAATCAAGAAACTTCGCGATGAAGTGGCACCGCAAACGCTCTTGACGATCAATGGAGACATCAACGACCGCCAACATGGGCTTGAACTCGTCGAGCAGTATGGTGTCGACGGCGTCATGATCGGACGCGGAATTTTCCATAACCCGTTTGCGTTCGAAGTTGAAAAGAAAGATCATTCGAGTGAAGAATTACTTGATCTGTTACGTCTGCAACTCGACCTACACGATCAGTATTCAGCTGAATTCGAACCGCGTCTTTTCAAGCCGCTCCGCCGGTTCTTCAAGATTTATGTCCGCGGTTTCCGCGGTGCCAGCGAATTGCGTGCCCGTTTGATGGACACGAATTCAACGGATGATGTTCGGGCACTCCTTGACGAGTTCGTCGAACAGGAAGGCATTCACGCCGTCAATTCGTTTTCGATTTAACTTAATCATGCAAAAGAGCAAGGCCCCGCGCCTTGCTCTTTTTTTGGAGTTAGTTCGCTTCCGCTTCCAATCGAATCTTTAAACAGGTCAATTCAAACGGTGTGTCGCACGTGACACGCTCCAAGCGGCGTTTCCCGACCCGTCGATCGAGCAACGCAAAGCCGCGGATAAAGGCATGCGGATGCGTTAACGCTTCTTCAATCGAGAGCGTCGGATACAGCAGCAAATCCTGTTGCACGTCATAATTGGCGTGCCACCCTTCTTCCTCCAACTCACGTTCAATCTGCTTATATAATGCACGCGATGTGTTGAACCAGTCCGATTGAAAAATCTCCAACGTGATGCGCTCCGGTTTTTCCGGCAATTGAGCCTTCGCCAGCTCATAACGACGGTCCGCTTCGAACGTAAACCGCAAATCCTCCGCCCGGAAAATTTCTTCCCCGTCCAGTGTCATCCAGACTCGGGCTTCGCCGTCATGAAAATGCCGGTCAACTGTGGCATACAAATCGAGACGCGGTCGAAGTGACGGCGCGACGAACGATAATATCTGCTTTTTCATTTTTGAGAATTGCATCGGGTCCTCCTTTAAAACGCGTTAAACACCAGGCAGCAACTGACTGCCTGGTGTTTAAGTTTACCCGTTTTTCATATGGAACGATTCCGTTAACGTAAAGGTGATGTTTTTGAGCTCAAGCCCGCCAAGTGCAAAGTACAGCTTGAAGTAGTTGTGCGGATTAAAGACGAAGACGTCTTTCGTCTGCGTCACCCATTCGCCGTTTGTCCCGTTAAACGTAAACGTCGCGACCGGCATGTTGTTCGCAAACAACGTCACCGGCATAGGACCGGGCTTCAAACGTGACGTGGTACATCCCGGTTTCTTCCGCCGTGACGGCGAAGACATGACTGCTTCCGGTCGACGTATCGAGTTCGTCGAAGACGATCGGAACACCACTCTGAAGTTGCTGATGCGTCACGGCTTGTTCGTTGAGATCATCCGTTTCTTCCGGTAATCCGGTGACGTCGACTGTTACTTCCTGACCAAGCGTCCGCTCCATGACCGGTGACCGCAGGATGAACTGACAGATATTCGCCGCACTTCGTAACAACTCCGCCCGTGTCAACGTCCCTTCTGCAAGCGACGACAGCGTATCATCCTCAAACGGATTCGCACCCGGTTCTCCGACGACCATATAGAGATCGTTTTGCGAACGAACCATCGTCGCCGTCTGTTGCCGGTTGGCTTCTGTTTCTTCGGTATTGATCTTCGCCCACCAGTCGGTCATGACGACACCATCAAAGCCCCACTCATCACGGAGAATCCGGGTATTCTGATCATACAAGCCAGCGGTCCACAGACCGTTGACGGCACCGTAGGTCGTCATAACGGCATACGCCTGCCCCCGTTTGACGGCATGCTCAAATCCTTTCAGATAAATCTCACGCAACGCCCGCTCCGAGACGATCGAATCGAGATCATGACGATGGAATTCCTGATTGTTGGCACTTAAGTGTTTGAGTGTTCCCGTCACCCCGACCCGGTGCATCCCGTCGAGCTGGGCGACGGCCATCATCCCCGTTAAATGCGGATCTTCCGAGAAGTATTCGAAGTTCCGGCCGTTGAGCGGATGACGGTGGATGTTCATGCCAGGTCCAAGCAACGTGTCGATGCCGTTTTTCCGGAGTTCAAGCCCTGTCATTTCAAATAAGTCCGCAACTAAATCGAGGTTGAACGTTGAGGCGACGAGCGTTCCGTTCGGCAGAGAGAAGGCTTTGGTTCCGATATCCATCCGGATGCCGGACGGACCGTCGGCACAGCAGGCTGCCGGAATCCCGAACGCTGTCAACCGGTCGGTGACACCGCCAAAGGCAGCCGCTGTTCCCGGAGTAACGCGTGGGGAGTTCATTCCTTCACCGCGGACGATCGCTGCCAGATCTTCATCTGTTAACTGATCGAGGAACACGTCGAGCGACGTCTTCTCTTCGTAGACATCCTTCAGGGTCAGTCCCTGGTCGTCCGAATACGTTCGTGCTGCCGGTCGTTCGGCTAAGCGACGAGCTTCCGGATCAATCGTCCGCAGTGGTGTTGCTTCGTACGTGACGTCATACCCGGTCTCCGTCTGTTGCGGCTTTAACCGGTCGAATGCCGTGACCGGTGCCATGTTTTCACTTAACGTCTCAATGACACGTAATGTCTCGATCGTTTGTGTCGCAACATGCGCCGCTGTCCGGACGTCTGTGCCGGCGTATAGATGATAAGCACCCGCTTCGATGACGTAAGACGATTTATGTCCCGTCACACCGGAATCATCGTAACTTGCATATTCCGTCAGCGGAACGGTCAGCGTTAACGTTTCCTGTTGGCCCGGTTCAAGCTGTTGCGTTTTCGCAAACGTCACAAGTCCGCGTGCCGGATTGCCGAGTTGTCCCTGCCGTTTTTCAAGATACACCTGGACGACTTCTTTCCCGCTATGCGTCCCCGTGTTCATGACGGTGACCGTTAACGTGACCTGTTGCTCCGTCATGTCGACCTTGTCAGTTACGACATCAAATGTCGTATACGATAAGCCGAATCCGAACGGATAAAGAACATCGTCTTTCGCAAACGTCTCGAAGTAACGATACCCGACGTAGATGTCTTCCTTGTAGATCGCCCGGTCTTCGTGACCGAAGTACGGCGTCGACGGATACGCGTCGAGTGAACGGGCAATCGTATCCGGCAGTTTCCCGGATGGTGTGACTGCTCCCGTCAAGAGATCAACCAACGCATTACCGCCTTCCATCCCGCCTTGCCATCCGTACAGGATTGCACTCGGATTGAAATCAAGCGCCCACTGCATGTCGATGACATTGCCGACGTTTAATAAGACGACGGTCTTCGGGAACGCTCCCGAGACTTTTTCGATCAGTGTCAATTCGACGTCCGTCAGCAGGTAACTGCCGGGATCCGCTGTATTATCGCGGTCTTCACCGGCCGTCCGGCCAATCATGATGATGGCAACGTCCGATTGCGACGCTGCGTCTGCGACGACTTCATCCGTAACCGGCATTTCTTCCTGTGACCATGGTTCCGCCGCCCAGCCTTCGCCTTTATCAAACGGATGATCTTTCAGCCAGACTTCATAGACGTCGAGCAACGACTGGTTTACCGTCACATCCGGATGTTGTTGCAACGCTTCGAGCGGACTTGTCACGTGCGTGACGTTGACCATTCCGCCGGACCCTGTTCCGCTTTTATAATAATTGAACTGATTACGTCCGAACACCGAGACTGTTGTTCCTGCAGGCAACGGCAACGTCTGCTTGTCATTTTTCAGCAGGACCGCCCCTTCTGCGACCGTCTGCCTTGCCAGTGCCGTATAGGCGTTCCAATCTAATGTATATGTCGTCATCGATTTATCCTCCTGTTGGTTGTGTAGTCGCAAACCGTTTCTTCAGACCGTTTGCAATTTCCGTGATGCAGTCTTCCGCTTGCGGATACTGCCCGAGCTTTTCGATAAAGGCATGATCCATGCCGTTGTATTGAATCCGTTTTGTCTTCACGCCTGACCGCGCGAGTTTCCGCCCATAGGCTTCGCCTTCGAGACGAAGATAATCGTATTCCGCCGTGATGATCAATGCGTCAGGCAGTCCTGCCAACTTGTCGCTGAAGAGCGGAGAGACATGTGGATCCTGGACGTCCGTCGTCCCTTGCAGGTACAACCGATTTAACAGTCCATCCGTGTCTTCAAGGGCTGTGACGATTCCTTCAAGGAGTTTCCGGTTTTCATTCATCTCGTACGCGTCAAGACGCCATTTGAAATCATCCGTCGACAGAGCCGCGAGATTGACGACCGGATAGAGCAGGACTTGGTACTGGATCATCTCAGTCTGTTGTTCGCGGTCAAGCAGGGCACAAACCGTCGCTAAGTTCCCGCCGGCACTGTCGCCGGCGACAGCCAGTTGTTCACTATTGATGCCGAGTGCTTCCGCCTGTTCATAAACCCATTTGACGGCCGTAAAACAGTCGTTCAGACCGGCTGGAAATGGATGTTCCGGTGCGAGTCGGTAATCGATCGAAATCACGACGACGTTCACCCGCTCCGCCAACAACCGGCAAGGATGTTCAACCGGTTCAAGCGTTCCGCCGAAAAAGCCGCCGCCGTGAAAATAGACAACCGCCGGTAACGGTTCCGTCGACCGGGGACGATAGATCCGCGCCGGGATCGGTTGTTCGGCACTTGGAATCATGATGTCTTCCGTCGTGATGTCTGTCGTCGTCAGGTCGGTATTGATCCACCCCATCCCGGCCCGCGCTGCTTCGAGTGAAAAAGGGCCGACCGGTGAACTGTCCTGCTGTTGCTGCATCATGACTTCCAAGACGCGCGGATCAAGTACGCCGCTTTCCGTCCGGTCCGGTACCGGCTTGATCACGACTTCAACACCATCCTGCCGTTCACCGGTCTTTTTTTGTGCTAACCGGTCGACCCATTGCTGATAATCCTGTCCCATGCTTATTCCTCCTTTAACCGAATCGTTCACTTGTTTATAAGAAATCATTCATTTGTAAAAATAAGTATCGAAACCGCTTTCGTAAATAATTAAAAAAATGTCCGATATCTCTTTTTCTTAAAAGATACCGCTTACAAAACCAATCATACGCATCTTTATCCGATTAATCAATCATTCTGGATGATTCAAAAAAAGCCACTTGTCTTTCACGTGTTTTCCTTGTCGGAATGACGTGAAACGAGTGGCTTTTTTAAATTAGCTTAAGATATTTTCTTCTGAAACGAGCGTGAATCCGTCGATGACCGTGTCTTCCTCGACTTCGATCAACAGACATTGTTTGCCGTTGTAATTGACCTGCTTAATGTACTTCAAGTCTTGAGCACTGACGGAGATATTTGCAACTTTCGTATTGATTTTAATCGATTTCGCTTCATAGTTCGGGACGATGTTACTCGCCTTCATTTCGTACGCCGTATCATCGATGACCGTCTTAAAGGCACGTTCGACCTGTTCCGTACTGACGTCTTCGATGCCGCTCGCTTTTAAGACCCGTTCGACTTCTTTGACGTCCAGCATCGGAGTATCTTCCGGCTCGTCTTCCTTTTCGTCTTCTACGACGAGCAAGTGATTGACTTCCTCATAGACACCCGCGAGCGTTTTTGAATCGACTGATTCGCCGATGACCAGTTTGACGATCTCTTCAAATACCGCTTTGTCTTCTTCCGCCGTCACGATCTGATCACCGTTCAGGACATTTTCGATGAACAGCAGGTCTGGTTTATTCGGTTTGCTTGCTGTGTAAAGGACACGGTTGACGTCCGCCGCATTGTCCGTGAAGCATGGAAATAAAAAGCCGCCAATTGGTGACGCCAGTTTGATGACCGGATTGATCACTAGGTTCGACTTGAACTCGAGATCGACATAGTCAAAAACAAGTGACTGTTTCGGCAATTCCGTCTGGTTGAGACTGCTGAGAATAAACGGTGTCGTATAGACTTCATCGTTCTTATCCACTTCCGTCTCGTCTGCCTGCCGTTTCGTCGTTTTGTAATACTGTCCCCGGATGAACGTGACGACGATATCGTTTTCGTACTGCACGTCTTGGACCATCTTCAGCGCAATCTGTTGCATCTGCTCCGTCCAGTCTTCCGTCTCTTCCGTGTACAGGCCTTCGTACAACAGTTGTTGCGTATGTCCGGTCGCGCCTTCTTCAGGCTGCTGGAACTTGACCTCAAACAGTTTGATGTCGAGTTTCCCGGTCAGGACTTTCTTGAAGTTCGCGAGGAACAGCTCCTGTTGCTCAAGCTCGAGAAAGGCGAACGGTCGGCTTTCCTCATAGAAGATTTCACTCGTTTCTTTGCGGATATATACATTATAAATTTCGTTGATTTTAAGTAGTTCCGAGTCGACCTTAAAATGGCGACGGATATCACTGATGTCTTGTTTGTTCATGGTACGGTCTCAGCTCCTTGGCGTTTGAATTCCTCGTGGCTCCTAAAAAAGGAGTGCCTGCTGTTCAAATCGAACAGAGGTACCCCTTTACTATACAAGAGTTGCATTTTTTTATGTTAAAAGTCCTCGCAATTTTAAATCATTCATTTTGTTTTTTTATCTAATATCGGTTTTATTTTTTTAAGTACTTCATTTCTCTATTACTTTGGGACTAATTCCAAAAAAATATTTTTAATCAAAAGTATTCAACTTTTGTAATGTTTACATGATTTTAACCCTATCCAAAATATTCGATGGCATACTGAGTGAGGTGAGAGAATTCTCTCATCACACTTACATAAGAGGAGGCAGTTCATGTTCCAGAAACTCAAGTTACTCGCCGTATCGTTTGTTTTGTTTCTCACTGCGTTTCAGTTCGACCTCTCACCCGTTTCCGCACTACCGTCCGGCATTCCGTCAAAAGCGACGGCTCAATCTGAGCTCAACGCTTTGACAGTCAAGACCGAAAGCACGATGACCGGTTATTCCCGTGATCTCTTCCCGCATTGGAGCAGCCAGGGAAGCGGCTGTGACACGCGTCAAGTCGTCTTGAAACGCGATGCGGATTCTTACGTCGGCAGCTGTCCGGTCACGTCCGGCTCATGGTACAGTTATTATGATGGACTGACATTCACGAACCCGTCCGATCTCGACATCGATCATGTCGTGCCGCTCGCGGAAGCATGGCGCTCGGGTGCAAGCAGCTGGACGACAACGACACGTCAGGCATTCGCAAACGACCTCAACGGTCCGCAATTGATTGCTGTCTCCGCAAGCTCGAACCGTTCAAAGGGTGACCAGGATCCATCGACATGGAAACCGACTCGTGCCGGCGCAAGCTGTGCGTACTCGAAGATGTGGATCAACACGAAAAGCCGTTGGGGCTTAAGTCTCCAATCCTCTGAAAAAACAGCATTGCAAACAATGCTGAACACCTGTACCTACTAAGAAGGAGTCGATTCGATGGAAACGAAAACCTCTAATTTTACCGCCACGCATGGTGTGATGACAAATGAAGTCGGCGTCATCAGTGGCGAACTGGAATTACGGACGACCTGCCAGGAAGACGGTACACTTGAGCTCGCTATTTCCTACGTCGGCTCAACCGACGTTTACACGTTACCCGGCAAGGATTATCAGCTGCATGATATCCGCGACCACGAAGTCGTGCACCGGATGCTCGCGACGGTGCTGGAACGAACATAATGAAACAGACGCTGTCCAATCGATGGGCAGCGTCTGTCTCATTCTCAACTATTAAGAATTAGATTGTCATTATTTACTAAATAGTGCATTCTCATCAGACTCTCCATTCGTTATAGTGAGAACAAAGTCATTATACTTCAGGGAGGAATATCTCATGCGAAACGTTCTGATTCCATCTGGTGTCATCTTAAGTAGTGCGGGCCTCTTCATGGCACTGGATGGTCATGTACCGGCTTTACTCGTCACAGGCGTCATCATGCTGTTTGGTTGTGGTATTGGTATCATCACGAAAGAAAAGTCGGAGTAATTAATATATCCAGTCATGAGGATATCTACGATTGGTACTTTTGTCGCCAAGTATGCCGACCCAATCCTCGCTCAAGTCAATCCATTAGGTTTACAAGACAAAGACCTCTTAATATTGATTCAAGCTGATCAATCAATTGTCGTATCTTTAACTAATCAGCAAGGTCAAACCATTTTGACAATAGTATCACGGGAAAGGTTCAGCATGGTGAATATGCCGTAATCTATTTGATTTCACCGGATTTAATCGTGAATGAACTGTTCAAGACTGAAACAAAATACTTACAATTTTTAACATCAAAAGCGAACGAATAGTTTACAGATGTTTTATAAAATTAATTGTTTATTTAAATAATTTTCTTTTTGTATTCTTTCAAATATATTTAAAATATCATTTTTCCTTACATAAGGAAGTGCTTCATGAAAAGACATTCCAAACCCCAACATCATTTGTCTAACTCCGTGTAGATAATTTTCAAAATGTGCATAAGTAGGATTGCTAGCCAATTCACGTAAAGTAGAACGTGAAAGAAGAGGAGATAACCTTTGAGAAGTCATATCTTTTATAATTTCATAGTTCCCTTTTAAAGTAGCTTTTTGACCTTGTATACTCCCAGAAATCTTATTCCACTTTGGTATAGTACCATGATTTTGTCGAAAGATTTCTATTAAAATTCCTTCTACCATTTTTAAATCATTCTTAGCTTGTTCATGTGTAAAATCGGCTACAGAAAATTCACTTGGATTATAATTAAACCATTTATAAATGTTCTTACTAGTTACAGGTTGACTTAGTGGAGACTGAACAAATATAGAATATCCAAGTTTTTCATTCAACTTAAAATATTCTAGTATTTGACCGTATTTACAAGCATTTAAATTCATTGAAACGAGTCCATTATGTTGCTTGAATCTTTCGGTTAAATCCACAGCCAATCCAATGTATAGTACTTCTCTAGTGTAGTAGTCCCAATAGCAATATATTCCTGCTGAAGCCCATCCATAAGTATCATTAGGACTACATAATTCATCTAACGCAAATGCGATTTCTTTAATTTCATTCTGTTTGTATGCATCTTGAATAACTGTACCGTACATGATTAACTCCTCTATAAGTTTTTTTCTTTTATTACGAATCATACATATGCTAGGTTCATTTGTTCTAATTAAGTTAAGAATCGGATTGAAAAAGAAGAAAAATACAAGGATTTACTTCATACAATTATTAATTAAATTACCATTGAAAAGGGTTACTCATTTACTGAAAGGAGCGTTAAATGTATCTAGTTGTACTTTGACGCTTCAAAAAATAATAATTAGATACTTAATTGTGATTCGGCTCTCCATATCACATCTAAATGAGGTATATTTGCAATATTTAAAAACTACTCTACATCAATAATTTCCCATCCATAATTGGTAGCTTTTTCAATAAATTGTCTTAAGTCAGCTCCAATTTGCGATTTTTTTATCGCAACTCCTGCAAAGTGTGTTGGTCGACTTAATGCGACATAAGCAGTTTTCAGAGCTTTTCTAGTAGCATTTTTTTTTAATGGATCTTCAAATCGATTATAGTCCTCAAACTCTCCGATTAAGTAATTAGAAATGAGATAACAGTCGTAAAAGAAAGTAGGATTTCTGTAAGGTCCTTCAGGTAATATAGATTCAAGAAGTAGAGTCGCCTTGTGTGTTTCTCCTTTTACAGAATGAACCGTACCAAAATAAATTTTATTCTCAATTGTATTTTTTTCAATAGAGTATTCTTTGTCTGTTACAGAATAACTGAGATAAATTCTTTCTAAATTTTCACTAAAATAATCCCGATACTTACTATAATCGAGAAGTTTTGGATTTCCTATAAAATGATTCTCACAAAACTCTTTAAGTATACAAAGAATCAATCGTTCTGAGTTTTCGCTTATCTTACCTCTATCATTTACAATTGAAACAATTAAACTGCTCATTTTAGATTTAATATTCACATCGTTATTTTCTATTTCTTTTTTTAACAAAGATATGTTATAAGAAAGTTTTGGATTTGGTAATGTAGATTCATCAGCTTCTTTGATTATCTCTAAAATACTCTTCAAAAGTAATTCATAATAATTTTTGATAATACTTTCTGATCTTGTTTTAACTGATTTAACTTTTTTGTATCCATTTTTATACCTCGATAAATCTCCATGCGTTAACCCCACAACAGCTATCTTTTTATCACTTTTTTTAAATTCTTCATGATGCTCTTTTAAATTATCAACGACTTCAATATATTTATTTACAACTTCACTTTCTGTGTTATATAAAAACATATGTGGTTTAAATGAATTTCTTCTAGTGCTTCCTCTTAAAATTTCATACTTTTTTATGCAAGTTGTTCTTAATATTTTTGCTATGCTTTCACCAAATCTAGTACTCTGAGAAATCGAGTCGAGTATAACACCCTCTGCTATTTCTTGATGAGGTAACCATGCATCTGGACTATTATCGTAAAGAGTATAGAGCGCTTGGTAAGGATCACCATACTTCTGAAAAGTAATTGAAGAGTCATTAAACAGCGTTTTCAGTAACTCGTATTGAAAGATGCTTGTATCTTGAGCCTCATCTAAAAACACCCATGAAAACCTTTCTTCAAATCCCCGTTTTATCTTTCTCTCATACTTTTTTATATACCAGTGTGACAACGATAAAGAATCATTATGTCTAAGTTCACCTAATTTAATTATTTCCTCTAAGGTATTTATCAAAGCAATTTTATAGAAATCAGGACATTCTTCTCTTAAGAGAATCTCTTTGTCATCATTTATCAGCAAATGAATTTTCTCAACTTTAGTAGTCGGAGGTGATGTTGTATATGAGGAAGGCTTGTACTTAATAAAAACGTCTTTAAATCTTTCTTTAAACAATTCCTCGTCCCGAAATGAAGGAACAATACCTGGAAAAATCTCATTGTATGCCTTAAATGCAAAAAAATAATTAAAGAATTCATGAATCGTCCCAACAAAATTCGGGTATTCAAATTCAGTTATACCCATGTTCATTAAACCAGTTTTTATTTCGTCAACAGCCACATTCGTATGAGTAATAATACATATTCCTTTAAAATCTTCTGTTTGTTCATTAAGTAACATTGCTATTTTTGCCATTAGTACAGTCGTTTTACCACTTCCCGGTCCGGCAACTATATTCCTATCACTTTCAGAAAAGATTACTCTTTTTTGTTCCTCTGAAAAATTATTGCTTTCAGGTAATAATTTTTGTTCGAAGTGAGTTAGAGTTTCATGTTTTTCTACCATTCTATCTTTCTCCTTTTGGTTCAGTTACATGATAAATAGCATTTACTAGATATCTCAAATAAGGATCATTCTCTATGGCCTCTTTTATTTCATCGCCCTTTATTAGTAAGTTTTTAGCTAGTTGTTGAGCTACTATTGCTTTAGATACTACTTTTTCGTTTATAGGCTTAAACAAAGTATATGCGTCTTTTACTATATTTTCTTCTTTGCTCAGTTCTTTAATCTTAGTCTGTAGTTTAGTCATATTACTTTTGCTCTCAGGATTTTTATATCTGCTGTAATGGATTGCAACAGCTAATTCTTTTTTCAAAGAACTTAAAGCTAGTACATATTCTAGTGTCCAATGAGGAGCAATAAATATTTTAATATTTGAAGTCTCACTTTTATAATAACTTTCTAGTCTTTCTTTTTTATCTTTCTCAAGCATTGAAATATACTGATCATCGATTTTTTTTAAGGTTAGCTCTCTTAGTACTTCATCTTTATCATCACAAATTAATAAATTGTCTTCTAACGCATCTTTAATTTTTTTCAATGTAGAAAATTCTTTTCCTAAAATATCTGTTGATAATTCATCATCTTTCAATTCATAAAGATCAAGAACTTTACGTAGTTGTTCTTCATTTTCAAGTGAATATACCTCTAATTCTTTTTCTTCTATCTCATAGTAAATATAAGGTTTTACATCTACATCTGTAATTAATGAAATTGGAAGCTCTAATGGCGGTAGACCTCTTTTGATCCATTCTTCAGATCTTGAAAATATCTTGGCATATCGTTTGAATGCAGTGTTTCCTAAATTAACTATTGAAACTCCATACTTATGAAGCGGACGATCGATAACTTCAGCTAATGCAGGTAATAATAAATTCTCCGCATCTCCTTCAACCAAGATTACTCCTCTCGCAAAAAATAAATTAGCCTTTGTTGTATCGAGAAACCTTTCTAAAAACTCATAATCTTCTTTTTCTAATTCTGTATTTTCAAAATTCATAGGATACGCATTGTTATTGTGAATTAAAATAATATTCTCTAGAGGAGTTGACGCTGCTAAAGTGGTACTATGTGTCGATATAATAAATTGACCATTACTCTCATTTCCATCCTCAAGTATCCCTTGGAGAAATTTGATTAATCTTAATTGAGCCTGAGGATGAAGATGTGCTTCTATTTCTTCGATTAATGTTAATGATGGACCTATTTTTTTTCCTTCGTTTAATAAAAGAAGTTCAGCAGCAATAAATAATAAATTTAAACTCCCGAGACCAGAGACATTGTCATCTAAATCTAAACTTAATTTCTTTAAAATATCGCTTAGTTTAGCAGGAGTAACTTGAAACCTTGGTTGATAAACACTAGCACTATCTTTTCTACTCTTATTAAAAAATTCGTTTAGATAAAATGTAATTTCACCAATAATTGTTTTTTCGTCTTTATAAGTTGTTTTAAAAAAATCTTCAATCTTTTGATTTGTTTCTGATACAATTTCTTCTAATACATGTGTTTCATTCTTATCTACTCGAAATGCTGAATGTCCTCTTAAAATTTGAGCGAGGCGTGATTTAAAACCAGGTCTTAATTCATTTTCAGCATCACGTAGCGGCTTAAGATATGTTGTCTTTAACAACTCTTTTGGAATTCTTTCTAGAACAAAGTCTGCATCTAAAGGTCCAGCTTTGATATTTTTTTCTATTTTTTTCCCGATATAATCATTATCTAATATTTTTGCAGTTAATCTGACTTCCAACTCATATTCATTCATGTTATTAAATGATAGCCACTCCAGGAATACTCCTGCTTCTTCTTCCGTTAAATCTGCAAATATGCACTCTATTTTCAAATTATCTTTTATTCCATCAGAATCTGAATAAAAATCTTTCTCCGTTATTCTTGGATTTTCTGCACTTATTGTTCCTAAGGTTAAATATATAGCATCAATAATTGAACTTTTTCCAGCATCATTTTCTCCAATTATTATGTTAAATTTTTTACTAAACTCAACTTCAACTCCAGGTTTATTATCTTCTTTTTCTCCAAACTTTCTAAAGTTCCAAATCTTTATCTTTTTTAAATACAATGTAATATCCTCCTTAGTCCCACTTTCCAACATTTTACTATAAATAACGTATTATTTGTTTTTAACACAAAAAAAGCAATCAACTTGATTGCTTTTTAACCTGATTTATTTATGATACGGCTCATTCCGATTAATCCGATATGCCCGATAAATCTGCTCACACAGAATCATCTTCATCAATTGATGGGGAAATGTCATCTTCGAGAACGAGATCGTATCGTTCGCCCGCTGCATGACTTCCGGTGCCAGGCCAAGCGATCCGCCGATGACAAACGCGATTTTACTTTTGCCGTACGTCGCCAGTCGATCGAGTTCTGTCGCAAACTGTTCACTCGTCCGTTGCTTTCCTTCGATAGCAAGTGCGTAGACGTGAACGTCCGGTCCAATCTTCGCTAAAATCCGTTCGCCCTCTTTTTTCTTCACTTGCTGCATCTCCGCGTCACTTAGTTGTTCCGGTGCTTTTTCGTCCGGCACCTCGATTTCTTGAATCGAACAATAGGCGCCAAGACGTTTCGTATATTCGGCAATCCCTTGCTTCAAGTACTTCTCTTTCAGCTTTCCGACCGTGATAATGGTAATTTGCATCATTTTTCTCGCTTTCTGACAGAAAATTCAGGAGTTATCCACAGAGTTATCCACATGTCCACATGTTGATAATTATTTTTTGCTTGACACAAGATATGTCGCGGGCTGGTCACAGTACTCACACGTGACGTTTTTCTCTGCCGGCACCTCTTCCAAAATCGGGTACTCTTCCGTTTCATCGACTACTTCGTCGAGCGCTAACTCGACGTGTTCTAAACAGACATATTTATCCACAGGTCTTTTCCTCCTTTTAAGTTATCCACATTTATCCGCTATCAGTATAACAAAAATTGACTTCTCTCACTGAAAAAAGTTATCCACACCTCCTCTTTGGAGTTACTTCCTTGATCGGCTTCCCACTCATCGTGTCCGCTGCACGCGACTCCTACAGGAAAAAGCGCGGCTCGCCCGCGCTGTCAGAGGAAAACGAGACCCGGGCATCGACGCCGACAGGCAAGAAGCCCGCGGCTTGCTCCTCGCCTGAGGAAAGCGCGTGACAGCGAATCACGATGAGAACCGGAGACACCATCTTTTCTGTGCACAAAAAAACTACCCGCACGCATACGAGTAGTTGATTTGAATCTGTTATTGTACCGTCGCCGCTTGCGCCGACAGTTTGACATCGAGTGTCTGCTTCTCGCCGCCCCGGTAGAACGTCACTTTGACGTTGTCGCCGACTTTAGCGTCACGATACAGCACACTTTTTAAATCAGCAAATGATCGGATGTCTTTTCCGTTGATCTCAACGATGACATCATTTTCTTTCATCCCCGCTTTTGCTGCTCCGCTGTTTTTCGTCAAACCGACGACAACAATCCCGCGGTTGACGTCACTCGGTAACTTCAGACGATCTTCCCGGAACCCGCTTGGGAATTCCTGAACGTCCCGGATCTGAATCCCGAGTTGCGGGCGAATCACTTCACCGTTTTGTTCGAGATCACGCATGATTGGCAAGGCTTCGTTGATTGGAATCGCAAAGCCGACCCCTTCGACGCTGGCTTCCGCAATCTTCATCGAGTTGATTCCAATCAATTGACCGGATGTATTGATGAGCGCTCCGCCTGAGTTACCTGGATTGATTGCGGCATCGGTCTGAATGACTTCGGTGTTGAAGTCCTGCTGACCGTCCTTGTTCGTATCGACCGGCACCGTCCGCTCCTGGGCACTGATGACACCACGTGTGACCGAGTTCGCAAAGATTCCGAGCGGATTTCCGATTGCAAGAACCGTCTCCCCGGCACGTAACGTATCCGAATCTCCAAGTTTGACGACTTGTGTCACTTTTGATGAATCGATCGACAACACGGCTAAATCATATGTCGGATCTTCCCCGAGCACTTTCGCTTCGAGTGCCGTTCCGTCGGACAACGTGACCGACAGCCGGCTTGCACCTTCGACGACATGATAGTTCGTTACGACATACGCTTTGTTGCCGTCTTTTTTATAGATGACACCCGATCCGGCTCCGGTCTCCTGATCGGCACCCTGGAACGAGCTTTGCAGGTTCGTCACGCTGACGACCGCTTCCTTCGTCTGACCGACGGCACTGACGATATCGTTTTCCGATTCCGTTGCTTTCGTCGCCGCCTGTTCCGGCGTCGCGTTTGAGACCGGCGTCGGACTTGTCATTTCGTCACGGACGAACGGCCAGGCAATCAGGGCAATCAACAGCGCACCGATAATCCCGCCGATCAGGCCAACAAAAAAGGCCTTCCCGCCGCCGCGGCGTTTTGGTTCCTGCGGTTCTTCTTCATATGGTTCACGATAGGGACTGACCGGCTCGTCTTCACTGGGCCGTCTTGGCGGAAAGCCGCCTGTCTCATCGGTCGATGCGTAAGGCTGATCTGATTCATTCCGTGGTTCTTCTGGTCGATCCATCGACACACGCCTCCTTCTAGACTCTCTTTACACAAGTATACCCCCATCACGTGGCGAGTTAGCCAAATGTGGGGGTCTTTTGAGCATATTCAGTAATTTCCCATAATCAAAGCTTCAAAAGCGGTGTCGGAATGACCGGATCCGTGTCGAGCAACTGGATTTTGCTGAGGTCGACATCGCGGCTTGCGAGCGTCTGTGAGACACTCATCCGGGCCAGTTCCTTCATGTTGTTGTCCTTACTCAAGTGGGCCATGTGGATCCGTTTCGTCCGGTCGTCGAGCACTTCGCTCATCGCGATGGCGGCATCTTCGTTTGAAACGTGTCCGTAATCGCCGAGAATCCGCCGTTTGACGCTCCACGGATAATGCCCCATCTGAAGCATTCCGATATCGTGGTTCGCTTCAAAGATGTAGGCATCGGCTCCGCGGATGAAACTCTTCATCCGGTCCGACACGTAGCCGGTATCCGTGATGTGGGCCAGCCGTTTGCCTTCGTGTGCAAACTGGAAGAACATCGGATCGGCCGCGTCATGACTGACGTTAAACGATTCGACTTCGATATCGCCGAACTGTTTGACCTCGCCGACTTCCCAGAGGAACTTCAGTGCGGGATCAATCTTTCCGATCTTCGCTTCCATCGCCGCCCACGTTTTTTCATTCGCGTAGAGCGGAATGTTGTACTTCCGGGCCATGATGCCGACACCTTTAATATGATCGGAATGTTCGTGTGTGACGAACAAGCCGTCGATTTTTTCCGGTGACCGGTGAATCTGGTCAAACAGCGCGAGCATCGCTTTCCCGGTCAGGCCGGCGTCAACGAGCAGGCGGGTCTGTTCACTTTCGATATAGAGGGCATTCCCCGTCGAGCCACTGGCAAGGACGCTGTAGTGTAGGCTCATCGTGCATTCCTCATTTCTCTGAAACGGTATCAAGCCGTTCGATGGTCTGGACTCCGCCGTCGATTGCATTGACGAAATACAGTTCTTCTCCGTTCAGTTCAATCTGCCATGTCGGCGGTAAAATCTGCACCGATTTCGTTCCTTCCGTCACGAGACAGAAGTAACCGAGTTTTTGGCTCGTCATTCGTTTCGAAGCGGGGAACAGACCCTGCTCCGACAGTTGGATGACGGATTCACTCGCCGATAATAACGTGACATCCTGTGCCTGACGGACGACTTTGTTTAAGTGACGTTGTTTGTAACTGATGATTTCCTTCTGCTCGTTCAACTGCAGTACGAGCAGGGACGGACCGATCATCGCGTCATCTTCGCGCGACTGTTGCGGTGTCGAGTACAGCGGTTGCTCCTTGTATGTCTGAACGAACGTCATCTCGTTATGTTTACTGTCATATTTCCAAAACGTATAGTCGGTCCCGTACGCAGCCGATGACCGGACAAACGATGTCGCCGAATCACGCATCGCTTTCGCTTCGAGCGGGAACGGTTTCGTCAGACGAACCGACCACTCGATTTGATTTTTGACAGACGTGACGGCATCCTGGATCGGTGAACCTGATTTCGGTGCCAATGAACTCGTATCGACTTCCGCCGTCAAATAACCGATGTCTTTCGAGACGGTCTGCAGTTTCTTTTCATCAATTTTTCGTTCTTTCAAAACAGTTTTCCCGTCCGCGTTCGTCGTGACGATTCGGGGATCGATCATTCGGTCCATCAACTGAACGGCAAGATAGGCGTTCAGGATCAGGAACGTCAAAATCAGTAACGTTTTTGCTTTACTCCAATCCATGAATCCTTACCCCTCTTTTCCGATAGCTTGATCGACCGTCGTCCATTTCCCGTTGTGTTTGACGAACCAGGCCGGCTTAAACAAGGCATAACGACTCGTTTCAATTTCGTACGTCATCTCATACCCCATCCGGATACCGGAAATCTCATCCAACAGATCAGCGGATTGAAGCTGCTTTTCGATTTGATCAATCGACGGCAAGGTCGTTTCCCGAAGCAACAACTTCCGATCCGCCCGAATCATGCTGCGGCTGAGCGAACGGATTTGATTTTCTTCGAACGTGACCTTAATGGTCGCGAGATCGAAGTCCGGTTGTTCGAGCAACGGTCCTGTTTCACCGAAGATCGGATACCGGTTCAAATACAAGCGGAACGTCGCCGCCTGTTCTTCATCCGTTTTCGACATCTGATCAAAGTAATACCGGAAGCCGCTGCGTTGCGTTACAGGATCGAGCCATCCGCCATGGATGTTGATATAACTCACGATAGTACTGTAATCGATGGACGAGGTCTGGGTGTTCGGCGACAACGTATTGAAACGGAACGCATTGTAATCCCGGTCATAGGTCGAGACACTGACACCGTCCGTCAGAACGTCGAGATCATCCCGGCTTTTGATTTGCTGCACGTTCGAGTTTTCCGTAAAGAACGCACTCTCGATCCGGCTCAGCGGTTTCGGATCCTGTGCGATGTCATCGTAGACGAAGACTTCTTCCAGTTTTGTTGCACCGCTCGGGACATACGTATAGTCACCGCCCTTGAGCTCGACTTTCGTCATCGGTTTTTTCTTGTCATAGGCGAATAACCGTTTTAAGACCGTTTCATCGCCGATTAACTTAAAGTCTTTAAATCGTCCGGTCGTCGACTCCAGCCGAAGGATCGGTCCTTCATAATCGAGCAGATAAAGCCGTTTGATTGGTTCAGACATCGCAATTTGTTTTTCCCCGAGTAATTCCTCGAGCATCTTCGAACTGATCGGCGTCGGGAAAATCATCTCGACACTCCGTTTACTGACCGGAATGTTGGATGCCTTATCGGTCAAAACAAGAACACCGACATCAAACGAGGCGCCGATCCGGTTTAGAATCGTTCGACCGATGATCTGGGTCTGATAGGCACTTTCACCGTTCGAGTAGACGACAAGTTCCGGATTAATCAGCTGATTTCCTTCAACCGTCTTCGAGGCATCGATTTCATTAAACGACACCTGCTCCTGCTCAATCGACTCACTGCTTGGATGATACGTCCATAACATCGCCGTCTGGACAATCGAAGCGCTGACCAGAAGAATCAACGCGATGGATTTCAGTCGCTGTTTCGTCATCCGATGTCCACCTCTTCGATCACCTCATACGGAAGCGTAAAGTAAATCGTCGTGCCGCGTCCCCACTCGCTTTCTGCCCAAATGTCACCGCCATGCGCCGAAACGACATCTTTGGCAATCGAGAGACCGAGTCCGGTTCCGCCAATCTTCCGGGCCCGTGCTTTATCAACCCGATAGAAACGTTCAAAGATTTTCTGTAAGTTCGCTTTTGGAATCCCGACACCTTCGTCTTTGATGCTGATGACGATTCGTTTTGCCCGTAACATCGTCCGGACGGTAATCGTACCGCCTTCCGGTGAATACTTGATGGCATTCGTCAGGATATTGTCCGCGACCTGGATCAATTTATCCTGGTCCCCGCGGATGTAGACTTTCCGCTTCATGATCTTGCGCCGGAACCGAATCCGTTCCGGTTTTGTCATATCGTGACGGTCCAGAATATCGTTTAAGAATTGAATGTAATCAAAGCGGACTTTGTTCATCTTATATTCCTTGCTGTCCATTTTCGACAGTTGCAACAGATCGGTGACGAGGCGGATCATCCGCTCCGTTTCGTTTTGTGTCGTTTCAAGGAAACGAGGTGCCAGTTCTTCATCCTGGTATGCGCCTTCCGCCAGGGCTTCCAGATAACTCCGCATCGTCGTCAGCGGTGTCCGGAGTTCGTGGCTGACGTTCGCGACGAATTCGCGTCGGTCCTGCTCGACCTGTTCCTGCTCCGTGACGTCATGCAGGACGATGATCATCCCGGTAATCGGACCACTGTGCTTTTTGACCGGCGAGAAGAAGGCCCGGACAAGGAACAGTTCATCCTCACTGCTGAAATCGAGCAGACGGGGCGGCATCGTTCCGTCTTCCGGAATCATGAAGTCGTCTCCAAGTGCGAGGAGATCCTTTAAGTTCGTCCCGACGATACCAGATTCATCGACACCGACGATATCCTTCGCCTGGTCGTTCATCAGGATAACCCGTAATGTCCGGTCTGTCGCAATCACGCCATCCGTCATATTTTCGAGGACGCTCGTCAATTTCCGCCTCTCGGCTTCCGTCGTCGCGTTCGCTTCGAGCAATTCATCCGTCAGTTCGTTGAAGGAACGCGCCAACTGACCGATTTCATCGTCGGAATATACTTTAACCTTCCGCGAGAAGTTCCCGCGCCGCATCTCGATCGCTTGACGCCGCATGTCCGAAATCGGACGGGTGATTGTCCGCGATAACAGGACACCGAGAATCGAGGTGATGACAAGTGCAATCACTGTCCCCGTTGCCAAGATCCGTGTGACTTGTTGCATTTGAGAATAGATCGACTCCATCGACGCCCGGACATAAATCATGCCGGTCGTCGCCCCGGTCCGCTCGGAGGTGACAGGGACGGCAAAGATGCGGATCTTGTCTTCCGTCGTCGGATCAAGGACGGTATCGACACGAGACGAACTCGTGGCCTGTGCTTTTTTTATCAGTGAATTTGTTGCCCGTTGTCCGACCGCTGACTGATTGTCTTCGTCGGATGTCGCTTGAATGATCGAGTCCTGATCAATGATTTGTACTTCGAGAATATCGTTCCTTGACGTCGAGCCACTACTAAACTCAGACAGCAGCTGTCCAAGAGATTCAGACAACTGCCGTTTGGAGGCCTCATCATCGCCTGTCTTATCGAATTCCTTCCCGACATTGTACGCGACAAGTCCGGCCCGGTCTTCAACAGATTTTGAGAAGTTCGTAATGTACTGTTTTTCAAGAGAACGAACGAAGTAAACCCCAATGACTTGCATCGCGACTAAAATCAACAACGCATAAATGACGACAAGCTTCCACTGGATCGATTTAAAGAAGTTCGTTCCTTTTAACATCGTTATTCATTCTCCCCGTCTTGGAGATAGTAGCCGACACCGCGGCGGGTCATGATATAGATTGGTGTACTCGGGTTGTCTTCGACTTTTTCACGCAGACGGCGCACTGTGACGTCGACGGTCCGTACATCACCGAAGTAGTCGTATCCCCAGACTGTTTGAAGCAAGTGTTCCCGGGTCATGACTTGCCCGATATTTTTTGCCAAGTAATGCAACAGTTCAAACTCACGTTGCGTCAGCTCGATTTTTTGATCTTGTCGTGTAACGGTATGAGAATTCGTATCGATATACAGTTCTCCTACTTTGAGCGGACCCGGTCCTGCATTGGCAGGTGCCGCTTCGACGGTATTGACGTTCCGCAAATGTGCCTTCACGCGTGCTAATAATTCGCGTGAGCTGAATGGCTTCGTGACGTAATCATTGGCACCAAGCTCAAGGCCAAGGACCGTATCGATTTCGGAATCCTTTGCTGTTAGCATGATGATCGGAACTTTTGAAGTTTTCCGGACTTCCCGGCAAACTTCCATGCCATCCATCAAGGGCAACATGATATCCAGCAAAATCAAATCGGGATTGAACTCTTCGACTTTCTCGAGTGCTTCCACTCCATCATTTGCTACGGCGACACTATAACCTTCTTTTTCTAATTTAAATTTTAATATATCGGCAATCGGTTGCTCGTCATCGACGACGAGGATTTTACGTTCCGTCACTGGGTGTTCCCCCTTAATAATTTCTATTCAATCTATTTTACCTGTTTTTCAGGCATATAGAAAGGTGGCGACGGAAACTCCCGACGCCACTCTGTTGACTTCATCATACGTTCACGTCATGCGTTCCACGTGAAACATTATCTTCATTATACGCCCGTTCCATCGATCTTGTGAATGATTTCGCTTAATCAGAGATGAAAAAAGCAACTCCAGATTCAAAAAATCCGGAGTTGCCGTCTTTAAAACATTAAGCTTCTTCGTATAAATCACGGAGAACGACCGTTTGTTCACGACCCGGTCCGACCGAGAACGTGACAAGCGAAATCCCTGTCAAATCCGCAATCCGTTTGACATAGTTCTGTGCATTGATCGGCAGATCTTCAAACTTACGGATATGCGTGATGTCTTCTTTCCAGCCCGGTAACTCTTCATAAACCGGGACACATGCTTCGAGATCACGGAAGCTTGCCGGATACTCATCAATCTGTTTGCCGTTGAATTCGTACGACGTACAGATTTTAAGTGTTTCGATTCCTGTCAGGACATCGATCGAGTTGAGTGAAAGATCCGTCAAACCGCTTGTGCGGCGTGAGTGACGCACGACAACCGAGTCAAACCAGCCGACACGGCGCGGACGGCCTGTCGTCGTACCGTATTCACGGCCGACTTCACGAATCTGATGACCGATTTCGTCAAACAGTTCTGTCGGGAAAGGACCATCACCGACACGTGACGTGTACGCTTTACAGACACCGACGACGTGATCGATCCGGGCTGGACCGACGCCGACACCTGAAGCGACACCACCGGCTGATGCGTTCGATGACGTGACGAACGGGTACGTTCCGTGGTCGAGGTCGAGCAGGACGCCCTGTGCGCCTTCAAAGAGGACTTTTTCCCCTTTATCGAGGCTGTCGTTGACGACGACCGATGTATCGCAGACATACTTCGCGAACTCTTGACCGTACGCGTAGTATTCTTCGAAGATATCGTCAAACGCAATCGCTTCCGCGTCATACATCTTCGTGAACATCCGGTTTTTCTGTTCGAGGACAATTTTTAATTTTTCAGCGAATGTTTCTTTGTCGAGTAAATCAGCCATCCGGATTCCGATCCGTGCTGCTTTATCCATGTAGCACGGTCCGATTCCTTTGAGCGTCGTTCCGACTTTTGCATCGCCTTTTGCTTCTTCTTCGAGCTGATCCTGCAACTGGTGGTACGGCAAGATGACATGCGCACGATTCGAAATCAGTAAGTTATCCGTTGAAACACCACGATCGTGCAGATACTTCAGTTCTTTGACGAGCGATTTCGGGTTAACGACGAGTCCGTTCCCGATGACACATTTCTTGTCCGAGTAAAAAATTCCAGATGGAATCAGGTGTAACTTATACGTCTCATTATTAAATACGATTGTATGTCCGGCATTGTCTCCACCTTGATAACGAGCAACGACATCGGCTTTTTTCGAAAGAAAATCGGTAATCTTTCCTTTTCCTTCGTCGCCCCATTGTGTTCCGACTACTACTACTGATGACATATTCTCATCCACCTCCACGTACGATTCAAAACCACGACTAAGTGTAACGCGGAAAAAAAAAGAAGTCAACCAAATACCGAACAATTAAATGTTACATTTCTTTTTCGTTCGTTTAAAAGACGTTTTTAATTCATTTTTTTCCTTTCTCTTCAAGATATTCAAACATAATGATTGAAAAAACGCCTCTGTCCGGGAAGACAGAAGCGTTTTGAACCCGTTTAGGCGGGTGGGGCATACGAATTATTCGGTTCGAGGTCAACGAACTTGTTGAACTCTTTCCGGAAAGCGAGTTTGACGGTACCGGTCGGACCATTCCGCTGTTTCGCGATAATGATCTCAATCGTGTTCGCATCTTCCGTTTCTTTGTTGTAATAATCATCGCGGTATAAAAAAGCGACGATATCGGCATCCTGCTCGATTGCTCCGGATTCCCGGATATCGGACATCATCGGTCGTTTATCCTGCCGGCTCTCAACTCCCCGTGACAGCTGCGATAACGCAATGACGGGGACTTCAAGTTCACGGGCGAGCGACTTCAAGGACCGGGAAATCTCAGAGACTTCCTGTTGCCGGTTATCGCTTGAACGGCCGTTCCCTTGAATCAGTTGGAGGTAATCAATCATGATCATCCCGAGACCATGTTCCTGCTTCAAACGGCGGCATTTCGCCCGGATGTCGTTGACACGGATACCCGGTGTATCGTCGATGTAGATGCCGGCTTGTGACAGACTGCTCATCGCAAGCGATAACTTACCCCAGTCCTCGTCTTCAAGTTGTCCGGTCCGGAGACGCTGGGCATCGACATTGCCTTCTGCACAGAGCATCCGCATGACGAGCTGCTCCGCACCCATCTCAAGGCTGAAGATGGCGACATTCTCATCAGCACGGGTCGCGACGTTTTGCGAGATATTCAAGGCAAACGCCGTCTTCCCGACAGACGGACGGGCGGCCACGATGATTAAATCATTGCGCTGGAATCCGGCCGTCACTTTGTCGAGATCACGGAAGCCGGTTGGAATTCCGGTCGTCTCGCCGCTCTGTTTGTGCAATTTATCAATCGTCGCATAGGCACTCGTCAGGACATCCGAAATCGGAATGAAACTGGCACTGCCTTTTCCTTGTGATACTTCGAGAATCTTCCGTTCCGCTTCATTCAGCAGGACGTCGACCTCATTTTGCCGTTCATAACCATCCGTGACGATTTCATTGGCGGTCCGGATCAATCGGCGCAAGGTCGACTTTTGATCGACGACATTGACGTAATAATTGATGTTTGCGGCAGTCGGAACTCCTTCCGCCAGTTCACCGAGATACGGCAAACCGCCGACTTCCTCGAGGATGCCAAGCGTACTCAGTTCCGCCGTAACGGTTACGAGATCGATGGCTTCTCCGCGATCCGACAACACAAGCATCGTTTCAAAAATCCGTTGATGGGCCGCACGATAAAAATCTTGTGGCAATAATCGTTCGGACGCACTGATCAGTCGATCCGCATCGATCATGATCGCCCCAAGGACGGCTTGTTCCGCCTCAATGCTCTGGGGGGGCGTATTTTGCATTACATCACTCATCACCGGTCCCCTTTTCTACTCACGCTTCTTTAACCTGGACATTTAACGTTGCTGTGACTTCATTGTGCAGTTTTAGTGGTACTTTCGTGACGCCGAGTGTCTTGATCGGGTGCTCGAGTTCGATTTTACGTTTATCGATTTTGTACCCCATCTGTTTCAACTCATCTGCAATCTGTTTGCTTGTGACAGAACCGAAGACACGACCGCCTTCACCTGTTTTTGTTGAAACGATGATCGTTTCTTTTTCAATCTTTTCTTTTAATGCTTGCGCATCTTGTAATGCTTGTTTCGCTTCTTCTGCCGCTTTACGCTCATGTGCTTCATGCTGCTTGAGGTTTCCCGTTGTAGCCGGACGTGCCAATTTCTTTTTGAACAATACGTTATTTGCGTATGCGTCAGCGACGTCCTTGACGTCTCCTGTTTTACCTTGGCCTTTTACATCTTGTAAGAAAATAACTTTCATTCTGTTTCCTCTCCTTTTGTCTCATCTTCTAAATAGTGGTCAATCGCTTTTCTTAATTCGGTTGCGACGGTCAGGACCGATTCGGTCATCTGTGTCGCTGCATTCGTTAAATGACCGCCGCCGCCAAGTGTCTCCATAATCAGTTGAACGTTCACTTCACCGAGTGAACGGGCACTGATCGCCGTCCTGCCGTCCTGTAATTCCGCAATGACGAACGCGGCACGGATGCCTTGGAGCGATAACAGCTGATCTGCCGTTTGGGCAATCAGGACCTGATCATGAATGACACCGGGCTCGGCCGTCGCAATCGCCATCCCGGCAGCGTAGACTTCTGTCCGCTCGAGGATATGCGACTGCTCGACGTACGTCTCGAGGTCCTGACTGAGAAACTCTTGCACGAGGACCGTATCGGCGCCCTGCGAACGTAAATACGATGCCGCATCGAACGTCCGGGAACCGGTCCGTAACGTAAAGCCTTTCGTATCGACGATGATTCCGGCAAGTAAGGCCGTCGCTTCAAGCATCGCCAGTTTCTGATTCGTCGGCTGATATTCAATCAGTTCCGTGACCAGTTCTGACGTCGATGACGCATACGGTTCGAGATACACGAGAACCGGTTCTTCAATAAAGTCTTCGCCCCGCCGGTGATGATCGATGACGACCAGGCGTTCAAAACGCTCCAGCAATGCCGGGACGACGACGAGCGACGGTTTATGAGTGTCGACGATAATCAGAAGTGCCTGATCATCAATCAACTGATCGGCTTGGAATGCATTGATGAAACGGGTCTCGAGTTTTGGTTCCTGGCTGATTTCATTCATCATCCGCCGGATCCCTTGTCCGATATCGGCTTCCGGTAGAACGATATGAGCTTCTTTATCGTTCATCTCGGCTAATTTTAAAATTCCAATCGAGGAGCCGAGGGAATCCATATCCGGATTCCGGTGTCCCATGATAAGGACACGGCTTGATTCCTGCATTAAATCACGCAAGGAATTGGCAATGACACGGGCCCGGACACGGGTCCGTTTTTCGGTCGGATTGGTTTTTCCGCCGTAAAAACGAACTTTCCCGTCCCGTTTGATGACGACCTGATCGCCCCCGCGACCTAAGGCCAGATCGAGACTCGATTGAGCCATCAAACCAAGTGCCGGAATCGGATCACTGCCGCATCCGATTCCGATCGAGAGCGTCAACTGGACACCGCGTTGGCTCGTTTCTTCCCGGACGGTATCGAGAATCGTAAATTTCGACCGTTCCAAAATCCGTAAGTTCTCTTCCGTCGTCACAATGAAGTAACGGTCGGAAGCAGTCCGTTTGATATACGTGCCGTGATCCGCGGCCCAGTGATTCAACAATTGGGTGACGCGGCTGTTCAGTTCGCTGCGAAGCTGATCTTCAATCCCTTGTGTCATCTCGTCATAGTTATCGAGATAGATGACGCCGATCACCGTTTGATTATCGACCAGTTGCTGCTCGACCTGGGCTTCTTCTGTCATGTCGAACAAGTAGAAGGTCCGGTTTTCGCTGTTTGAAAAGACACGGTAAACCGATTCGCCGATTTCAAGTGTCGCTTGATCTTCATCGACACCGATCATTTCCACGAACAAAGGATCAAGATCCGTCAAAACGTGTCCCATGGCCAGATCTCCGAAAATTTCACGCATCGGATCATTGAACCAGGTGACACGTGCTTCTTCATCATAAAGTAAAATTCCAATCGGCATGTTCGTCAAAGCATCTTGACCGGTGTCTTCGACTTGAATCGATATACCGGCGACGTAGCTTTCCCAAGACTTCCGACCACGTCGTTCCTCCAGCAGATGAAGGACAAACAGTGCCGTCGTCAAGACGGCTCCAACCGCTGCGATGATTGGGTGATCGACGGCAATGACAAAAAGTAGAGCCACGATTAACAGATACGGAACGAAGCGAAAAAAGCGCTGTTCTCGCTCAGGTGATACTTGCTGACCTAACCCCATCGCGTCCTCCTTGTATACTAAATATACTCGTATGAAAAATTCGGTAACTTGTATATTATAACCGAAAAGGCGGACCGGTTGAAAGCGAAGCGAAAAAAAGCGCCTTTCCTTCGAAAAGGAAAAGCGCTGGACCGTAATCAGTCAGCTACGTATGGAATTAAAGCCATTTGACGTGAACGTTTGATTGCGATTGTAAGTGGACGTTGGTATTTCGCTGAAGTACCAGTCACACGACGTGGAAGAATCTTACCGCGTTCCGAAATGAAACGTTTGAGAAGTTCTACGTCTTTATAATCGATATGAGTGATGTGGTTCGACGTGAAGTAACATACTTTACGACGACGTTTTCCACCTGGACGACGTGCCATGTGATTAACCTCCTTTTTAGAGTAAATTTTTCAGTCCGACGTTTCCATTAGAATGGAAGATCGTCGTCTGAAAGATCGATCGAACTGCCGCCGCTGAACGGATCAGCGCCGAAGCCCGAATTCGATGAAGATGAAGCGGGTGCTGGCGAGGAAGAGTTGTTCTGCTGTTGCTGTGAACCCCATCCTGCAGCATTTCCGTTTCCACCTGTATTTGAATTCGAAGAGTAGCTATCACTATCGGAAGAACGGCTTGCATTGCGTGATTCAAGGAATCGAACACTATCCGCGACGACTTCTGCACGATAACGACGTTGACCATCTTTATCGTCATAGCTACTAATCTGAAGGCGACCCTCAACTCCTGCAAGGCTCCCTTTTTTCAAATACTGAGCAACGTTCTCTGCTTGCTTGCGCCATACGACGCAATCGATGAAGTCAGCTTCTCGCTTCCCATCTTGTCCTGTAAACGGACGGTCACAAGCGAGTGTGAATCGCGTTACCGCAATCCCGCTCTGCGTATAACGCATTTCAGGGTCACGAGTTAACCGACCGACTAAAACGACGCGGTTAATCATCAGAATCACTCTCCTGTTTCAGCTTATTTCTCGTCTTTTGTGATCATTAAGCGAACGATATCGTCACTGATCTTCATGAGACGGTCAAGTTCTTTAGTAGCTGCTGGTTCAGCAGTCACGTTAAGAAGAACGTAGAAACCTTCACGCATATCATTGATTTCGTAAGCAAAACGACGTTTACCCATTTCAGTTGTTTTTTCAACTGTACCACCGTTGTCAGTAAGGACTTTGTTGAAACGCTCAACTAGAGCTTTTCGTGCTTCCTCATCAACTTCCGGACGGATGATGTAAAGTACTTCGTATTTACGCATATCTGTCACCTCCTCTTGGACTGGCGGCTCGATTCATCGAGCAAGGAGCAATAATTCATTACTCACATTTGTTAATACTATCAAAGTATTTTGGTTTATGCAATAACCATTCGTTCGCTTCGCTTAAACGTTGAAGCGGAATGTGACGACATCGCCGTCTTGGAAGACATATTCTTTTCCTTCAGAACGGTAGCGCCCTTGTTCTTTAACAGTTGCCATGTTTCCGGCTGCTGCCAAATCCTCGTAAGCGACAACCTCCGCCCGGATGAATCCGCGTTCGAAGTCCGAATGAATGACACCGGCACATTGCGGCGCTTTCATACCTTTTTTGAACGTCCAGGCACGGACTTCTTTTTCGCCTGCTGTGAAGTATGTCGCAAGACCAAGCGTGTTGTATGCTGCGTGGATCAACTGATCAAGACCCGATTCTTCGATTCCGAGGTCAACGAGGAACTCTTGGCGTTCTTCCGGCTCGAGTTCAGCAATTTCTTCTTCAATCCGGGCACAGATGATGATGACTTCCGCGCCTTCTTTTGCTGCGAATTCACGAACGAGACGAACGTTTTCGTTACTGTCTGCATCTGCGACTTCATCTTCGCCGACGTTTGCGACATACAGCATCGGTTTCATCGTCAACAATTGGAAATGCTTGACGATTGCTGCCTGATCTTCCGTTAACTCGGCAAGACGTGCCGGCTTTTCGTCTTCCAGTAATGCCAAAACGATTTCAAGTGCTTCGAGTTCACCCGCTGCATTTTTATCGCGTGACTTGACTTGTTTTTGAACACGTTGAATCCGTTTTTCGACCAATTCGAGATCCGCAAGAATCAATTCAAGGTTGATTGTTTCGATATCATCGATTGGTGAGACTTTTCCTGAAACGTGTGTGATGTTCTCATCGATGAAACAACGGACGACCTGACAAATCGCATCCACTTCACGGATGTTGGCCAAGAATTTATTTCCGAGCCCTTCTCCTTTTGAAGCTCCTTTGACGATTCCGGCGATATCCGTGAATTCGAATGCCGTCGGGATTGTTTTCTTCGGATTGACGAGTTCCGTCAATTTACGAAGACGTGCATCCGGCACCTCGACGACACCGACGTTCGGGTCGATCGTTGCGAACGGATAGTTCGCCGCCTCGACACCTGCTTGTGTAATTGCGTTAAAAAGTGTTGATTTTCCTACGTTTGGTAAGCCAACGATTCCGGCTGTTAATCCCACTTGGAATTCCTCCTTTTCGGTATTTCCTAGGAAATCCGTGCTAGCGGCCGCAGTGGGTAGAATGATTACACCACGTCAGCACATCTTTCACAATTATAGATAGTTCAATTTTTTTAAGCAAGGAGATGCGTCTTCTTTTTTTACAGACAAGATTGTTTCACGCAGGTTTGGCCGTAATTCAACGCAATCGTTTTATTTTTAGTAAAAAATCCCCGGCAACCGGTAACGGTCGCCAGGGATTTGTCTATATTCACTCAGGTAAAACTTTTTTCAAACGCTTATCGAAGTCACGACGCGGCATCAAGATACTGGCGCCACATCCTTGACATTTAATCCGGATATCCATCCCGACACGGATAATTTGCCAACGGTTCGTTCCGCAAGGATGTTGTTTTTTCATTTCGACATAATCATGAAGATTGTATGTTTTTGGCACCATCGGCTTGACCACCATTCCCTTGTTCTGTATTCATCATGACCATCCGTGGATACGGAATCTTAATTCCTTCCAGTTCGAGTCCTTGCTTGAGTTCTTTCCGGATCAATCGTCCGGCCTGGAAATGTTGCATCGGCGGCACTTCCGCCATCAGACGATAGACGACTTCCGAAGGTCCAAGTGTCTGAACGCCAAGCATTTGAATCGGCTCGATAAACATATCTGTATATTTTTCAGTCGTCGCATTCGCGATTTGATGCAAGACCTGTTCGACCCGTTCCAAATCTTCTTCGTACGAAACTTGCACATCGACCAACGCAAAACTGTTGTCGACGGAGAAGTTCGTCACCTGCAGGATTTGTCCGTTCGGAATGATATGGATTTCTCCATTCAATCCTTTTAACTTCGTCGTCCGGATTCCGAGTTCCGTGACGACACCCTCAATCAAACCAACACGGACGAAGTCACCGACTTTGAACTGACGCTCAAAGATGATGAAGGCCCCGGTAATGATATCCTGAACCAGGTTCTTTGCCCCAAACGAGATGGCAAGACCAGCGATACCGGCACTGGCGACCAATCCCGTGATGTTGATCCCGAACTGACTGAGGACCGTCAGAAGCATGACGATACCAAGAACGTAACGGATCGCATTTTGAAGTAATTTCAGCAACGTTTCATTTTGGCGTTGCGCCAGGGAATCGTGTTCATTAATCTTTCGAATCGTAAATAGTCGTGAAACCGCGCCTGTTAAAATACGCATCAGTATATAAAAACCGGCGATGATAATCAGGGCGATTAATAGCTTGAGCCCAAAGCGGATCCACATGTCTGCGTCCATGACTTGTGCAAAAATCCGATCCACTTGAGCGACTGAATCCTGTACGTCTTTATTGGTAGCCATTCTCTCCATCCTTTCGACTTCTCTCTATTACGACAGTATACGTGATTTTAAATGACTTTCAACCAAAGAACCAATTTCGACGTTAGATTTTCACAAAAACCGGGAAAGGAAAATCATTACAGAATGCCTTCACTCTCACCATGACACCAGGATGCTGACACCAGGAGAAGAAAGGATGATCCAGATGAATTTCCGTTTTCATTCTCACGAAAAAAAGCCCTATTCTTTCTTTTTAGAATATACGGAACCATTCGCCAAGGAACGGCTGGCTGAACAGTTGCATGAACAAGTCAGTGCCATGAAAGAAAATCGTCCTGTCGTTCTTGTCTGTATCGGTTCCGACCGGTCGACCGGCGACTCACTTGGACCGCTTGTCGGGACCTTTTTAGAAAAAAACCGTCCTTCGAACATGCATGTCTACGGGACATTAGCCAAACCAGTTCATGCCTTGAATCTAGCGGAAACGATTCATTCGATTCAAACGACACATTACCGTCCGCTTGTCATCGCCATTGACGCCTGTCTCGGCCGTCTGTCCAGTGTCGGTCATGTCTTCTTCTCCGAAGGTCCGCTTGCTCCTGGTGCCGGTGTCCAAAAAGAATTACCGGCTGTCGGTGACTTTAATATTAAAGCGGTCGTGAACGTCAGCGGCTTCATGGAAATGATGATTCTTCAAAATACACGGCTCCACCTCGTTTATGAGTTGGCGGAACTCGTCGCCGACAGTTTTGCCTTGCTCGATACGAAGCTTGCGGCTGAAACGACACGTACGACCATCTCCTTCACACCACGCTCGATTTAAGGGCAACTTTTTTCCTTTCTTTTATCCTGCACCTGTCAAAAAAGGATCCATTTCAAGTCTGACACTGGAATGGATCCTTTGCTGTTACTCTTCTTCCGGTAAAAGCAGTTCGAGAATCCGATTCAAATCGGCCTCGTCCGTAAAATCAATTTCGAGTTTCCCGGCTTGTTTTGTGGTTTTGATCCGGACAGTCGCTCCGATTCGTTCCCGTAACGTTTCTTCGATGAAATCCAGCTCCGTTGACTGTTTGACGGCCGGACGGACTTGTTTTTTTTCACGTAACTCTTGTTCGAGACGACGGACATTCCAATTTTCACGCATAACACGTTCCGCCATCCGTTCGATTTTCAATGGATTTTTTAACGCCAACAAGGCCCGGGCATGACCCATCGATAACCGTTCTTCCATGACGGCTTGTTGGACCTCAACCGGTAACTGTAATAAACGGAGACTGTTCGTAATATGGGAACGACTTTTTCCGACACGGTTCGCA
The DNA here is from genome assembly GCF_040549175.1 of Exiguobacterium sp. PvP048. Classification (NCBI taxonomy): domain Bacteria; kingdom Bacillati; phylum Bacillota; class Bacilli; order Caryophanales; genus Exiguobacterium; species Exiguobacterium sp. PvP048. The sequence goes on along the minus strand of NZ_JBEPSU010000005.1, from coordinate 18,541 downwards.
AGCTCTGCCTGTGTGATGTTAAATTCCTCTAACATCTCGGCATAGGCCATGGCTTCTTCAATTGCACTCAAATCCGCACGCTGAATGTTTTCAATCAGTGCCAGTTCCATGACACGGGTTTCGTTCGCTTCAATAATCAAGACCGGAACACGACTGAATCCCGCTTGTTTTGCTGCCTGATAACGACGCTCCCCGGCAATGATTTCATAAAATCCCTCGCGCGGGCGGACGACAATCGGTTGAATCATTCCGTGCCGCGTCAAGGAATTGGCCAGTTCAGTCAGTGCCTTCTCGTGGAACTGTTTGCGTGGCTGCCCCGGGTTCGGCCGGATGGCTCCAATCGGTATTTCATTCATACGTATCTCTCCTAAACGTAGCGGAAGGCACGACCGCTAGTTTACGGACGTGCCTTCACGATGCGGATCCGCACCTCGACATATTCTTCACAATCAACTTCTTCTTTTTCGACCGTCAAACCGGTCCGTTCAATCATATCGACAGAATCACGGATCGTATTTAAAGCGATCCGTGTATCCCGGGCAAAACTTTTGTGACGCTTTTTCGGAACTTTTGGGGTCAATAACCGTTCGACACGTTGTTCCGTCTCTTTGACATTCCATTCGCGTTCGATGATTTCAACCAAAACCTGAAGCTGTAAATCAGCTGCTTTTAACGGCAGGAGAGCCCGGGCATGGCGTTCCGTGATTTTCCGTTGTTTCAGGGCTTCCCGGACCGTTTCCGGTAACCGCAGCAAACGAAGCTTGTTTGCAATCGTTGACTGGCTCCGTCCGAGTCTGCGTGCCAGCACTTCCTGTGTGATTTCCTGCATCGCAAGCAACCGCGCGTACGCTTCCGCTTCTTCGATTGGTGTCAGTTCTTCACGTTGTAGATTTTCGATGAGTGCGAGGGCAGCCGTCGTCTCGTCTGTCATCTTTTTAATGATAGCGGGAATTGTCTCCCATCCGAGCGATTGAACTGCCCGAAAACGGCGTTCGCCGGCGATGATTTCATATCCTTCGCCTTGTTTTCGGACGACAATCGGTTGCAGTAAACCATGTTCTTCAATCGTGGTCGCTAGTTCGGTAATCCGTTCCCCGTCAAAGACGGTCCGCGGCTGGAACCGGTTGGCGACCAGTTCCGTTAACTTCAACTCACGGACAGTATCTTGTGGATCTAGCTCTAGGGAAACGGGTTGTCCTCCCTTACCGAGCAGTTTGGCAATTGCATTCTTCACGTTGGTGTACCTCGCCTTCATCAGTCATCGTTTCACGTGAAACGGTGTTTAACCCAGTGGATCTTTTGCCGGTGTCCCCGCTTTACGCGGATATTTCCCGGGTGTTAATCGTTTTTTATCGACAATTACGATATTACGCTCACTTTCTTCACCTGGCAATTGGAATTGGAAACTTTCCCGCAAATTTCCACCTAACACCTTCAAGGCTGTCGCGCCTTCTTCGAGTTCTTCACCGAGCTTCGCTGCTTTTAACGCGACGAATTGGCCGCCGACTCGGGCAAGCGGTAAACAGTATTCCGCAAGAACGGACATCCGGGCAACGGCACGCGCCGTCACGACATCAAAATGTTCCCGGAACTGTTTATTTTTCCCGAATTCTTCGGCACGTCCGTGGTGGAAGGCAACGCCTTCAAGTCCAAGTTCTGTTGCGAGCATATTCAAGAAGCCGATCCGTTTGTTGAGTGAGTCGATGATCGTCACTTTCAGATGCGGGAACATGATTTTGATCGGCAGACTCGGAAAACCGGCGCCGGCACCGACGTCACACACCGTTTCGACTTTTGTGAAGTCAAAATAGAACGCCGCTGTGATCGAATCATAAAAGTGTTTCAAATAAACGCCTTCTTCATCCGTGATCGCCGTCAAATTCATTTTCTCATTCCATTCGACAAGCAGTTCATAGTATTTACGGAACTGTTGCAATTGATGGTCTGAGACGTCTAATCCTTGCTCCGCTAATGCGGTTACGAATTGCTGTTGGTTCATTCTCTTCACTCCGCAGTCAATGCGTATTGGCCTTGCTCGATATAAACAAGCAAAATCGAGATATCAGATGGATTGACCCCTGAAATCCGTGATGCTTGTCCGATCGAAAGCGGACGCACTTGGTTTAGTTTTTGTTTTGCTTCAATTGCGAGACCACTGATGACATCGTAATCGAGACGTTCCGGAATCCGTTTTTTCTCCATCCGCATCATCCGTTCGACTTGATCAAGCTGTTTGTCGATGTAACCGGCATATTTGACCTGGATTTCGACCTGCTCCGCTGCTTCCGGAGACAAAGCGACCGGTGGCGGTGTCATGTCGGCAATCATCGCATACGTGATTTCCGGACGTTTCAGTAACGTGATCGCATGTAATGCCTCTTTCAACGGCGAAACACCGATTTCCGTCAAGCGCTCGTTCACTTCACTCGTTGCTTTAATGACGACTTTTTCGAGTCGTTTCATTTCCCGTTGGATGTCTTCTTTTTTCTCAGCCAGTTTCGCATGGCGTGTCTCGTTGATTAATCCGAGATCGTATCCGATATCCGATAAACGCAAATCGGCATTGTCATGACGCAACAATAACCGGTATTCGGCACGTGACGTCAACAGACGATACGGTTCGTTTGTTCCTTTTGTGACGAGATCATCGATCATGACACCGATATACCCTTGTGAACGGGACAGAATGAGCGGATCTCTTTCCTGAACTTTCAGTGCCGCGTTGATTCCGGCCATGATGCCTTGTCCGGCTGCTTCTTCGTAGCCGCTTGTCCCGTTGATTTGTCCGGCTGTAAACAGTCCGGCGATCCGTTTTGTTTCCAGTGTCGGCCAGAGTTGCGTCGGAACGACTGCATCATATTCGATCGCATAACCGGGACGCATCATCTCTGATTTCTCAAGTCCTGGAATCGACCGTAAAATATCGTGTTGGACATCTTCCGGCAGACTCGTTGACAGTCCTTGGACATAGACTTCTTCCGTATCACGGCCTTCCGGCTCAAGGAAAATCTGGTGACGCGGTTTATCACTGAACCGGACGACCTTATCTTCAATCGACGGGCAATAACGGGGACCCGTTCCTTTGATCATTCCCGAGAACATCGGGGAACGATGGAGATTCGCATCGATCAATTGGTGCGTATATTCAGTCGTATACGTCAACCAGCATGGAATCTGTTCCGTGATCATCTGTGTCGTTTCATGACTGAACGGCAATGCGACAGCATCACCCGGTTGAATTTCCGTTTTCGAATAATCAATCGTTTTCCCGTCGATCCGGGGTGGTGTACCCGTTTTGAAACGGGCGAGCTCGAAACCGAGTTCTTCCAGATGTTTCGAAAGATTGACTGACGGCATCTGGTTGTTCGGACCGCTCTCATACGACAATTCACCGATGATGATTTTCCCACGCATGAAAGTTCCGGTCGTGATGATGACCGCTTTTGCCCGGTATTCGGCTCCTGTATTCGTCACGACGCCGACACACGTATCGTCTTCGATGATTAACCGCTCGACGAGTGCTTGACGTAACAACAGATTCGGTTCGTCTTCAAGTGCTTTTTTCATCCGGTTTTGATACTCGAATTTATCCGCCTGTGCCCGAAGTGCACGAACAGCCGGACCTTTTGATGTGTTGAGCATCTTCATTTGAATATACGTCGCGTCGATTGCCCGTGCCATTTCTCCGCCGAGGGCATCGATTTCCCGGACGACGATTCCTTTTGCCGGACCGCCGATTGACGGATTACAATACATGAATCCGACCATGTCGGGATTCATCGTCAACATGACGGTTTTTGAACCCATACGGGCGGCTGCAAGAGATGCTTCAATTCCTGCATGACCGGCTCCGATGACGATGACATCGAATTCGCCTGCTTGATAAGCCATAACTGTGGTTCCTCCTTTTAAAAATCAACAACCTGACAACATTTATTTTCCTAAACAAAATTGTGAGAATAATTTATCGAGTAAACTGTCCTGTGCCGTATCGCCATTGATTTCACCGAGTGTATCCCACGCCCGGCGTAAGTCAATCTGGACCATATCAATCGGCATCGATGCTTCTGCCGCACCAAGTGCATCTTCAATCATTTGGCTCGCCTGTTTAATGAGTTGAATGTGACGGGCATTCGAGACGTACGTCATATCCTGCCCCTCGACCCCTTGTTCAAAGAAGAGAGCCGCAATGGCCGCTTCAAGATCCATGACTCCGGCTTCTTCCAGCAGGGACGTCGTGACAATCGGACGGTCATCTGCCAACTGTTTTACGCGCTCGAGATCAATCTGTTGCGGTAAATCACTTTTATTGACGATGATGATGGCGTTCATGCCCCGAATCGCTTCGAATAACAAGACATCCTCTTCCGTCAATGCATCGTTCCCGTTTAAGACAAGTAAAATCAAGTCCGCTGAGTTAAGGGCCTGACGGGACTTCTCGACACCCATCCGTTCGACGATATCTTCCGTCTCCCGGATGCCGGCCGTATCAATTAACTTCAGCGGGACACCGCGGACGTTGACGTATTCTTCAATCGTATCCCGTGTCGTCCCCGCGATATCGGTGACGATGGCTTTTGCTTCTTGCACCAATGTGTTGAGCAAAGACGATTTTCCAACATTCGGACGTCCGATGATCGCTGTCGACAAGCCTTCCCGCAGGATTTTTCCCTGTCGCGCTGTCGACAACAGTTCCGTTAGAATCCGGCGGACCTCGCCTGCATCTTTTTGGACGATTTGCTGCGTCATTTCTTCGGCATCATATTCCGGATAGTCGATGTTAACTTCAATCGAAGCAATCGTCTGCAACAATTGTTCCCGTAAATCTTGGACCAGTTTTGACAGGCGTCCTTCGATTTGACCGACGGCAACCGTCATCGCCCGGTCTGTTTTCGCCCGGATCAAGTCCATGACGGCTTCTGCTTGTGACAAGTCAATCCGACCGTTCAGGAAAGCCCGTTTCGTAAATTCACCCGGTTCTGCGAGCCGGACATCCGGTTGTTCGAGAATCAGTTCGAGTACCCGATTGACGGCAACGATTCCGCCGTGACAATTCAGTTCGACGACATCTTCCCGCGTAAAGGTTTTCGGTGCCCGCATGACACTGACCATCACTTCATCGACGACCTGTTCTGTCGTCTGTTCAACCAATTTGCCGTAATGAATCGTATGTGTCGGGACTTTGTTCAATCGGTTGGCACCGCGGTAGACGCGATCGGCTGTTTCGACTGCTTTAGGACCGGACAAACGGACAATCGCAATTGCACCTTCACCCATCGGCGTCGAAATCGCGGCTATCGTATCAAATTCCATCATCAGTTATTCACACCTCGTTTTCTGCAATCTTTTCTATATTTAATGTTCAGGACTATTTAAATGGGTATAACGTGACAACTATACACGAAATAGCGCAAAAGAAAAAGAGCGACACTCTGTAAAACGGAGTATCGCTCTTACTTATTGTTAACGTTTCTTTTTCGGTTTTTTCGGAGCAGGAGCAGCGTTCGCCGCTTCTTGTTCGCGTTTTGAAGCAATCGTTGCTTCCGTCTGCGCTTTGATTTTCTCACGCATTGGCTTCATGATGGCAATCGTGACGATGATCGAGAAGATGTAACCGACGACCCAGTACAGCGACAAGGCAGATGGTAACGTTACACCCATGACGAAGATCATGATCGGGAAGACGTACAACATGATTTTCATCTGTGGATTGTCATCTTGTCCCGCCATCGAGAGTTTCTGCTGCAGATACGTAAAGATAGCAGACAGGATCGGTAAGATGAAGTACGGATCCGGTTTTCCAAGATCGAACCAGAGGAACGTATGTTGGAAAATCGCCGGTGTATAGATGATTGCGTTGTAGAAGGCAATCAAAATCGGCATTTGAATCAAGATCGGTAAACAGCCGGCAAGCGGATTGACATTGTGCTCTTGGTACAGCTTCATCATTTCCTGTTGCAGTTTTTGCTGTGTTTCCTGATCTTTCGAACTGTACTTCTCACGAAGCTTCATCATTTCTGGCTGGATAACTTGCATACCACCCATACTTTTCGTTTGTTTGATCATCAACGGCAAGATGACGAGACGAACAAGTAACGTCGTGACGATGATTCCGATTCCGTAATCCCCATTAAAGAAATGCGAAATTTCACGAATGAGCCAAGCCATCGGCCAAACAAAGTAATGTTTCCAGAAGCCTTCTGTGTCACCAGTAATCGGTTCACCTGTTCCGTATGTCCCAGGTGTACAACCGGATAGAACGACCGCGAGTACGGACATCAATCCGAGAGTCAGCCAAATCTTAGTTCTCTTGTTCATAATTCCTCCTAGTAATGTTTACACGTGGTCGGTCCTCGAAGTTCTATCTATATATAGAAGCAGGCGAGTGGCCGCTACAAATCAACAGGATATACTACACGTTTATTTTACCTGTCGCTTCCAGACACCGGATCGTTTAAAGACATGGCGTAAACTGTCAGCAACTTCTTGAGCAGTCATCTTCGCAGCCGGATTGCGTGCGATGATCACAAAATCATAATTCGGGGCAAGCGAGGCTTCATGAAGCTGACATGCTTCACGCACATACCGTTTGACCTGGTTGCGAACGACGGCATTCCCGATTTTCTTACTCACCGATAAACCAATCCGAAAGTGAGTTTGCTGCTCTTTCTTTAGTGCATATACGACAAATTGCCGATTTGCGACAGAGGCTCCCCGAGTAAACACCGCTTGGAACTCCTTGTCTTTCTTGACGCGGTATTCCTTCTTCACCTTGATCACACTCCATCCTGTCATCACGAAAATTCGTCGTCTTTCATCATATCATAGAACAAACCCGCTCTGCGAGAGGGGTCTTGTGACAAAAGCACGAACATCCCTTAAAACTACAAAAAAAAGATCACTTCAGGCAGCGCCAGAAGTGATCTCATCATCGCTCGATTATACAGTCAAGGCTTTGCGGCCTTTAAGACGGCGAGCAGCCAAGATCCGGCGGCCACTCTTCGTTGCCATGCGCGCACGGAATCCGTGAACTTTTTTGCGCTTACGGTTGTTTGGGTTGAAAGTTGGTTTCATTAGTCTGCACCTCCTTTAAAAATTACTCTATAAAAATCATCGTTTTCTACTTTAAGGCAGTCTTGTACATTATATAAAGCAAAAGTGACCTTGTCAATGAAAGTTCAGAAGAATTATCACAAGCATTTTCAGCAAAAAATGACGGGATTCGTGAAAATAGGATTCCCCAGTCGGTTTCATATCATACGATACGATTTGTCGATCGGATGGAATGGAAAACGAATCAAACAATCCCTTTTTCAAACTATCCACAGACTTATCCACACTATCCACACTTTCCGTGGATAACTCATCACTTTGTCTACAATAGTATTTTTTAAAATCAACGTCAAGGTTTGTTTTTAGAATTTTTAACGCCACTTTTTTCATTTTGTGCATAACTATTTCTGAACGCTTCCTCTTTCGAAAAGTTATACACACCTTATCCACAGTTTATCCACACTGTCCACAGCCTGTGGGTAACTGCCTGTGTATATGTGGATTTACTTGTGGATAAATCGTTCTAAGCATTGCCAGACCTCATTTCATTTGATACACTAATTGTGCATAACAAGAACGTAAGACAAATTGATTCTTCAAGTTATACACAACCTGTGGATAACTTTATACACAGAAATCAGCCCCTGTGGATAACGTTATCCACAGTTTTTATGTTCTGGGGATAAGTCTTGTTCCTTCATTAACCTTGTCCTGTGCATAAAGCTGTGTATAGTTTTTTATATCATGATAGAAAAAGGGGGGTATTTATGAAAAACGCTGCCGAACTTTGGCACAATGTATTATCTGTAATCGAGGAAGAACAACGTACCCCAAAAGCGAGTTACGACATGTGGTTAAAGTCTACCGAAGGGGTCACGCTCAACGGCACGACGTTAATCGTCTCGGCACCAGCCGCATTTACCGTCACCTGGTTGGAACGTCAGTACTTATCTCTATTAGAAGATACCGTCGAAGAAGTGACAGGAAGCCGGCTTGATATTCAGTTCATCGAGGAAGGTCAAGCAAAACATATGCTCGATCGTCAAAATGAGGAAGAAGAAGTGATCGAAGTCGCACCGGCGAAGACTAAAACACAAAAGGCCCGTAAGTCCTCTGATGAACTGGTCATGAGTGAACTCGGACAGTTGAATGAAAAATATACGTTCGATACGTTTGTCATCGGATCAGGGAATCGTTTTGCACACGCTGCTTCGTTAGCTGTAGCGGAAGCCCCGGCTAAAGCGTACAATCCGCTTTTCATCTATGGTGGCGTCGGACTGGGGAAAACGCACTTGATGCATGCGATTGGTCAATATGTTCAGGACCAGAAGCTGGGGACAAAAATCGCGTACGTTTCCTCTGAACAGTTTACGAACGACTTCATCAACTCCATTCGGGATAATAAAACGGTTCAGTTCCGCAATAAATATCGCAACATCGATGTTCTATTAATCGATGATATTCAGTTTCTTGCCGGAAAAGAGCAGACGCAGGAAGAGTTTTTCCACACGTTTAATGCCTTGCATAACGATCAGAAACAAATCATCATCTCGAGTGACCGTCCACCTAAAGAAATTCCGACGCTTGAAGACCGGTTGCGTTCCCGTTTCGAGTGGGGTTTGATTACAGACATCACACCACCGGATCTCGAAACACGAATTGCGATTCTTCGTAAAAAAGCGAATGCGGAACAACTGGATGTTTCCAATGAAGTCATGCTCTATATCGCGAGCCAGATCGATACGAACATTCGGGAACTCGAAGGGGCCTTAACCCGCGTCATTGCCTACGCCAACCTGGTCGGACGCACCATTGATCCTAATGTTGCCGCTGAAGCATTGCATAATATCATGCCTGCGAGTGAACCACGGAAAGTCACGATTCGTGATATTCAGGAATCGGTCAGTAAACACTTTAATCTGCCATTTGATGACTTAAAAGCTAAAAAACGGACGAAGTCGATTGCTTTCCCCCGGCAGATTGCCATGTACCTGTCGCGGGAGATGACAGAAAGCTCATTGCCGAAGATTGGTGAGGAGTTTGGGGGACGTGATCACACGACCGTCATTCATGCACACGAAAAAATCAGTACACTTGTCAAATCGGATGGAGAAACGGGAAAAGTCATCGAACAAATCAAGCATGAATTGAAACATTCGTAAACCTGTGGATAAGCTGTGGATAAAAGAGGCTAGTTATCCACAAGTTATCCACACGCGTTTTGGCTCTATACCAAGTTATCCACCGACTTATCCACACTATCCACAGCCCCTAATACTATTATTAAAAAAATATATTATTATGTTATGATGATGTAACGCCCATTTTGAGAGGAGCTTAACGACAATATGCATATTACAATTCAACGGGATACTTTAATCCAAGCAATTCAAGATGTAGCAAAAGCTGTTTCATCCCGGACAACGATTCCGATCTTAACGGGAATCAAACTCGAAGCCCACGGAGACGGTATGACGCTGACAGGAAGCGATACGGAAATCTCAATCGAACGGACGATCTATGCGGAAGAGAATGGTACTTCATATGTCACGGTCCATCGTGCAGGCAGTGTCGTCTTGAATGCCCGCTTCTTTGGGGATATCGTCAAGAAGTTACCCACAGATGAAGTGATCCTTGAAGTTTCACCAAACTTCATGACACGGATTCAATCGGGTACGGCAGAATTTCATCTGAACGGACTTGATCCTGATGAATTCCCGCGCTTACCGCAAGTTGACGGCGGACAACAGTTCCGTTTACCGGCTGATTTGTTACGGTCAATGATCCGTCAAACGAGTTTTGCCGTTGCTGTACAGGAAACACGTCCTGTATTGACGGGTGTTAACTTCTCGGCGGACAAGGACATCCTGACATGCGTCTCGACAGACAGTCACCGACTGGCGTTACGACGGGCACAATTTGAGACGGACAATGAGATTTCGTTCCAAAACGTCATCGTACCTGGAAAAAGCTTAAACGAATTATCTAAATTACTTAGTGATGGTCACGTCGACATTACGATTACGAATCAACAGATCCTGTTTAAGATGAAACACGTCTTATTCTTCTCGCGTCTGCTTGATGGCAACTATCCGGATACATCCCGTTTGATTCCGGAAGAGTACCGCACGGCAGTCCGCATGAATGCGAAGGAATTACTTCAAGCAATCGATCGTGCGTCACTGCTTGCACGGGAAGACCGCAACAACGTCATCAAGTTCGCAGCAGAAGGCACGACGGCAGTCGAAATTTCTTCGCACTCACCGGAAGTCGGTAAAGTGTCGGAACAAGTCAGTATCTTATCGCTTGAAGGAGAAGAACTGAAAATCTCTTTCAACTCGAAATATATGATGGATGCGTTAAAGGCACTCGATGCGACGGATATCGAAATCCAGTTCACCGGTTCGATCCGACCGTTCATCCTGCATCCGGTTGACCAAGACAACGTCCTGCAACTGATTCTTCCTGTTCGGACAGCATGATTCATACCCAAGGAACCCTCTATGTTCCTTGGGCTTTTTTTGAAATCCGTATATACGTTCGTTCATTTTGCCAAATCGTAAGTTTTTTAGTACAATAAAGAGTACGTCATTTATAATATGTAGGTAGGAGGAGTCAAACCATGAATCAAATCAAGATTTCAACAGAATATGTCACATTAGGTCAGTTCCTGAAACTTTCTGATATCATCTCGAGCGGTGGACAAGCTAAACCGTTCCTCGCCGAGGTACCCATTCTTGTCAACGGTGAAGTCGATCAGCGACGCGGTCGTAAATTACGGGATGGAGATGTGATTGACGTAGAAGATTACGGTCAGTTCATCATTAAGAACGAGGGAAACTAACGTGCGACTAGATTCGGTCCGGCTCAGTCACTATCGCAACTATGAGTCGTTGGAATTATCTTTTTCCGAAAAGACGAATGTGCTGATTGGAGAGAATGCGCAAGGGAAGACAAATCTCCTGGAAGCGATCTATGTTCTTGCCCTTGCGAAGTCTCACCGGACGACGCATGACAAAGAATTGATCCAGTGGGATGCCGAGACAGCTCGTGTCGAAGGACGGATTCATAAAAAAAGAGGATCTCACTCGCAGGAAATCGCGATTTCAAGCCGTGGTAAAAAAGCGAAGCTAAATCATCTCGAACAGCGCCGGCTCAGTGATTATGTTGGTGCGTTGAATATCGTGCTGTTTGCACCGGAAGACTTACACATCGTCAAAGGCAGTCCTCAAATCAGACGTCGTTTTTTGGATATGGAAATTGGTCAGGTCAGCCCGGTCTATCTACATGAATTAAGTCAGTATTTAAAAGTCCTCAAACAACGAAATGCATTGCTTAAGCAGTTATCGATGAAAGGTGGGGACGAGACGTTCCTCGATGTCTTGACGGAGCAGATGATTACGCTTGCCGTTAAAATCGTTCAGCGCCGTCATCACTTCATTGCCCAGCTCGAAAAGTGGGCACGTCCGATTCATGAAGGAATCAGTCGCGGACAGGAACAGCTCGTCCTTATTTACCGTTCGGATACATTCAGCAATGATTTGCTCGATGTTGAAGGAATGACTGCTTCTTACATGCAGAAGTTTGGTAAAATGAAGACAAACGAAATCCGAAGAGGTGTGACGTTGTTCGGTCCGCACCGGGATGACTTCGAAATGGAAGTCAACGGTCGGAATGTCCAGACTTATGGTTCACAAGGACAGCAACGAACGGCAGCACTCTCTTTGAAATTAGCAGAGATTGAATTGATTCATGAAGAAGTGGGGGAATATCCATTGCTACTTCTAGACGATGTCTTATCCGAGCTCGATGATCATCGTCAAACCCATTTGCTCGATACGATGCAACAAAAGGTGCAGACCATTCTGACGACAACGAGTGTCGATGGAATCGCACATGAAACGATCAAACAGGCGAAGTTGTTCCACGTGAAACAGGGGGCCGTCATTTTGGAAGAGACATCATACAAAGAAATAGTAGGTGAGAAAACCGATGAGTAATCATGAAGATATGGAATTAGAACAAGGGTACGGTGCCGATCAAATTCAGGTGCTTGAAGGTCTAGAAGCCGTTCGGAAACGTCCGGGTATGTATATCGGATCGACTGCATCGAAGGGGCTTCACCATTTGGTGTGGGAAATCGTCGATAACTCGATCGATGAAGCACTTGCAGGATATTGCGATACAATCAAAGTCACGATTGAACCGGGTAACTCGATTCTGGTCGAAGATAACGGACGGGGAATCCCGGTCGATATCCAAGAGAAGATGGGACGTCCAGCAGTTGAGGTCATCTTGACCGTACTTCATGCCGGCGGTAAATTCGGCGGCGGCGGATACAAAGTATCCGGTGGACTTCACGGAGTCGGGGCATCTGTCGTTAACGCCCTGTCGACGAAACTTGAAGTATTCGTCAAACGGAATGAAAAGTTGTATTACCAAGCGTATCACCGCGGTGTACCTGCTGCCGATTTAGAAATTATCGGCACGTCAGAAGAAACCGGGACGATGATCCGTTTCTTCCCGGATGATGAAATCTTCCAGGAAACTCTTGAATACGATTATGATCTGCTGGCGACACGTCTTCGTGAGCTCGCATTTTTAAATAAGGGACTGACGATCGAAATTACGGATGATCGTGCGGATGAACCGATTACGCGCAGCTTCCATTACGAAGGCGGAATTAAGTCTTACGTCGAGCATTTAAACCGTTCGAAAGAAGTCGTCCATGAAGAACCCGTTTATGTACACGGGAACCGCGACGGGATTGAAGTCGAAGTCGCGTTGCAATATAACGATGGTTTTGCAGCCAACATCTATTCGTTCACGAACAATATCCCGACCCATGAGGGCGGAACACACGAAACCGGTTTTAAGACGGCTTTGACACGTGTCATCAATGACTACGCGAAAAAATTCGGTCTGATGAAAGAAGCCGATGGTACGTTGTCCGGTGAAGATGTACGTGAAGGGATGACAGCGATCGTCTCGATCAAACACCCGAATCCACAGTTCGAAGGACAGACGAAAACGAAACTCGGCAACTCGGATGCACGGACAGCAACGGATACGTTGTTCTCGTCTGCGTTTGAACAGTTCATGATGGAGAATCCGACAAGTGCCCGTGCCATCGTCGAAAAAGGAATGATGGCGTCTCGTGCCCGGATGGCTGCGAAACGTGCCCGTGAATTAACACGACGTAAAGGCGTTCTTGAAGTGAGCTCACTTCCAGGGAAACTTGCCGACTGTTCATCACGTGATGCGACGATTTCTGAAATCTATATCGTTGAGGGTGACTCGGCGGGTGGTTCAGCAAAATCTGGACGTGATCGTCATTTCCAAGCGATTTTACCGATTCGAGGTAAGATTTTGAACGTCGAAAAAGCACGTCTTGATAAGATTCTCGGCAGTAACGAAATCCGGACGATCATTACGGCGCTCGGAACGAGTATCGGTTCTGAATTCAACATCGAGAAAGCCCGGTATCATAAAGTCATCATCATGACCGATGCCGACGTCGATGGTGCCCACATCCGGACACTGTTATTGACATTCTTCTATCGTTACATGCGTCCGCTGGTCGAGCACGGTTACGTCTATATTGCCCAGCCGCCGCTTTACGGAATCAAGCAAGGAAAAAACATCACGTACGTCCACAACGAGCGTGAGTTGAACGAAGCACTGGCAGCACTTCCGGAAAACGCACGATACGACATTCAGCGTTATAAAGGTCTCGGTGAGATGGATCCGGAGCAACTGTGGGAAACCACGATGGATCCGAGTGGTCGTCAAATGCTGCGTGTCGAATTACAGGACGCGATCGAAGCAGATGAGGTCTTTGACATTTTGATGGGAGACCAGGTAGAACCACGTCGTGACTTTATCCAGTCGCACGCCCACTATGTGAAGAACTTGGATATTTAACGTTGAATAGAGAGGGTGGCCATACGAATGTCCGATCAACAAGGAATCATTAAAGATATCAACATCAGTCAAGAAATGCGTACATCCTTCATGGATTATGCGATGAGCGTTATCGTCGCACGTGCTTTACCGGATGTCCGTGACGGTTTAAAACCGGGTCATCGTCGTATTTTATATGCGATGAATGACCTCGGGATCCGCGCGGATAAACCGCACAAGAAGTCTGCCCGTATCGTCGGTGAAGTTATCGGTAAGTATCACCCGCACGGTGATTCTGCTGTTTACGACACGATGGTTCGTATGGCACAGGACTTCAGCTACCGGTATGAGCTCGTCGACGGTCACGGAAACTTCGGTTCGGTCGACGGCGACTCCGCTGCAGCCATGCGATATACGGAAGCCCGTATGTCAAAAATCGCAATGGAAATTGTACGTGATATCAATAAAAACACTGTTAATTTTAAAGATAACTACGATGGATCAGAACGGGAACCGGAAGTGTTACCGTCCCGCTTCCCGAACTTGCTTGTCAACGGTTCGAGCGGGATTGCAGTCGGGATGGCAACGAATATCCCACCGCACCAGCTCGGTGAAGTCATCGATGGAGTCCTTGCGTTATCGCATAATCCGGACATCACGATTTCTGAACTGATGCAGCATATTCCAGGACCTGACTTCCCGACAGCTGGAGAAATCTTGGGTCGCAGCGGAATTCGCCGCGCTTATGAAACCGGTCGTGGATCAATCATCGTCCGGGCGAAAGCCGAAATCGAACAGACAAAAAAAGATCGCGAACGGATCATCGTGACGGAGTTGCCGTACCAGGTCAACAAAGCCCGTCTCGTTGAAAAAATTGCCGATCTTGTCCGTGAGAAAAAAATCGAAGGTATCACCGATTTGCGTGATGAGTCTGATCGCCGTGGTATGCGTGTCGTGATGGAGATCCGTCGTGATGCGAATGCGAGTGTCATCCTGAACAATCTCTACAAACAGACATCGATGCAGACGACGTTCGGTGTCAACATGCTTGCCATCGTCAGTGGACGTCCGCGTACCCTGACGCTGAAGGAAATGTTGTACCACTATCTCGAGCACCAAAAAGAAATCGTCCGTCGCCGGACACAGTTTGATCTCGAGAAAGCAGAAGCACGGGAACATCTTCTTGCAGGCCTGCGGATTGCGCTTGATCACCTTGATGAAGTCATTAAGATCATCCGTGCCAACCGCACAGCAGATGCTGCCCGTGAACAGTTGATGGAACGGTTTGAATTGTCCGAGAAACAATCACAAGCAATTCTTGATATGCGTCTACAGCGTTTGACTGGTCTCGAACGTGAGAAAATCGATGCCGAGTACGATGAGATCATGGCATTGATTACAGAACTCAAACGAATCCTTGAAAGTGATGAAGTCTTGCTCGAATTGATCCGGACAGAACTTGAAGAGGTGAAAGAACGCTTCAATGACCAGCGCCGGACCGAAATTCGGATGGACCACATCGAATTTGAAGATGAAGATTTGATTCCGGAAAAAGATATCATCATTACGTTGACAAGCAGCGGCTACATTAAACGTCTTACGACGGATTCGTACCGTGCTCAACGACGTGGTGGACGTGGTGTCCAAGGAATCGGTACAAACGACGCGGATTATGTAACACGTCTCTTGTCATGTTCGACGCATGATACGATTCTGTTCTTTACGAACCGCGGAAAAGTCTACCGGATTCGCGGCTATGAAGTGCCGGAGATGAGCCGGACGTCGAAAGGTGTTCCAATCATCAACTTGATTCAAATCGAACGTGATGAGAAGGTCGAGACGATGATTCCGGTCAACTTTAAACGTTACCTCGAAGAACAAGAGGCAGCGGAAGCAACCGAAAACATCATTGATGTCGAAGTCACTGCAGAAGATGCACCGGATGGTCTTGAAGAACCGGAAGAAGCGCTTGATGCAGAAGAAGTGATGCAGGATGAACAGAAATCGTTGATCTTCATGACGCGTAAAGGTCGTGTCAAACGTTCACCGTTATCTGCTTATGCCCGAATCAATAAAAATGGATTGATTGCGATTCGTCTGTTTGAAGATGATGAATTGACATCTGTCCGTCTTGCTTCGACAGAAGATGAAGTCTTTACTGTCTCAAATACCGGAAAAGCGATCCGCTTCCCGATTACGAACGTGCGCTCGATGGGTCGTGGTGCCCGCGGTGTCAAAGCGATGAACTTATCGGCAGACGCAATCGTCATCGGAATGGAACTTGCCCGTGATGAACAGGATGTACTCGTCATTACGGAAAAAGGTTTCGGTAAACGGACGCCAATGACAGAGTTCCGGACACAATCACGTGGTGGTAAAGGATTGATCGCTAGTAAAGTAACGGACCGGGTCGGACAAATCGTGGCACTCCGGATTGTGGATGTCGATGATGACATCATGATCATGACGGAAAGCGGCATCGTCATTCGAACAGATTCACAAAATATCTCCAGTGTCGGACGTAATGCACAAGGGGTTAAAGTGATTCGAATCGAAGAAGGCGACCGTGTCGCAACAGTTGCGAAACTGAAAAAAGAAGATGCTGTCGAGGAAGAGGGTATTGTACTGGAAGAAGGCGAAACGGGTTCGGAAGAACAGCCGGTTTCCACTTCTGAGATGAACAGTGAATCTGAGCAGACAGAAGAATAAACGAAGCAGAACGACGTACAGCAGAGTGGGGACAACTTGTCTTTACTCTGCTGTTTTTCTAAAAATCATTTAGGGAAAGGGACGAGACAACGATGCGTGTGGCAAGTGAGCGACTTATTCTTGGTGACCGGATAACCGAGTCTTTGTTTTTACATACAGATATTCCAATCGTCGAGGCAGGCAAAAAAATCGGGGCAGATGAGTTAAGACGAATCAAACGATTTTTGATCAAAGAGGTGGACATCGAGAAACGACCTGAAGGTATGAGCGAAGCTTCGATGATGGATCAAGAACTGGACGACATGATAGAAGACAGTATATTTGATTCATTGATCGAGACTTATAATCAGGTGTTCACTTCCTGGGAGCAGGGATTGGTTCCAAATGTATACGATGCATTGAGATGGGTGAAGGAATCGATGCCGGAGACGATGCGTCGGGACGACATCTTACCGTATTTCCTAGAGCGCGGAACAGAAGCTTATACGGTTCGACATGCGATTTACCGGGGGGCAATTGCGCAACTGCTCGCAGAGGCAGCGGGAAAAGAGCGCAAGATGATTCACGATTTATGGGTCGCGTCCTATTTTGCCGATTGTGGATTAGCGCGAATCATGGAATGGCGTCATACAAAACGTTATGAAGCGATGCAACAAGAAATCTTTCACCGTCATCCTGCAATGGCGTTCCAAGCCTTACAAAAGGAAAACATCATTTCCGATACAGTCAAACGCTTGATTGTTCAACATCATGAACGGTTGGACGGTTCCGGATATCCCTTGAAAGTCAAAGGGGATAAAATCATGGATCATACAAGATTGTTCATCGTGGCAGACGTCTTTGCAGCCATGACAAGTTGGCGTCCGTACCGTGAAGCATATAAGGTATATGATGCATACTGCCATTTAAAAGCGCGGCCTATGCAATATGATTCGAAATATGTGATGCTCCTTGGACAGTTGCTCTTACCGATTGAACCGGGTGACCGTGTCTTGATGAGTAATGGAAAGATTGCAACAGTCCTTCGAAAAAACAGTATATTTGACCGCCCGGTGATTGCGTATGAAGAACATAACCGGCGTATCGTTAAAGATTTGATGGAGGACCGGCAGCTGAACATCATTCAGCTCATGGATTAAAGATCTGTATCATCTGCATTATATATAGAAGGAACACTCTCTTTTTTGTCATAAATCTGATGAAAAAAAGAGTTTTTCTTTTTTTATAAAAAACACTTGTACAATAATAAATCCCATGGTATATTATTTCTTGTCCTTAAGAGGACGAGCGCACTGCACGAAACAAGAAAAAAACTTCTTTTAAAAAGTTGTTGACTTATTGTTTCAGACTTGGTATTCTAATTGAGTCGCCAAAACAGGCGCGGACGAACTTTGAAAACTGAACGATGAGGCAAAAAACGTATCTTCGGATACAAACAATGAATGAAGCGCAAGCTTCGTCAACGTGACTCCGGTCACAAAAACGAGCAAGTCAAACACTTTATGGAGAGTTTGATCCTGGCTCAGGACGAACGCTGGCGGCGTGCCTAATACATGCAAGTCGAGCGCAGGAAGCTCACGGAACTCTTCGGAGGGAAGTGAAGGGAATGAGCGGCGGACGGGTGAGTAACACGTAAGGAACCTGCCCCAAGGATTGGGATAACTCCGAGAAATCGGAGCTAATACCGAATAGTTCTTCAGACCGCATGGTCTGATGATGAAAGGCGCTCCGGCGTCACCTTGGGATGGCCTTGCGGTGCATTAGCTAGTTGGTGGGGTAATGGCCCACCAAGGCGACGATGCATAGCCGACCTGAGAGGGTGATCGGCCACACTGGGACTGAGACACGGCCCAGACTCCTACGGGAGGCAGCAGTA
>NZ_JBEPSU010000004.1:0-196937 GCF_040549175.1 Exiguobacterium sp. PvP048 | reverse complement strand
GCATGAAGCCCCCTCCAAGATGAGATTTCCCTTTGAGTAATCAAGAAAGACCCCTCAGAGACGATGAGGTAGATAGGTCACGGGTGGAAGCATGGCGACATGCGGAGCTGAGTGATACTAATCGGTCGAGGCCTTGTTCTAGCAGATGCATTGTTGATGACTTCAGTTTTGAGGGCGCGAGCCCGTCGTCTGGTGACGATAGCCAAGTGGTCACACCCGTTCCCATGCCGAACACGGAAGTTAAGCACTTGAACGCCGAAAGTAGTTGGGGGCTTCCCCCTGTGAGGATAGGACGTTGCCAGGCAAACGGTGGTTCTGGAGCATACGCTCAAGGGCCGCCGCTTTTTTATGGACTTTTTTTGGTTTTTTCACATATATAATAAGGAAGGAATGTGATACTCATGGCAAAAAAACAAAAAATGCGCGTTGCCGTAGAAGAAAATGAAACGATCAGTGATTGTCTGGATCGGATCGATGCCATGGGTTATCGTCCGACCGTCCGACGGGAAGAACCGATTTTTGGACTGGATGCGAATGATGAACCGTATCCCATCCGTCAGCAAATCATTTTTGACTGCAAACCGAAGCTCGAAGCTGAGAATGTCTGAATCGAGGTCTCTTCTCAAACACACGACTCTTTCGTAAAAGAAAGGGTCGTATTTTTTTGTGGTTTTCTTGTCGTTCGTGTTGAATGCTTTTCAAATTTCCGAATGCTGAACGAAATGAATTCAACAATTTATCCATAAAACCGAACGATGAATTTTCAGATAATTAAATTGTTCGCCTTTGGTTGACGAACGGACCGAAGTCTTGTTAAGATGAAGGCGTGATAGGAAGATTGAATATAACACCTCGTATAATAGCAGGGATATGGCTTGCAAGTTTCTACCCGACGACCCTAAATCGTTGGACTATGGGGTATATGGATGTTCGTCGATAATTCTTTGGCGTACCTTTTTATACCCTAAGCCACCCTTTTAGACGTGGTTTGGGCTTTTTTTATGCAAAAAGAGGAGGAGACGCAGATGAGTAAGGTAGAAATCGGAGTCATCATGGGCAGCCAATCGGATTGGGTGACCATGCAGAAAACGTGTGATGTACTGGATCAATTGGACATTGGTTATGAAAAGAAAGTTGTATCGGCACATCGGACACCTGACTTAATGTTTCGATATGCCGAGTCAGCCCGGGAACGAGGGCTCAAGGTCATCATTGCCGGGGCAGGCGGAGCCGCTCATCTTCCGGGAATGGTTGCTGCGAAGACGACATTACCGGTAATCGGTGTCCCAATTCAAAGCAAAGCACTTCAAGGCATCGATTCCTTACTCTCCATTGTCCAAATGCCCGGTGGTGTTCCAGTCGCGACAGTTGCAATTGGTGACGCCGGAGCCAAAAATGCGGGTTTACTTGCTGCTCAGATTCTTGGAACGGTTGACGAACGGATTGCCCGAGCTCTTGATCATATGCGTGTCGAACTGGAAGGAGACGTCATCGCTTCCGAGGTGTATCTGACATGAAACGGGTTGGTATCTTAGGTGGAGGTCAATTAGGTCGGATGATGGCTTTATCTGCACGCCAAATGGGCTATTCGCTCATCACACTTGATCCAACTGAAAACGCACCGTGTGCGCAAGTAGCGGATCAACAGATTCAAGCACCGTTCACGGATGTCGAGGCCGCAAAGCGACTTGCTGCTGAATCAGACGTCGTGACCTATGAGTTTGAGAATATCTCACACGAAGTAGCGGAAGCAATCGGTTATAAACTGATTCACGGGACAGAGCTTTTGTTTCGGACCCAACATCGGATTCGGGAGAAAGAACTGATTGAACAGCTTGGTTACAAGGTGGCACCGTATCAGGGAGTTCAGACAAGTGAAGATCTCCTTGGAGCCAAACGGCAGTTAGGTTTCCCATTCGTCTTGAAAACAGCCCGCTTTGGTTACGACGGGAAAGGCCAGACGGTCATTCGGACAGAGCTGGATTTACAAACAGCGATGAAGACCTTTGAAGCAACCGAATATGTTGCTGAAAAATGGTTACCGTTTGATCAGGAGATTTCCGTCATCGTCACGCGAAGCGAGCGGGAAACGAAGGTCTTCCCGGTCAGTGAAAATATCCATCAAGACAACATTCTGCATCTGTCAATCGTTCCCGCCCGCATCCCAATCGACTTGGAACAAAAAGCGATTGAACTGGCGACACGTCTCGCAAACGATGTCGATTTGATTGGCACACTGGCAATCGAACTGTTCGTCGTCGGCTCCGAACTGATCGTCAACGAACTGGCGCCGCGCCCGCACAACTCGGGTCATTATTCGATTGATGCGTGCGAGACGTCACAGTTCGAGCAGCACATCCGCGCTATCTGCGGACTGCCGCTTGGCGACACCCGCTTGACGACACCGGTCGTCATGGCGAACATCCTAGGTCAGCATATCACGGCATTAGACGAGGCATTACCGATGTTATCCTCGCGGACGAAAGTCCATTTATACGGAAAACAGGACGCAAAACAGGGGCGGAAGATGGGGCATCTGAACATCTTGGCTGATTCGGTCGAAGAAGCGTTAGCCGAAGTTGAGCGCCTGCAGATATGGAAGGAGACGGTTAGATGATCGAACGCTATACACGTCCTGAAATGAAAGCGATCTGGACAGAACAGAACAAATTCGAAGCCTGGTTGAAAGTTGAGATTTTAGCATGTGAAGCCTGGAGTGAGCTTGGCGTGATTCCAAAAGAAGATGTCCAGTTGCTTTGGGAAAAAGCTTCCTTTGATGTCAACCGCATCAATGAGATTGAACAGGAGACACGACACGACGTCATCGCCTTCACACGTGCCGTATCGGAGACACTTGGCGAAGAACGCAAATGGGTTCATTACGGACTGACGTCAACGGACGTCGTTGATACGGCGTTATCGTATCTGTTGAAACAAGCCAATGATATCTTGGCGGCCGATCTCGATCGTTTCATCGAGATTTTAAAAGTCAAAGCCAACGAACATAAATATACGGTCATGATGGGACGTACACACGGCGTACACGCCGAGCCGACGACGTTTGGTCTGAAGCTGGCCCTTTGGTATGAAGAAATGAAACGCAATAAAGTCCGGTTCGAGGCAGCACGGGAAACAGTCGAATACGGCAAGATGTCGGGAGCGGTCGGAACGTTTGCGAACATCGACCCGTTCATCGAAAAATATGTCTGTGAGAAGCTTGGTACGAAACCGGCACCGGTCTCGACGCAAACCCTGCAACGTGATCGTCATGCCCATTACATGTCGACGATTGCCTTAATCGCGACATCGATTGAAAAGATGGCGACGGAAATTCGTGGTCTGCAAAAAACGGAGACCCGTGAAGTCGAAGAATTCTTCGCTAAAGGTCAAAAAGGATCATCGGCGATGCCGCATAAACGGAATCCGATCGGTTCGGAGAACATGACCGGTCTTGCCCGGGTCATCCGCGGCCATATGGTGACAGCGTACGAAAACGTATCGCTGTGGCATGAACGCGATATCTCCCACTCGTCTGCGGAACGGATCATTTTGCCGGATGCGACGGGATTACTCAACTACATGCTGAACCGGTTCGGTAACATCATTAAAAATCTGACGGTCTTCCCGGAAAATATGAAACGCAACATGGACCGGACGTTTGGTGTCATCTTCTCCGGTCACGTCTTACTCGCCTTGATTGAAAAAGGTTGGTCACGTGAAGCAGCGTACGACTTCGTCCAACCGCGGGCGATGCAGGCATGGGAAGAACAAATCATGTTCCGCGATGTCTTATGGCAGGAAGCGGATATTCAAGAACTCTTTACAGAAGAAGAACTCGATGCTTGTTTTGATCCGACGTATCATACGAGCCGGGTCGATGAAATCTTTGAACGGTGTGGCTTGAACTAATCAACCTGAGACGGGAGTCTGACTCCCGTCTACATCTTAGGATCATGGGGGACGAAATCGATGCAACCACTTTATGAAGGAAAAGCAAAACGATTATACACGACGCAGGATCAGGATGTGCTCCGCATCGTCTACAAAGACGAAGCTACGGCATTTAATGGAGAGAAGAAGGCAGAGTTTGCCGGTAAGGGAGAACTGAACAACCGCTTAACGAGCCACTTTTTTGAGGTCCTCGCAGCGGCAGGAATTCCGACACACTTCATTGAACAGACATCGGAGCGCGAACAGCTCGTACGTCGTGTCACGATCATTCCACTGGAAGTCGTCGTTCGAAACGTCGTCGCCGGCAGCCTGAGTAAACGGCTGGGCATCGAAGAAGGAACGGTTCTCGAAACACCGATCGTCGAGTTTTATTATAAAGATGACAGCTTAGGCGATCCGCTTGTCACACCGGCACACATCAATTTACTGAAGATTGCGACTACGGAGGAGCTTTCCTTGCTTGAACAGGAAGCCAACCGTGTCAACGATGTCTTACGTCCTTACTTTGATGAAAAAGGAATCACATTGATTGATTTTAAACTCGAATACGGTAAAACACCGGCTGGCGAGATTTTACTCGCAGACGAGATCTCACCGGATACATGCCGGTTATGGGATAAGGAAACAGGCGAACATCTCGATAAAGATGTCTTTCGCCGTAATATCGGATCACTCATCGACACGTACCAAACACTATTCAATCGCCTAGGGGGAAACGGACAATGAAAAAGGTTACAGTAGCGGTCGCATTACGGGAAAGTATTTTAGATCCACAAGGTGTTGCGGTTAAAGGCGGTCTTGTTCAGCTTGGTTTTGCGGGTGTCGAAGAAGTACGGATCGGTAAACGGATCGAGTTGCTCGTTGCGGATGAAACGACAGACGCGATGATTCATGAGATGTGTCAGAAGCTGCTCGTTAATACTGTGATGGAGGATTATCGTTTTGATGTAGAAGAGGTGACGACCGCATGAAGTTTGCCGTTATCGTTTTTCCCGGATCTAACTGTGATCTAGATATGTATCATGCTGTGAAAGATGCGCTTGGTGAAGAAGCAGAATACGTCTTCCATACGGAAACGTCTCTCGAAGGATATGACGGCGTCTTGTTGCCGGGTGGCTTTTCTTACGGGGACTATCTCCGGTGTGGCGCGATCGCTCAATTCTCACCGATCATGGAAGAGGTAAAACGCTTTGCGGCAGAAGGCAAAACGGTTCTAGGCGTCTGCAACGGGTTCCAGATTCTTGTTGAAGCCGGACTTCTCCCGGGTGTCTTACACCGCAACACGGGACTGAAGTTCATGTGCCGCACGGTTGAACTGAAAGTCGAAAACAACGAGACACGCTTTACATCAGACTATGCTGCGCAGGAAACGATAACGATTCCCATTGCACACGGAGAAGGCAACTACTACTGTGATGACGCCACATACGCGATGCTACAGACGAACCGTCAAATTGCCTTTACGTATACGGATAACCCGAACGGATCACGCGGCGACATCGCCGGCATCACGAACAAAGCCGGGAACGTCCTCGGCATGATGCCGCACCCAGAACGGGCAGTCGAGCTACTGACGGGCGGAACGGATGGACTTAAGTTATTCACTTCACTCGTCAAACAGGGGGCACACCATGTTAAAACAACAGTCTGAACCAACGATGGAGCAAATTCAGGAACAACGGATCTACGCAACGATGGGACTGAGCGACGCGGAATATGAGATGGTCGTCAACTTACTCGGACGCCAACCGAACTACACAGAAATCGGATTATTTTCCGTCATGTGGTCGGAGCACTGTTCGTACAAGACGTCGAAGCCGGTGTTACGTCAGTTTCCGACGACAGGTCCACGCGTCCTGCAAGGTCCGGGTGAAGGAGCCGGTGTCGTCGACATCGGGGACAATCAAGCCGTCGTCTTTAAAATCGAGAGCCACAATCATCCGTCAGCCGTTGAACCGTATCAAGGTGCAGCAACCGGTGTCGGTGGCATCATCCGTGATATCTTCTCGATGGGAGCCCGTCCAGTCGCGTTGATGAATTCACTTCGGTTCGGACATCTCGGCACGCCGCGTGTCAATCAATTGTTTGAACAGGTAGTCGCTGGAATCGCCGGGTACGGAAACTGTGTCGGGATTCCGACCATCGGAGGAGAAGTTGGATTTGATCATTCGTATGAAGGCAACCCGCTCGTTAATGCGATGTGTATCGGCTTGATCAACCACGAAGACATTCAAAAGGGTCTCGCAAAAGGCGCCGGTAACTCGGTCATGTACGTCGGTGCCGCAACCGGTCGTGACGGCATTCACGGAGCGACTTTTGCTTCAGAAGATCTTGGGGAAGATACCGAAGCGAAACGTCCGGCCGTTCAGGTCGGAGATCCGTTCATGGAGAAGTTGTTGATTGAAGCCTGTCTTGAAATCGTCGGTCATCCGGCACTTGTCGGGATGCAGGATATGGGCGCCGCCGGACTGACGTCCTCGTCAGCCGAGATGGCTTCGAAAGCCGGTATGGGCATCGAGATGCATCTTGATGACGTTCCTCAGCGCGAAACCGGGATGACAGCTTATGAAATGATGTTATCGGAATCACAGGAACGGATGTTGCTCGTCGTCGAACGCGGACGCGAAGCAGAGATCGAAGCCATCGTCAGCAAATGGGGACTCCATGCGGTGCATGTCGGAGAAGTTATCGACGAGAAAGTGCTTCGTCTCGTTCACCACGGTAAGATTGTCGCTGAAGTACCGGTCGATGCACTCGCGGAAGAAGCACCGGTTTATAACAAACCATCCCGTGTCCCGGCATATTATGAAGAGTTCCAAACGATGGAGGAAACGTTACCAGTCGTTGACGATGTGGTCGAGACATGGCGTACCTTGCTCAAACAACCGACGATTGCTTCAAAACGTTGGGTCTACGACCAATACGATCATATGGTTCAAACGTCAACGGTCGTTGCACCGGGTTCTGATGCAGCTGTCATCCGGGTTCGCGGAACGAACAAAGCACTCGCGATGACGACAGACTGCAACAGCCGTTTCGTTTACCTCGATCCGTTCGTCGGCGGACAGATTGCCGTCGCCGAAGCAGCCCGCAACATCGTTGCGAGTGGTGCGACACCACTGGCGATTACCGACTGCCTGAACTTTGGGAATCCGGATAAACCGGAAGGCTTCTGGCAACTACAGCAAGCGACGGCCGGAATGGCCGAAGCGTGTCGTGTGCTCGAGACGCCGGTCATCGGCGGGAATGTTTCCTTATACAACGAATCTGCCGGAAAAGCAGTTCATCCGACGCCGGTCGTCGGGATGGTCGGTCTCCACGAACAAACGGAGTGGATTACGACACAACATGTCAAGCAAGCAGGCGACGCTGTCTATCTACTCGGAGAGACGACAGCGGAATTCGGCGGCAGTGAACTGCAATACCTGCAATTCGAAAAATCATTCGGCAAAGCACCGCACATTGACTTAGCCGTCGAACAAGAACGGTTACTCGCCTTGCAAGCGGCGGTTCAAGCGGGACTTGTCACGGCGATCCATGACGTGGCAGAAGGTGGTCTCGCCGTTGCCTTAGCCGAGATGACATTCGGGACGACGCTTGGTCTTGACGTGATATTTGACGGACCAGCCCTGCACCTGTTCAGTGAATCGCAATCACGTTTCGTCGTGACGGTGAAGCCGGAACAGGAAGCAGCCTTCGTCAAGCAGACAGGAGCGTATAAATTAGGATACGTTACCGATCAAGATGCTTTGCAAATTAAGACTAACGATACACTCATCGAAGCAACACGTTCAACACTGCAAGCCGACTGGGAAGGGGCGATCGCGTGTTATATGACATCAAAGGATTAAATGAAGAGTGTGGGGTGTTCGGGATTTTCGGACAACCGGAAGCCGCGCAACTTGCGTATTATGGTCTTCACAGCTTACAACACCGGGGACAGGAAGGGGCAGGAATCGTCGCGAGCGACGGGAAACTGCTTCTGCCGCACCGGGGACAAGGGCTCGTCACGGAAGTTTTTTCGCAGGAGACGCTTGATTCCTTATCGGGGCACCATGCCATTGGACATGTCCGCTATTCGACGGCCGGGGGAAATACGCTCGAGAATACACAACCGCTCCATTTTAAATCACGAACGGGCGACTTGGCGCTGGCGCACAACGGAAACCTCGTCAATGCCGATTCGTTAAAACACTTACTTGAAGCGGAAGGGGCGATTTTCCAAACGACGAGTGATACGGAAGTCGTTGCCCACCTCGTCAAACGGAGTAAGTTACCTACGCTTGAAGACCGGATTGCCGATAGTCTGGCCCGGCTCGTCGGTGCATTCGCCTTCTTGTTCTTGACGGAAGATACGTTGTACGTCGCCGTCGATCCACACGGTCTGCGTCCGTTGTCGCTCGGGAAAACACCGGATGGCGGGATTGTCTTTTCATCCGAGACGTGTGCGTTTGATATCGTCGGCGCCGAGTTCATTCGGGATATCGAGCCTGGGGAGCTCGTGACCATCACAACGTCCGGCATGTCATCACGTCAGTATATGGAACCACATGAGCGGGCGATGTGTTCGATGGAATACATCTACTTTTCCCGTCCCGATTCGATGATCGATGGGGTCAATGTTCATACAGCACGAAAAGCACTTGGTAAAAAGATGTTCGAAGAAGCACCGGTCGAGGCCGATGTCGTTACCGGTGTGCCGGATTCAAGCATCTCGGCAGCGATCGGTTACGCGGAAGCAAGCGGCATTCCATATGAAATGGGATTGATTAAAAACCGTTACGTCGGTCGGACGTTTATCCAACCGTCACAGGAACTGCGCGAACGCGGCGTCAAAATGAAGTTATCGGCGCTACGGGGTGTCGTCAATGGCAAACGGGTCATCATGGTTGATGATTCAATCGTTCGCGGGACGACGAGTCGCCGCATTGTCGGACTGTTACGGGAAGCCGGGGCAACGGAAGTTCATGTCCGCATCACGGCACCGCCGATTACGAATCCATGTTATTACGGGATCGATACGTCTTCAAAAGATGAATTGATTTCCGCCCGGTTGACACCAAGTGAAATCTGCCAGGAAATCGGAGCGGATTCACTTGAGTTTCTGACGGTCAATGGAATGGTCAATGCAATCGACCGCCCGTTTGACGGACCATTAAAAGGTCAGTGTACGGCTTGTTTCACAGGCGAATATCCAACACCAATCGGTGCATTAGAACTAGAAGCCAAACTTTGAACAGACGGGGGAACAAAGCATGAGTAAACAATACGAAGCAGCAGGTGTCAGCCTGACAGCAGGATACGAATCCGTTTCCCGCATGAAAAAACACGTGGCCCGCTCGATGCGCAAAGAAGTCATGACGGGACTCGGCAGTTTCGGTGCAATGTTCGACCTCAGCCAATTAAATCTAAAAGAACCGGTTCTCGTCAGCGGGACGGATGGCGTCGGCACAAAGCTGAAGCTTGCCTTCGCCCTCGACCAGCACGATACGATCGGAATCGATTGTGTCGCGATGTGTGTCAATGACATCATCGTCCAAGGGGCGGAGCCGCTCTATTTCCTCGATTACATTGCTCTCGGAAAAGCGATTCCCGCTAAGATCGAGCGGATTGTTGCCGGTGTCGCGGAAGGCTGTGTCCAGTCCGGCTGTACGCTGATCGGCGGGGAAACGGCAGAAATGCCGGGCATGTACGCCGACGGTGAGTACGACATTGCAGGCTTTGCCGTCGGTGCCGTCGAAAAACAAAAATTGATCACAGGAGAACACGTTCAACCGGGAGACGTCATCTTAGGTCTCGCTTCGTCGGGCGTTCACTCGAACGGCTTTTCACTTGTCCGGAAGATCGTCGCCGAAAGTGGTCTGCGATACGAAGATGAGTTGATGATGTTTGGCAGTACGATCGGCAATACGTTGCTGATGCCGACACGGATTTACGTCGAAGCGGTCAAAGCCGCGCTTGAGACAGAAAAAATTCAGGCGATGGTCCACATTACGGGCGGTGGTTTTTACGAAAACGTCCCGCGTGTGCTTCCGGAAGGTTGCGGGGCGACGTTTGACCCGAAAAAATGGCCGACGTTACCGGTCTTCGATTGGCTCGAACAAGCCGGAAACGTGCCGCGTCACGATATGTACAACGTCTTCAACATGGGAATCGGCTACATGATGATTGTCAAACCGGAAGATGTCGATGCCGTTACGGCACGTCTTGCCCGTGAAAATGAGACGGTCTATACGATCGGGACAGTGACGGGTGAACCGGGTGTCCGAATTCTTGGAGTCGACCAATGAAGATTGCCTGTTTTGCCTCGGGAAGTGGCAGTAATGTCGAAGCATTGTTCGAAGCGATTGAAACAGGACGTCTGCAGGCTACGATTGAACTCGTCGTCTGTGATCAAAAACAAGCAAAAGTGATTGAACGGGCTCAGGCCCGCGGCTGTGATGTCTTCGTCTTCACGGCAAAAGACTATCCGGATAAACCGTCGTTCGAACGGGAAATCGTTGCGGAACTGGAGCGGCGGGGCGTGGAACGGATTATCTTAGCCGGATACATGCGGTTGATCGGAGACGTCCTGCTGTCGCATTATGCCGGACGGATCGTCAACATCCATCCGTCGCTGCTCCCGGCGTTTCCGGGAAAAGATGCGATCGGGCAAGCATTTCGTGGCGGAGTCAAAATCACAGGTGTTACAATTCATATAGTCGATGAAGGCATGGATACAGGACCAATCATCGCCCAAGAAGCGGTTCGGATTACAGAGGATATGACACGGGAAACGCTCCAACAAGCGATTCAGCAGGTGGAGCATAGATTGTACCCGCAAGTCATCGAAGAGTGGATGAAAGAGGAGGCAAACGTATGAGAGCGTTAATCAGCGTATCAGACAAAACAGGTATCGTCGAACTCGGACAAGCGATGCATGAAGCAGGGATTGAATTAATTTCGACAGGCGGGACACATCAAGCCCTTGAAGCAGCAGGACTTCCGGTCATTGGCATCAGTGAAGTCACACAATTCCCGGAAATGCTCGACGGTCGGGTCAAGACCCTCCATCCGATGGTTCACGGTGGACTGCTCGGACGCCGAGACCTTGAAAGTCATCGCGAACAG
Organism: Exiguobacterium sp. PvP048; assembly: GCF_040549175.1. NCBI lineage: Bacteria > Bacillati > Bacillota > Bacilli > Caryophanales > Exiguobacterium > Exiguobacterium sp. PvP048. The sequence goes on along the minus strand of NZ_JBEPSU010000004.1, from coordinate 185,876 downwards.
ATGGCGGAACAACAGATCAAACCGATTGATTTTGTGGTCGTCAACCTCTATCCGTTTAAAGAAACGGTCATGAATGAAGATGTCTCGTATGCCGATGCGATCGAGAACATCGATATCGGTGGACCGAGCATGATCCGTTCGGCTGCCAAAAATCATGCCGCCGTGACGGTTGTCGTCGATCCGGCAGATTATCAGGCGGTCATCCAGGAAATTCATCTTGGTGGAACGACATTCGAAACCCGTCAAAAGCTGGCAGCCAAAGCATTCCGTCACACAGCGGCGTATGATGCGTTGATTGCCGATTACTTCCTGACGCAGACGGGTGAAAAGTTCCCCGATCAATTGACGATTACGCTCGAAAAAGTGCAGGACTTACGGTACGGAGAAAACCCGCACCAGGAAGCGGCCTTTTACAAAACACCGATCTACCGCGGGGCTTCACTCGCGTCCGCGAAGCAGCTCCACGGCAAAGAATTGTCTTACAACAACATCCAGGATGCCAATGCGGCACTTGAGATTCTCGATGAGTTCCGTGAAGCGGCAGCGGTCGTCGTCAAACACATGAATCCGTGCGGCGTCGCGGTCGGACCGACGATTGATGAAGCGTTCCGTCGTGCCCATGCCGCGGATCCGGTCTCGATTTTCGGCGGAATCGTCGCCTTGAACCGGGAAGTCGATCTTGCGACAGCAGAACAACTCAGTGGGATCTTCCTCGAAATCATCATCGCTCCATCCTTTACGGAAGAAGCGTTTACGTTGCTTGCAGCGAAGAAAAATCTCCGGTTACTGGAACTGGACGTCAAACGGGTTCAATCGATCCGGTATACGGCAGTTGCCGGCGGGATGCTCGTTCAAGACAGTGACGACGAGACGCTCGATGACGCGTCAGCACGTGTCGTGACAGACCGGAAACCGACGGCAGGTGAATGGGAAGACTTAAAACTCGCTTGGCGTGCCGTTAAACACGTTAAATCGAATGCAATCGTCATCGCGAAAGATGAAGTGACGGTCGGCGTCGGTGCCGGGCAGATGAACCGTGTCGGGTCAGCCAATATCGCGATTACCCAAGCCGGTGCTAAAGCAGTCGGTGCCGCAATGGGCTCGGATGCGTTCTTCCCGATGGGCGATACGGTTGAGGCAGCTGCTGCGGCAGGCATTACAGCAATCATTCAACCGGGCGGTTCGATCCGTGACCAGGAATCGATTGATGCCTGCAACAAACATGGCATTACGATGATCTTTACGAACGTGCGTCATTTTAAACACTAAGCGGAGGCGAGCCGAATGAAAGTATTAGTAGTCGGTAAAGGTGGACGCGAGCATGCGCTCGTATGGAAATTGGCACAGGATGTCCGGATCGAGACAGTGTATGCAGCACCCGGCAACGTCGGGATGACGGAAGCGGTCTGTGTGCCGATCCGGGAAGACGCGATTGAAGAATTGGTTCAGTTCGCACGGGAAGAGCAGATCGACTGGACAATTGTCGGACCAGAAGGACCGCTTGTGCTCGGAATCGTCAATGCGTTTCAAGCAGCCGGCCTAAAGATTTTCGGACCGTCCCGCGAAGCAGCAGCGATTGAAGGCAGTAAACAATTTGCGAAAGCTTTGATGGACCGGGCCGGTATCCCGACGGCGGACCATGCCGTCTTTACATCAGCGGCTGAAGCGACTGCTTACATCCGTCGGCAGGGTGCACCGATCGTCGTCAAAGCGGACGGACTGGCAGCCGGGAAAGGTGTCACGGTTGCGACGACGATTGAACAGGCTGTTCAAGCGATTGACGAAATTTTTGGCGGCGATTTCGGTCAGCAGAGCAGTGTCGTGATTGAAGAATGTCTCGTCGGTGAAGAATGTTCGCTGATGGCTTTCGTACATGAAGAAACCGTCATTCCGATGGTCCTGTCGCAAGATCATAAACGGGCTTTTGACGGGGACTCCGGCCCGAATACAGGCGGAATGGGGGCGTACAGTCCCTTGCCGCAATTTGACGAACAGGCCGTGACGGAAGAAGCGATGCAACGTGTCCTCCGTCCGCTTGTCGAGCAGATGGCAAGCGAAGGGATTCCGTTTACCGGCTTCTTATACGCGGGTCTGATGTTAACAAGTCGCGGACCATCCGTCATTGAGTTCAACGCCCGTTTCGGCGATCCGGAAACGGAAGTAATTTTGCCGCGGCTTGAAACGGAGCTGCTTGACGTCATCATGCCATTGATGCAGGGTGACATTCCGGAAGTCGCCTGGTCGGATGACGCGGTCGTTGGTGTCGTCATCGCGGCGAACGGTTATCCGGAACAACCGGTTACGGGTCAGCCTGTCCCAACAGATACAATCGGGTCAAATCTCCTTGTCTTCCACGCGGGCACGGCCGCAGGGGATGATGATGTGATTCTTTCGGCCGGAGGACGTGTCCTCGTCTGTGTGGCGAAGGCAAAAGACATGAAGCAGGCCGTAGCGAGCGTTTACAGTGGACTTGATTCATTTGACCGGACCGGCTTCTTTTACCGGACGGATATCGCCAAAAAAGCATTTCGCACGATATAATTTCTTACTTTCGATAAGCCGGTTCTGCTCACATCAGTGTGAGAGGACCGGCTTTTTTGACGGGTACGAGACAAAACGTAACTTGTCTTCCGTGGCAGTTTTGTGTTATTTTGGCGAAATGACTCGAATTGACGACGAATAAGCTTGAAACTTTTCCGGTAACATTTTAGTATAAGAACTATAAGAAAGCGTTTTCAAATATAAAGGAGGTCGAGCTTTCATGAAAAAAAATTGTGGACGGTCCCCATGGACGAAAACAGAAGTCCGCACGCATCAAGCGGTCATCAATGGAAAGCTTGCACCTACACTCGTGATTGAAAATGCGACGTACTTAAATCAAGGACTCAAAACATGGCGGGCAGCCAACATCTGGATCAGCGGCGACCGGATTATCTACGTCGGACCGGACATGCCGGAAACGGCGGATGAAGTCTACGATGCGACGGGAAAATTTATCGTCCCCGGCTACATCGAACCGCATGCCCATCCGTTCCAATTGTATAATCCGGCGACACTTGCAAAATTTGCGGCAGAGCGCGGAACGACGACACTCGTCAACGATAATATGCTGCTTTTATTAGAGCCGACGGAGCAAGCGTTTGCGCAGGTCGACGCACTGGCAGACCTTCCAACATCGATGTACTGGTGGGCGCGACTGGATGCTCAAACAGAACTGGATGCCGACAGCATCACGATTGATAACCGACGAATTCAAGCGTGGCTGAAACATCCACAAGTCATCCAAGCCGGTGAATTAACGGGCTGGCCGCGACTGTCGCAAGGTGATGATGAGCTATTGCAATGGATGCAGGACGCGATGAAGCTCGGTAAACCGATTGAAGGACATTTCCCGGGGGCTTCTGCAAAGACGTTAACGAAAATGGCGTTGTTCGGTGTCACGAGTGACCATGAAGCGATGACGGTCGAAGAAGCGCTGATGCGTCTCGAACTCGGCTACACGACAACGATCCGCTATTCCTCGATCCGTCCGGATTTACCGGATATCTTTGCCGGTCTCGTTGAAGCGGGATTACAAAATTACGAGAAGGTACTGGTGACGACAGATGGCTCGACACCATCCTTTTATAAAGCCGGTCTGATGGATGAGACAATCCGTCTGATGCTTGCCGCCGGGATTGCGCCGGAAGAAGCGTACCGGATTGCGTCGTACAACGCAGCGCGTCACTTTAACCTCGATCATCTGCTTGGCAGTATCGCTCCGGGACGGATTGCCCATTTAAACATCCTCGAAGCAAAAGACAAGCCGACACCGGTTGACGTCATCGCCCGCGGGACCTGGGTTCGCAAAAACGATATCCCGTGTTATCCGGTCGAAGCGCTCGACCGGGCGATCGATTTGATGCCGGCTTCACAAGTCGGTCTTGAGTTGACGGAACAGGACTTTTCGTTCAGCATGCCGGTTGGCCTTGAAATGGTCAATTCGGTCATCATGAAGCTCTATCAGGTCGAACACGATACCAGCATGCAGGTGCTGCCTGCCGGATGCAATGAGTCATTTTTGATGCTCGTTGACCGGGAAGGAAAATGGCGTCTGAATACCGTGCTGAAAAATTTTGCGACCCATGTCGGCGGGCTCGTCAGTTCGTATTCGATCAGCGGCGATATCCTGCTGATCGGAAAATCGAAACGGGATATGCAGATTGCCTTTGATCGGATGAAAGCATTCGGCGGCGGGGTGGTTCTCGTCGAAGACGGCGAAGTGGTGGCAGAAGTTCCTTTGACCTTGATGGGGCAGACGTCCGATTTACCGCTTGAAGATTTGATCGTTCAGGAAACGGCGCTCCGTGAAGCACTGTTCGCCCGTGGCTATCAGTTTGAAGATCCGATTTATACGCTTTTGTTCCTGGCGTCGACCCATTTGCCGTATGTCCGGATTACGCCGCAAGGAATTTACGAAGTCTTACGGAAAAAAGTACTTTTCCCGGCAATTTTGCGCTGACGCTTGAAATTTAAAACGTCGCACTTTAAACTGTTAAAGAGCAACAAATGGGAAAGGGAGTTAGACGATGCAACTCGATAAATTGCGTGGAAAAGAACTCGATCAATTATTTACAGCCATCATGAAGATGGATTCATTAGAAGATTGTTATACCCTGTTTGAAGACTTGGCGACGGTCAATGAAATTCAGGCCTTGGCACAACGTCTCGAAGTCGCCCGTCAGTTACGGGAAGGCAATACGTATCATAAAATCGAAAAGGCGACAGGTGCTTCGACAGCCACGATTTCGCGTGTGAAACGGTGCCTGAACTACGGTTCCGGCGGCTACGACTTGGCGCTCGCACGATTAGGTCTCGTAGAGGAGGAAGTAGCGGATAACTAATTGGTTATCCGCTATTTCTGTGAAGGAGGACGAAGCCGGATGGATTTAGCGTATCAACAAAAACTGCAACACTTCATTCGAAAACTGACGCCGATCCAGTCACTCGTCATCATTTATTTTGTTGCCGTCATCATTGGTGTCATTTTACTTGGGTTACCCTGGTCGACAAAAGGCAATTACGACTGGGATTTCACGGATCTTGTCTTCATGGCCGTCAGCTGTGTCAGCGTGACCGGATTGACGACCGTCTCCGTCTCGGACACATTTACGACGTTTGGGTACTTTATGATCATGATTTTGGTCCAGGTCAGCGGAATCGGTTTGATGTCCCTGCATATTGCGATGTGGGTCATCCTTGGCAAGCGGATCGGCTTTCGGGAGCGGCAACTTGTCGTCCGTGACCAGAACCAGACGACGATGCAAGGGGTCGTCAAATACATTCGGGAAGTCATCATCATCATCCTGTCAATTGAAATCATCGGTGCTCTTATTTTAGGTTTGTATTATACGAAATATTTTCCGACGCTCGGCGAAGCGATGCTGCAAGGATTGTTTGGTTCTGTCAGCGCGACGACCAATGCCGGGTTCGACATTACCGGAGAATCCCTCCTTCCGTTTCGGGGAGATTTATTTGTCGTCTTTATGCAGATTTTACTGTTGACGCTTGGTGCGATCGGTTTCCCGGTCCTCGTTGAAGTCCGTCGGTACATCTCGTACCGGGCGACCCGTCAAGCGACCCGTCAACCGTATCACTTTTCATTATTCACGAAATTAACCGCATCGACGTTCTTCATCCTGGTTTTATTCGGAACGGTCAGTCTGCTGCTGTTTGAGTGGAATCAATCGTTTAAAGGATTGCCGGTCAATGAAAAAATGGTCGATGCCTTGTTCCAATCGGTGACGACCCGAAACGGCGGACTGACGACGGTCGATATTACGTCGTTCTCGCAAGCCTCGATTTTTGTCTTGTCAATTCTGATGTTCATCGGAGCGTCGCCGTCCTCCGTTGGGGGAGGGATTCGGACGACGACATTTGCCGTCGCCGTCCTCAGTGTTATCGCCTTTATTCGCGGCGAATACGGCATCAAGATTTTTGGACGCGAGATCGGACAGTCGGACATTTGGAAAGCCTTTGTCGTCATCGTCGTTTCGACCGGTGTAACGATGATTGGACTGATTGTCCTGCTGATCTTTGAAGATGCCCCGTTCCTCGTGCTGTTTTTTGAAGCCTGTTCCGCGTTCGGAACTACCGGATTGTCGCTTGGAATTACAAATGAGTTATCCGATGTCGGCAAATGGACCTTATCCGTCCTGATGTTCATCGGACGGATTGGTGTTATTTCGTTTGTCCTGTTGCTGAAGGCGAATCAACCAAAACGGAATTACAATTATCCGAAAGAATCAGTCATCATCGGTTAAGGAGGTTGTGACGTGAATCGGACATTTTGGATCAACTTTGGTTATATCTTTATGGTGCCGGCGTTACCGTTTTTAGCACTCGTCAACGGACGGGCGCTCTGTTCGCCGGATTCCCCGTTACTGGATATCCAGGTCCTGGGTTTTTTCCTGGCAGAACCGTGGGCGTTTGCCGTCGTTTATGCTTTTTTGGCTTTCGGTCTCGCTACGCTGTTGACGAAGCGCCGGACCCGTACTTGATCGATCTGCCCCATCTCGCTCTGCGCGGGATGGGTTTTTGTTTTATACTGGGGAAAGAGAATGAGAAGAGAGGATGGAACGAACATGTTGTTACCTTATAATGAATGGCGTCATGTCTTTAAACTCGATCCGGCAAAAGAGATTGAAGAGGCTGCTCTTCAAGCGATTGCGACTTCGGGAACGGATGCCATCATCGTCGGAGGGACCGATGATATCACCCTCGATGCGACACTGGATTTACTGATGCGCTTGCGGCGGTATCCGGTCGCTGTGGCACTGGAAGTATCGGAGCTTGAGGCCGCGACGATGGGATTTGATGCATATTTGACGCCGAGTGTCCTCAACAGCGGAACGCTTGAGCACGTGATTGACAAGCAAGTCGAAGCGCTGGAAGAAGTCGGACATATGCTCGCGCATCAAGATCTGGTCGGGGAAGGGTATATCGTCCTGAACGCTGACGCCAAGGTCGCCCGTGTCACACAAGCAAAACCTCTTAATGATGATCAAGTGGTCGCTTACGCGCAACTGGCGGACAGTGTCTTTCGGATGCCGATCATTTATCTCGAGTACAGCGGTATGTATGGTGATCCGTCACTCGTCGCCTCCGTCAAACGGGTCTTGAAGCAAGGCCGTCTGTTCTACGGCGGTGGTATTGATTCCATCGAACGGGCACAGGAGATGTTGACACATGCCGATACGATCGTCGTCGGCAACATCATCTATGACAATTTAGAAGCGGCACTTGCGACTGTCGCAGCAACACGATAAAATATAAGAACAAAAGTTCGGAATATAGAAATGAGGCTATTTAGATGTTTAATTTAAGTGAACAGCTTGTCAGCGGATTGAACCCGGAACAAGCAAAGGCAGTCAAACACACCGATGGACCGCTCTTGATCATGGCGGGAGCAGGCTCCGGGAAAACCCGTGTCCTGACACACCGCGTTGCCTATTTGATGGCAGCAAAACAGGTCGCTCCGTGGAATATCCTGGCGATTACGTTTACGAATAAAGCGGCACGTGAGATGCGTGACCGGATTTCACGGTTGGTCGGCGGTGTCGCGAATGACATCTGGGTCTCGACCTTCCACTCGATGTGTGTCCGGATGTTACGGCGTGACATCGAAAAAATCGGCTATAACCGGAACTTCACGATTCTTGATTCGAGCGATCAACAGTCAGCACTGAAGCTCGTCTTAAAAGAACAAAACCTCGATCCGAAGAAGTGGGATCCCCGGTCGATGCTGTCGATCATCTCGAGTCAAAAAAATGAACTGCGCAGTGCCGAGTTCTACGCGTCCATCGTCACGAATCCGTATGAAAAAACGGTTGCTGAGATTTATAAAGGATACGAAGCGGTCCTGCGTCGCAACAACGCCCTTGATTTTGATGACTTGATCGGGAAGACGACAGAACTGTTTAAACAAAATCCGGACGTCCTGTCGTTTTATCAACGAAAGTTCCAATACATCCATGTCGATGAGTATCAAGATACGAACAAAGCCCAGTATGATCTCGTCAATCTCCTGGCAGCAGCCCACCAGAACTTATGTGTCGTCGGGGACTCGGATCAGTCGATTTACCGCTGGCGCGGAGCCGATATCGCAAACATCCTGTCGTTTGAGGAAGATTATCCGACAGCGAAAGTCATCCTGCTCGAACAAAACTACCGTTCGTCGAAACGAATTTTGGATGCAGCGAACCATGTCATTCAAAACAACAGTACCCGGAAAGATAAGAAACTGTGGACGGAAAACGCAGAAGGCGAAAAACTGATTGTCCATACAGCGGAAAATGAGCGGGAAGAAGCGTTTTATATCGTCCAGGAAATCCGGAATGCATTGCGTTACGGCATGAAACTAAACGATGTCGCAATTCTGTACCGGACGAATGCCCAATCGCGGGCGATTGAGGAAACGTTGCTGAAATCCAATGTCCCGTACAAGATGATCGGCGGCACGAAGTTCTATGACCGTAAAGAAATCAAGGATGTCCTGGCGTACCTGCGCCTGATTTCAAATCCGAACGAAGACTTATCGTTTGCCCGGATTGTCAATGAACCGAAACGCGGTATCGGAGCGACGACGATTGATAAACTGCGTGATTTTGCCGACCTGCAAGGCGTGTCCTTGATGGAAGCGATCCGCGACATCGAATTGTCGAGCATTGCCCCGAAAACGGCAGTGAAACTGACGGATTTCCGGACAATGATTCTTGGCTTACAGCAAATGCAGGAATTCATCAGCCTGTCTGAACTGGTGGAAGAAGTCCTTGAGAAAACCGGATACCGCCAAGTGTTAAAAGAAGACAAAACACTGGAAGCACAAAGCCGTCTTGAGAACATCAACGAGTTCATCACGGTTGCGCAAAACTTTGAAAAAGAGACCGAAAAAGCCGATCCGGAAGACCAAACAATCATCGCCTTCTTAACGGATTTGACGTTGGTCGCTGATGTCGACTCGCTCGATGAAAGTGATCCGGGCGAACAGGTCACCTTGATGACATTGCACTCGGCAAAAGGACTTGAGTTCCCGATCGTCTTCCTGATTGGAATGGAGGAAGGTTTGTTCCCGCACAGCCGCTCCCTGCAGGATGAAGACGAAATGGAAGAAGAACGTCGTCTAGCGTACGTCGGGATTACACGGGCTGAAAAACGTCTGTATCTCTCACACGCGCGGATGCGTTCGCTGTATGGTCGGACGAATGCCAATCTCGAATCCCGTTTCCTTGCCGAATTACCGGAGGAAGTACTGGAACGGACCGGTAAAAAACCGAAACCGTTACCGTGGGAAGACCGTCCGGTACCGCAAGGAAAAGCCGTCATCGGCCGATCGGTCACGAAACCGACAGCGATGAAGACATCAGGCGCGGAATCACTCGGCTGGAACGTCGGTGACAAAGCGGAACATGGAAAATGGGGCCGTGGAACCGTCGTTCAGACACGCGGAGCAGGGGACAGCCTGGAAATCGATATCGCCTTCCCGGAAGTCGGTGTCAAACGGTTGCTGGCGAAATTCGCACCGATCAAAAAGGTATGAGTGGAGGCGTCAAGATGATAGAACAGGCACGAATCGAGGAATTACGCCAAAAATTAAACCAATACAGTTATGAATATTATGTGCAGGATCAACCGACTGTTCCGGACAGCACCTATGATCAATTGTTACGGGAACTGACGGAACTTGAAACCGCGCATCCGGAACTGATTACGCCGGATTCACCGACGCAACGGGTCGGTGCGGCGCCGCTCGATGCGTTTGAAAAAGTGACGCATGACTTACCGATGCTGTCGCTCGGGAATGTCTTTGACGAGACAGAAATCCGGGAATGGGTCGCCCGCATCGAACGCTCACTCGGCCGGTCGACGACGTATGTGGCAGAGTTGAAGTTTGACGGACTTGCGATTTCCTTGAAGTACGAAGACGGACAACTTGTCCGTGGTGCGACGCGGGGCGACGGAACGGTCGGCGAGAATATTACACAAAACCTGCGGACAATCAAAGCCTTACCCCTTCGGTTACGTCGAAATGAGACGGTCGAAGTCCGAGGGGAAGCCTATATGCCGAAACAATCATTTGAACGCTTGAATGCGGACCGGGCAGCACGTGAGGAAGCCTTGTTCGCCAATCCGCGTAATGCAGCAGCAGGGAGCTTACGCCAGCTCGACTCGTCGATTACGGCATCCCGCAATCTGTCCTTATTCGTCTACGGTGTCGGTGTCAATACACTGAGTGCCCGTTCGCACAGCGAAGCGATGCTTCAGCTGGCTGAGCTCGGGTTACCGACGAACAAGGAGATGCAGACGTGTGAGACGGTCGAAGAGATTTTAGCCTACATTGCCCACTGGACGATGGAACGTTCTAATTTACCGTATGAAATCGACGGTATCGTCCTGAAAGTTGACCGGTATGACGATCAGGAAGAACTTGGCTTCACGGCGAAAAGTCCCCGCTTTGCGACGGCGTATAAATTTGCTGCCGAAGAAGTCATGACGACGGTCGAAGAAGTCGATTTCAGTGTCGGACGGACAGGTAAAGTCACGCCGCGTGCCCGGTTTGCCCCGGTCGTCGTTGCCGGTTCAACCGTCAGTTATGCGACGCTTCACAATGCCGATTTCATTACGGAAAAGGACATTCGACTGCACGATCAAGTCATCATCAAAAAAGCCGGAGATGTCATTCCGGCAGTCGTCAGCGTCGTCGTTTCGGAACGGACAGGGGACGAACAACCGATTGAATTCCCGGCGCATTGTCCGGCCTGCGAGTCGGAACTCGTTCGTCTTGAAGGCGAAGCGGATATTCGGTGTGTCAGTCCGGAGTGCCCGGCTCAACTCGTCGAAGGCATCATTCACTTCGTATCGCGTCAAGCGATGAACATTGACGGTCTCGGTGAAAAAGTCGTCCGTCAATTGTACGAACACGAAGCAATCCGGACGCTTGCCGATCTGTACCGCCTCGACCGGGATGAATTGCTGACGTATGAACGCATGGGCGAAACGTCGGTCGATAATCTGTTGACGGCGATTGAAGCGTCGAAGCAAAACTCTTTGGAACGGTTGATGTTTGGTCTCGGGATCCGATTGGTCGGTCAAAAAGCGGCGTATTTGCTGGCAGAGCGTTTTGATTCACTCGAGGGCATCGCACAGGCGGAGTATGAAGATATTTTAGCGATTGATGGAATTGGCAGTAAGATTGCCGATTCTGTGACGAAGTATTTTGAACATCCGGAAGCGCAGGCCTTGATCAAGGATTTGGCAGAACTCGGACTGAATCAACAGTTTCTCGGACAACGGGTCGATCAATCGAATGCTCCGCTCGCCGGGAAAACGATTGTGCTGACCGGAACGCTCGAATCACTGAAGCGTTCAGAAGCCGGGAAACGGCTCGAGTTGCTTGGTGCGGACGTGACCGGCAGCGTCAGTAAGAAAACGGACATTTTAGTAGCCGGAGAAAAGGCCGGTTCGAAGTTAACGAAAGCCGAGTCGCTCGGAATCGAGATTTGGAATGAAACACAACTGCTTGAAGAGCTGGCGAAATACGAAGGTTAACCAAACATCCATCAAACGGATGATTTAAATAAAAACAGGGAAGGCGCATGATTCACGGCGCCTTCCCTGTTTGCTGTTGAAATGGTATGTTACAGCGATTCGGTTTTGATTAAAACCCCTTGTTTGATTAACCGATTGGTTGCCGTTTCCGGCGGATCACACGTAATCAGTGTAAGGGTTGCTTGCTTGACGTCTTGATTTAAGACGGACAAATCCGTTGGTTTGACAAGTTGTGAGGTCTTCATTTGATAGGTATACCGATGACTTTTTGTCGTCACGATGACATGTGCACCCGTTTTCAACTCCGGCAGACGATTAAAATGCAGTCCTTTTGTGAAACTGCGGTGTCCCGCCAAAGCGTAATTGCCTTTACCGGGAGCGCCGGTCGCTTTCAGATGACCGATGCTTTGATCGAGGACAGCCGTCGAAGCCCCTTCTAAAATGACTTGCTCAAAATTAAGGGATGGAATCGTCAATAATCCGCTGCCGTTCGTTGCGACAGGCTGCTTCGTTTCCTTTGCATCGACCGCTTTTAAGTTTTGTGTCCACTGTTGCTTCAGCTCTTCCGCGGCCGCCTGTTTTTGATGGTTGGTATACAGCGGCCAGAGAATCAGCAGGATGCCCGCAATCAGAAGAAGCAGGCCTAAAAATTTTTGTCGTTTCATGAAGTATCCTTTCATCTGCTGTTTCAGCAGGATCGTTTTTTGAAAATCAGGGGAAAACTACACCTTCCCGGATGGAAAACTATTCTGTTATGATAGAGAGAACGATTTTAAAAACATGGGGTGCGTAAAGAAATGAAATCTAAAAAAATAGCAGCGTTGACGTTGACGAGTACATTATTCCTCGGCGCGTGTTCGTTTGATTTGTCACAGAAAAGCGATACAAAAGAAGTCATTACAGAGAGCGAACAAGGAAAAGAAGTCCAAGCCGTCGTCAGTCCGGCAATTGATACAACCGATTCCTATTATCGGACCGTCTTACCGTTCCGACCGAGTGTCGCCCGCGGGATGACACAAAAGCGGGTCAGTTCCCGCCTGGAGCTGGATGAAATCGAGACCGGCCTGATGCGTCACTCCACTCAATTTTTTGCTCCTGATAAATACTATTATCAAGAAGGACAACTGCTCGAGGCCGATCAAATTGCCCAGTGGTTGTTACGAAAAGGAAAAGCCGGGGATGGTGTCAGTGATCCGAACGGCTTGAACCCTGCCTATACGACCGGAAAGTCTTACAAAGAAAAAAACCAAAAGTCTCCTTTGATTCTATCGCACATTTTGGAACAGGACTACATGTTGGAAGAAGATAAAAAACTCGAACTCGGCGGGACATCCGTCGCTTTAGTCTTAAACAGCGAATATGTTTTCCAGGATGAAAACTACGGTCCGACCTATACCGTGAAACTCGACGAGAAAAAAGTCATCGCAGAAGGAAAACGGATGGCAAATGAATTGGTCAAGAAAATGCGGAAAACGGACGGTATCAAAACGACACCGATCCACGTCGCCTTGTATTTGCAGGAAAGTGAAGGGTCACCGGTTTCCGGACATTATGTATCTTCCGCCTTTATCGGGCGCGGCAATCAGATCAGTTCGAACGACTGGAAGAACTATGATGAAAAATATTATTACTACCCATCGGGTGCCGCGACGAACGATGTCCGTGATGATGCCGCGAAGTTTGATTTGTTCAAGGACCGCCTCGAAGACTATTTCCCGAACTACACCGGTATGATGGGAGAAGGCTTTTATCAGGAAGGTGAACTGAAGAAATTGGAAATCAAGATTCCGGTTCAGTTTTACGGAAAAGCAGAACTCGTAGCGTTCATTCAATATGTGACCTACTTGCTCGAAAATCGTTGGGAATACAATCGGAATGTCCCGACAACGATTACCGTCACGAACTTGAACGGCGATACGGAAGCGATGTTATTCATCGAGCCGGATACGAAAAAACCGATTGTCAAAATCCGTTGATTTCATTTGAACAGACAGGCTCCTTGCGCAAGCAGGAGTCTTTTTTGTTGAGTCTAAGCTGACTTTTAAGCACAACAAAACAACGATTTACTATTGTCAGATTTCTTTAGATTTACGAAAGCCGTCTTGAAAGCGCATAATAGAAAAGAAGCATCATGCGAATCAGCAGAGACACGCTGGATTCGCCTGTTTTAATCCATGGTAAGGGAGCGGGTCGCATGAAAGGTGGTATTTTTTCACAGATTAGCGCCGTCCAGGAAGAGTTGCCTTCTTCTTCGCGGAAAGTCGCTGATTTTGTTTTAGCGCATATGAATGAAATCGCGGGGATGACGATTCATCATTTAGCCGAGGAATCGGGAACAAGTGCCGCAGCGGTCGTCCGTTTTTGCCGGGCACTCGGTTTAAAAGGATATCCAGAACTGCGGATGCGGATTTCAGCGGATACGGCACGAACCGATTTAAAGGGGTATCATGATATTGAAAAAAATGAACGGCCTGCTGACTTAGTGGAAAAAACGGTCAGCAACAGCATTCAAGCCTTACAAGATACGGCGAAACAATTGAGTGAAGACCGGATTGCCGAAGCGGCGGATGTCTTGGACCAGGCACGCGCAATTTACTTTTACGGAATCGGGGCATCGAACGTCGTCGCGTTGGATGCTGCACAAAAATGGACACGCGTCGGGAAACTGACGATTCAGGAATCGGATCAACATCTCGTCGCGACGATTCTTGCGAACGCCAGTCCGGATGATGTCTTTTTTGCGATTTCTTACAGTGGTGAAACCGAGGAAGTCGTCGAGTTAATCCGGCTTGCCAAGATTCGCGGGCTGAAAGTCATCAGTTTGACGCGGTTCGGGGATAACCGGGTCAGCCAGTTGGCGGATATCGCCTTATGGACGTCACGGGCGCCGGAAGCGCCGTTACGCAGTGCGGCCTTAAGTTCGCGTCTCGCCCAGTTGTTTGCGATTGATGTGTTGTTTTTATCCTATGCTGCCGTCCATTATGACGATACGATCGAACGGCTGCAGTATACACGGGAAAGCGTCAAGATGTTGCACAGTAAAAAATAGGGGGCGTACATAATGAAACAGACAGTGGAAGAGATGGTGGAGCAGTTATTTCCAGTGATGGTCGAACGGCGTCGGTATTTACATCGACATCCTGAGTTGTCGTTTCATGAGGTCGATACCCCGCAATTCATTGCGGATCGATTGACGGAGCTTGGGATTGAAGTCCGGACCGGTGTCGGTGGCCGGGGGGTAGTCGGAACGATTCGCGGAGGAAAACCGGGAAAAACGGTCGCACTGCGGGCAGACTTTGATGCGTTGCCGATTCAGGATGAAAAAACCGTCGATTACCGGTCGACCGTGCCCGGTGTCATGCATGCATGCGGACATGACGGCCATACAGCGACGTTACTTGCCGTCGCCGAAATTCTGGTCCGTCAGAAAGAACAGTTGGCAGGGAACGTCGTCTTGATTCACCAACACGCGGAAGAAGTCGTTCCGGGCGGGGCACGGGACATGGTTGCCGACGGATGCCTCGACGGTGTCGATGTCATCTTCGGAACCCATCTGTGGTCGACGACGAAACTTGGAACGATTGGTTACCGGATCGGTCCTGTCATGGCAGCGGCCGATAAGTTCGAGTTGACGTTGTTCGGGCGCGGGGGACATGGCGCGAAGCCACACGAAACGATTGATGCCGTCGTACTCGGGGCGACGGTCGTCAAAGAGTTGCAAAGTATCGTCAGCCGCCGACTCGATCCCCTTCAGCAAGCGGTCTTGACCATCGGAACACTGCATGCCGGGAATACGTTTAATGTCATTGCCGACAGTGCGGAACTGACCGGGACAATCCGGACATTTGATCCGGAAGTCGCTGAGCAAATCGTCCACGAAATGGAACGGACGATTAAAGGCGTGTGTGACGCGGCAGGGGCGACCTATTCGTTTACGTACGAAAGAGGATATCCGGCGGTCGTCAATCATCCGCAAGAAACGAACCTTTTACGGACCGTTGCGTCTGACATCATGGGTGCGGATCACGTCTTTGAAATTGCTCCGACGATGGGCGGCGAAGACTTCGCGTATTATCTGCAACAAGTACCCGGCACCTTTTTCTTCACGGGAGCAGGGGACGAAACCTTTTATCCCCATCACCACCCGAAGTTTGACTTTGAAGAGCAGGCGATGCAGCATGCAGCCCGTATTTTAATCGAAGTGACCTTACGTTATCTCGAAGAGTCCAGTAATTGACGAAAAGACACCCGTTTTCCGGCCGATGATGACCGGAAGACGGGTGTCTTTTTCATGTGCTCTCTTATAAGATTTCTTGAACCCGACCGACTTGTCCGTCTTCGAGACGGACTTTGATTCCGTGCGGGTGATTCGGCGACTTGGTCAACAGATCCTTGACGATTCCTTCCGTCCGTTTACCTGTCCGCTGGTCTTGTTTTAATACGATACTGACGTGTTGTCCGATTTTAACATCGGCGCGTTTTTTACCATCCATGTCTTGATCGCTCCTTTTTCATAATGCTAGTTGTCAGTATATCATGGTTTCCTGGAGCGAAACTTGTTTGAGGAAAATGCGTAAAGTGAAAAGAACAAAAGAATCGTCAAAAAAAGTTTGACTATATTTGACCAATTGACTGACCAATTCTATAATTAAGATACAGAACAAAAAGTTAAGGGAGTGATCAGCGTGGCGAAAGACTATTATCGAACGCTTGGTGTCGAGAAGACGGCATCGAACCAGGAAATCAAGCGGGCTTACCGAAAGCTTGCGAAACAATACCATCCGGACGTCAATCAGGAAGCGAGTGCGGATCAGCGCTTCAAAGATATCCAGGAAGCGTTTGATGTCCTCGGGGATGAAGAAAAACGGGCACAGTATGATCAATATGGAAGTAACTATGAACGGATGGCTGGAGCGGGGTATGGACAGTCAGCCGACTATGACGATCTTTTCCGCCAATTCAACGGACGTCAATCCCGGACGGCGGGATCGGCAGGGCAATCGTTTGGATTTGAAGATATGTTCGGTTCGTTTTTTAGTCAAGAACCGGAAGAAACGGACGAAGAACTCGAATTGACGGTTCCGTTAAGTCATCTCAGTCAGAATGACAAGGTGACGATCCGACTGGCGACAGGAGCCATTCAAATGAGTCTGCCGAAAGATTTGTATGACGGGAAAAAAGTCCGGTTACGCGGGAAAAGTTCGAAACGCAACCGTAAAGGAATTGCGGGAGATGTGTACGTGACGATTCATCTGAAGGATGATGAGCAGTTCCGCCGTCAGGATACCGATGTCATCTCGACAGTCCGGGTTTATCCGACCGTCTTTGTTCTCGGGGGAGAAGTCGTGGCAGATACGTTGGAAGGAAAACGTGTCAAATTGAAAATCAAGCCCGGCACAAAACCGGGGGCACGGCTCCGTATTCCGAATCGGGGACTCAGTAACCGGGAAGGACACCGCGGTGCTCAGCTCGTTCAACTGGAAGTGAAGTTACCGGAAATGGAACCGTCGTTTTATGAAGAGTGGGAAAATCGTTTATCTGTGAAGGAGTGACGGAAAAATGGATTTCGAAAAATTAACAGACCGGGCACATGAAGCCATCGTATCGGCACAAGCTATTGCCAAACAACGTCGACACAGTGAGATTACAGAGTGGCATCTGTTGCTCGCCTTACTCTCACAAGAAGAGGGAATTGCACGCATCGTTTTTGAGAAGCTGGACCAGCGGATCGACCAGTTGGAGACAGGTGTGAATGAAGCACTCGGACGGTTACCGGCGCTCGGTCAATCTTCGACGCCGCGCATCAGTAACTCTTTGTTGCAGGTCTTAACGGAAGCCGAGACGGAAGCCCGTTTGATGCAAGACGATTATGTTTCTGTCGAGCACTTATTATTAGGTCTTGTCAAACAATCGAGTCCGGCGACACAATATTTGCGGAACGAGGGAGTAACTGAACAGGTCTTACGGGAAGCAATCATCGAAATGCGGGGCAACCGCAAAGTAACGACTAAAAATCCGGAAGCGACTTTCGACGTCTTGAAGAAATATGGCCGCGATCTTGTCGCAGACTTCCGGTCCGGGAAAACCGATCCGGTCATCGGACGAGATGACGAGATCCGTCGTGTCATCCGGATTCTCAGCCGGAAAACGAAAAACAATCCGGTCTTGATCGGGGAACCGGGTGTCGGGAAAACCGCAATCGTCGAAGGTCTGGCGCAACGGATTGTCCGGGGAGATGTCCCGGAAAGTCTGAAAAACAAACAGTTGTTCAGTCTCGATATGAGTACGCTTGTCGCGGGTGCAAAATACCGCGGAGAGTTTGAGGAACGTCTTCAGGCGGTCTTAAATGAAGTTAAGGAAGCAGAAGGACAGATTCTGTTGTTCATCGACGAATTGCACACGATTGTCGGTGCCGGGAAGACCGAAGGCGCGATGGATGCCGGAAACATGCTGAAACCGATGCTTGCCCGCGGAGAGCTGCACTGTATCGGTGCGACGACTTTAGATGAATACCGGAAGTACATCGAAAAAGATCCTGCACTTGAACGCCGCTTCCAACAAGTGCTGGTCGCGGAACCAGATGTCGAAGATACGATTTCGATTTTACGTGGTCTGAAAGAACGGTTTGAAATCCATCATGGTGTCCGGATTCATGATAATGCCCTGGTTGCGGCAGCCATCCTGTCAGACCGGTACATCACGGACCGTTTCATGCCCGATAAAGCCATTGATTTAGTCGATGAAGCGTGTGCGATGATTCGGACCGATATGGAATCGATGCCGGCGGAACTGGATTCACTCGTCCGCCGTGTCATGCAACTTGAAATCGAAGAAGCCGCACTGAAAAAAGAAACCGATGAAGCATCCCGGAAACGACTCGAGACCCTGCAACAGGAACTCAGTTCTGTCCGGGAAGACGAAAGTGCGCTCCGGACACGATGGGAACGCGAGAAAGACAGTTCCCAAAATGTCCAGCAGTTGCGGGCAGATCTTGAAAAAGCAAAACTGGCTCTTCAGGAAGCTGAAGGACGGTATGATTTGAATACAGCCTCGGAAATCAAATACGGACAGATTCCGGCACTTGAAAATCAGTTGAAAGTGGCGGAAGAATCAGCGGAACACGTCGCGCATGAACTCGTCCGGGAAGCCGTAACGGACGAAGAGATTTCCGATATCGTGTCGAAGTGGACGGGAATTCCCGTCAGCCGTCTCGCACAAGGGGAACGCGAAAAGTTACTGTATTTAGAAGATACGTTGCATGAACGTGTTTTTGGTCAGGATGAGGCCGTCCGACTGGTGTCGGATGCTGTCATCCGGGCGCGTGCAGGAATCAAAGATCCGAATCGTCCAATCGGTTCGTTCCTGTTCCTTGGACCGACAGGAGTCGGGAAAACGGAGCTTGCGAAAGCTCTTGCAGCCGCCATGTTTGACAGTGAAGAACACATCGTCCGGATTGATATGTCCGAGTATATGGAGAAACACAACGTTTCCCGCCTGGTCGGAGCACCTCCCGGTTATGTCGGTTATGAAGAAGGCGGTCAATTAACAGAAGCCGTCCGTCGGAGTCCGTATTCGGTGCTGTTGTTTGACGAAATCGAAAAAGCACACGGGGACGTCTTCAATATCTTACTTCAAGTACTGGACGACGGCCGTTTGACCGATGCGCAAGGACGGGTGGTCGATTTCAAGAACACGATTGTCATCATGACATCGAACATTGGATCGCATATTTTACTCGAAGCAGCAAAAGACGGTGATATTGATGCGGCCGAAGAAGAAGCGGTCCGCCAAGAACTGAAAAAGTATTTCCGGCCGGAATTCCTGAACCGGATTGATGACACGATTCTGTTCCATCCTCTCCACCGGGCGGAAATCGAACGGATCATCGACAAGGCCGTCAGCAAGATGGCAGAACGTCTGTCAGGTCGTGAAATTACGATTGATGTCACAGAAGCGGCGAAAACGTTAATTTTCAATGAAGCGTTTGAACCACAGTACGGTGCCCGTCCGATTAACCGGTATATCCAGCGGACGATTGAAACGAAACTGGCACGGGCTCTGATTAGTGGATCCATCCAAGATGGTTCACATGTGGCAATCGATACAGACGGTACAGAACTCGTTATCCGCTAAACTATAGTTTAAAAGGTCGTCTCATCCTCTGACAGTCAGGGGAGAGACGACCTTTTGAATGAGAAGGAAAACTAAAAAAGAATAACGGCATACCTCGTGACGAAAAAGCATGATAAGCTAATGAAAACGACAGGAAGAGGGACTCCGATGAACGTAACGCAACAACAACTAGAAGAATTAATCGCTGAATGCCGCCCCTATACGGTGCTCGGGCAGGTGGCGAGTTATATACCAGAACTGGCAAAATCGGAACCGACCCAACTCGGAATCGCTGTTTGTAATGCAGACGGCAGTTTTGTATCCGCGGGAGACGCCGAAACGATGTTCACCTTACAAAGTGTTTCAAAAATCATCACGTTAGCCTTTGTCCTCGAGACATTTGGTGAAGATTACGTGTTCTCGAAGGTCGGTATGGAACCGACGGGAGACGCGTTCAACTCGATTGCGAAGCTTGAAGAGACGATTCCGACGAAACCCCTGAATCCGATGATCAACGCCGGAGCACTCGCTGTGACGAGCATGTTACCGGGGGAAGATGCAGCCGATAAGCTGAACCGGTTACGCCAATTCATTGCCGATCTGCTGGATATCGAACTCGATATGGTCAAATACGATGCAGAGGTCGCGAAGTCCGAATTCGAGACGACCGACTTAAACCGGGCTCTGCTGTACTTCATGCGGTATCATGGAGTCATCGAAGGGAACGTCGAAGAAATCATCGATGTCTATACAAAACAATGTGCGATTTTGACCAATTGTAAAGGACTCGCGATGATGGGGAAAATTTTAAGTCAATCCGGAAAAACACCATCCGGGAATCAAGTCATCTCCCGCCGGAATGCACGGATCATCCGGGCGATCATGACGACATGCGGCATGTACGATGCGTCCGGTGAATTTTCAGTCCAGGTCGGGTTACCCGGAAAAAGCGGGGTATCGGGTGCGATCGTTGCCTGCGGTCGCAGTGACTTCGACATGGCGGACCTTGGAATCGGTATCTTCGGACCGGCACTTGACCTGAAAGGAAATTCGATTGCCGGAACGAAGATGCTGGAGTTGCTCGTCCAGCGTCATCCTTAATCAAACGACAGTTGATCGAGCAGTTTCGAAAGCTTTTTCTCAAGACGGGTGATTTCTTTTTGTTGTTGCGCAAGCTGGTCGTCCGGAACGCTGAAAAGACGCCAGCGTTCGAGGCGGTTATACGTATCATTGATGTCACCTAATTGGGTTTGAATCCGTTTTAACCGGTCGACGGACGATTTCGGGAAATCGGTATACGGACGTAAATACTCGACCGTATAGCGGTAGAACTTCGTTGCAAGCCGTAACTCATGCATCATCTGAATACGCTTCTTCCCTTCCTTATGCTGAACTTTTTCATAATGAAGTTTCTTTTTGTCGAATCGTTTTTCAGCTGTCTGAAGAAGATCTTTTTCATCAATCCGTTTTAATTGTTTCGTCAAGCGACCGGCTAAAAATCGACGGACGGAGCGGTCGAGTTCGTCGGAAATCAACAGATGCATCGTTTCGAGTAACGTGGCCCGTTTGCCTTGCAGTTGTAAGGCGAGGTGTTCCGCGAATAACTGCTCAATCGGAGAAGTGACACCTTGTTGACTGAGTTGAACATCAAGATCCCGGACTTGACCGAACGCAGCCATCAATCGTTTCCAGATGAGATAGATTGGTTCCTCCGTTTGATCGACTAACTTCGCGAAGGTGATTAATTTACGTAAACGGATCCGCGCCTGGTGAACGTCTTCCGGGTTTTTAAATGTTTGGGCTTCCTCGGCATAATGATTAAATGTCGACCAGGTCTCGAGTAATTCAAAAGTTAAATTTTCCGCATCACGATGATTCAAATGAATCCCTCCTTAAATAATTTACGTAGAACAAATAGCAAACTTGAATGCTTCAATAAAAATAGGGTGCAGGTTGCCCTGGAATGTGGTGGAACAATGTTAGAGACAACTACGCTATCGGGAAAGATTCAACAGTTCATGAAGATTTTCTTTCCGATTCTGGTCACACAGGTAGCGTTTTACTTAATTAGTTTTTTTGATACGGTCATGGCCGGACGATATGGGTCGGCTGATTTAGCGGGCGTCGGCGTCGGAGCCAGTCTGTGGGCACCGGTTTACACAGGATTGACGGGTATTTTATTAGCCGTGGCACCGCTTGTCTCCCAAGCAATGGGGGCACGAAAAGAGCGGGAAGTGAAGCGGATCGTGATTCAGGCATTGTATGTGTCCGTCGTCATCATCGTTTTGACGGTTCTGCTTGGACTCGTGCTCGTGAATCCGATTTTGAACCAAATGGAATTATCGGATCAGGCACGTCATGTTGCCCGCATCTATCTCGTCATGTTAGGTTTTGGAATCATTCCGATGTTCGTCTTCTTTGTCCTGCGCACTTTAATTGATTCGTTAGGCAAATCGAACATCACAATGACGTTATTATTATTCTCTTTACCCATTAATGTGGCTTTCAATTATCTGTTTATCTTCGGAAAGTTTGGTTTTCCGGAACTGGGCGGGATTGGAGCAGGAGTGGCAACAGCCATCACATACTGGATTTTATGTATCGCGGTTATTGGTGTTGTCTTGAAAGGTGAACTGTTTCAACGGCTCGGGATTCTCCGTCGTTTTTATAAACCGGATGTAACACGAATCAAAGAATTGGTATTGCTCGGTGCACCGATTGGATTAGCAATCTTTTCGGAAGTCAGTATCTTTTCAGCCGTGACTTTGCTGCTTGGCGCCTACGGCGATGTCGTCATTGGAGCCTATCAGGCAGCCATCAACTTTGCTTCGTTCGTTTATATGATTCCACTCTCGGCCGCATCAGCCCTGACGATTACGGTCGGGTTCGAGATGGGAGCCAAGCGGGTCAAGGACGCCGTCCAGTACGTGTGGATCGGCTTGTTGCTGTGTCTGGTCGTTTCCTTGTTTTCAGGTGGACTGCTGTACGTTCAAAATGAACGGATTGCGGCACTTTACAGCAACGATCCGGCAGTCATCAAAATGGCGGCTCATTTCATGATTTTAGCGATTTTCTTTCAATTATCCGATGCAGTCGCGGCACCCACTCAAGGGGCACTTCGCGGATTCAAAGATGTCAACGTCACGTTTATTTTGACGATTACCGCGTACTGGGTCATCGGACTACCACTCGGATTTTATTTTGAGCGGTTTACGGAACTTGGACCGGATGGGTATTGGTGGGGATTGATCATCGGGCTTGCCGTCGGAGCCAGTCTTCTCTTGCTCCGCCTGATGCATCTTGTCAGAAAATCAAAGGAGGTCGTGAAATGAGATTCAATAAACAACGTGTGTTGACAGTGGCGAAAATCATTTTGCCGATTATCTTGATTGCATTCATTTTTTATCAGGGTCAAAACGAATTAAGAAGTCTGTCGTTAAAGGAATCGATTCGGGCGATTCAGCAAATTCCGTCCTGGAAGTTTATTTTATTGATTGTATCGGGGCTTGCAGCGGTCGCGACGATGTTCTTTTATGATTTCTTTTTATTGCGTTCGCTTCAAGTGAAGGTTCCGATCGGATTGATTTTCCGGGCATCCTGGATTGCCAACTCGTTTAACGGCATCATCGGTTTCGGCGGACTTGCCGGAATGGGGGTCAGAACCGCCCTCTATCGACCGTTCGTCGAAGGAACCCGGTTATTGAAAGCCATCGGTTGGATGGCACCGACACTGATCAGCGGATTATCGATTTTATCGGCATTATCCTTATTAAACGTCTTTCCGGCATTTGAAGTGTTGGATTTAAAGAAATGGTTATGGCCGGTCATCATCGGTGTTGCCTTCTTCTTCCCGGTCTATCTGTTGTTTACTTTCCGACGGGGGAGCAGCAGTATCCGTCCGTCGTCGATCGCCCTCTATTCGCTTGTATCGCTTGCGGAATGGTTCAGTGCGGGAGTCGTCGTCTATTTTATTTTGGCGGCCCTCGGGACGGATGTCAGTTTTTCTAAAGTCATCGGCGTCTTCATCATCGCCGCGACAGCCGGTCTGATTTCGATGGTACCGGGTGGATTCGGTTCGTTCGACTTGGTCTTTTTGATCGGTATGCAGCGTGCCGGCGTCGAAGAAGGGATCGTCCTTACCGGATTGTTGATTTATCGTCTTGTGTATTATTTGATTCCATTCGTGATCGGGGTCATTTTCTCGGCGCGTGAGTTCAGCGGTCCGGTCGTCAAAATGATTGAGGATAAACCGATTGTCGGTCCGTCGGTTGAAGTCGGCGGCGTCATCTGGCGGCTTCAGTTACGTTTTTTAAGTAAAGTCCGACATTTTACATTGGCCTTGATTACGTTACTCGCTGGCATCGCGATTTGGGGTCTGGCGATTTTGCCGCCAAACTCGACACAGTATGAATATTTGGAAGCCCGTCTGCCGCATGAGTTGTTGTTGCTTGCGAACAGTTTCTTTTTGATGGCCGGCTTGTTGTATGTCCTGCTTGCCCCGTCTCTGTACCGACGGACGAAGCGTTCACTGTATATGATTTATGGTGTTTCGGCTTTTGCTTTGATCGGGATGGCACTGCGCGGATTTAACTTGATTTCCTTGTCTGTCGTGTTGATCGTACTGGTTTTAGTGACGATGTCACGAAGTGCCTTTCATCGTGAACGGACGCTGATCACGACGACTCGACTGATCCGGGCCGCTTTTGCCGGTTTTTTATACCTCGGTGGATTCATCTTTTTCGGATACGCCTTTTACACACTCGGTTCGGCTGACGGGACAAAGGTGTATCCTGCCCATGAGATCTTCATGTTTGCCGCGAGTGCAGCGATTTTTGCACTTGTCTACACACTCGTCTTCATTCGTTTGTTCAATACCTTTAATCAGCCGGTCTTGGGTGAAAAGTTAGATCTGCAAAAAGTTAAGGATGTCTTGACGGAAGAAGGGGGAAATTATTTAAGTCACCTGGCTTTTCTCGGCGATAAACGCTTTTTCTTCTCCGAATCCGGACGTTCATTTATTCAGTTCAGTCAGACCGGAAACCGGATTATGATGCTTGGTGATCCGAGCGGAAATCCGGAAGAGCATTCCCAGTTGATTGCCTGTTTCTTACGGCGTGTCGAGGATTTAGGTTATATCCCGAACATCTATCAGATTCAGGCACAGAACATGTCGTTGTATCATGATTTCGGCTTTAATTTCTTTAAGCTTGGTGAAGAGGCGATCGTCGACATGACGACCTTTACCGTTTCCGGGAAAAAACGGGCCGGCTTACGTTCCATTAAAAATCGTTTTGAACGGGAAGGGATGACGTTTGAAGTCGTATCGCCTCCGTTTAGTGAAGCGTTATTGGATCAATTACGTGACGTCTCGGATGAGTGGTTGGGAGGGAAATCCGAAAAAGGATTTTCATTAGGTTATTTCAACGAGTCTTATTTGAATCAAGCGCCGATCGGCATCATGCGTGATGCCAATCAGCAGATGCTCGGCTTCATGACGTTCATGCCGGCTTATCAGGAAGGTGTTCTCTCGATTGATTTGATGCGTTTTCGTCCGGATGGTCCGAACGGAATCATGGATGCCATGTTCATCCGTTTGTTTGACTATGCAACTGAGCAAGGCTACCACACCTTTAATATGGGAATGGCTCCGCTCTCGTCCGTTGGTGAGGACGAAACCTCATTTTGGCAGGAACGCGTGGCAGCGGATGTGTTCAATAACATCCGGTATATGTACAGCTTTACAGGACTGAGACGATACAAGGAAAAATACGATCCGAAATGGGAAGGACGTTACCTCGCCTACCGTAAACGCCAATCACTGACGATTGCGATCTTAAAAGCGACACGTCTGATTTCGAAGAAAAAAGACCGGATTTTATTGCCGTGACTAAAGAAGATTCCGGATCAGACGCCGGGATCTTCTTTTTCACAATCGGTTAAATGTATAAAGGTCTATACAACTAGAATGAACAGCAGTATACTAAAAGGGAAGAGAGATTATTTGCCGGAATTCAAACGAGAAAGGAAGTCACAAGATGCCAACTATGATTCATGCCGAAATTTATACGGGACAGACCGTTATTCACGATGGATTCATCCGCTTTGAGGAGACGATTCAGGAAATCGGGCCGATGTCCGCGTACACAGAGCGTGACGAAACAGTTATTGATCTTGCGGGGAAACGATTGATTCCAGGAATGATTGATGTCCATATCCATGGCGGATACGACGTCGATACGATGGACGTAAGTGCGGAAGCGCTGTACCGATTGAGTGAAGCCATGCTTGCGGAAGGTGTCACGTCCTTTTTTGCGACGACGATCACCCAAGACTGGCATCAGATTACACGGGCCCTGGAAGTCGCGCGCGATGTCATCGACTCTCGGGAGACGACGATTGAAGGGATTCACCTGGAAGGACCGTTCATCAATCCGGATTATGCCGGAGCACAACCGCTTGAATACATCGTCGAACCCGATGCAGATCAGTTTTTAAAATGGCAACAGGCATCCGGAAATCAGATCAAACTCGTCACGTACGCTCCGGAACAGCCCGGTGCCCGTGATTTTGAAGCGGCGGTTCGAAAGACGGGGGCGATTCCATCTGCCGGACACACCGATGCGACATTTGACCAAAGTCATTTAGGTAATGTCACCCACGGGACACATCTCTACAATCAAATGCGTCCCTTGCATCACCGGGAACCAGGGACGGTCGGATATTGTCTTCTCGAACGATCAGTCTTTGCGGAAATCATTCCGGACGGGATTCACAGTTCAAAAGAGATGGTCGAATTCGCTTACCGGATGAAAGGACCAGACCGTTTGACGGTCATCACCGATGCGATGCGGGCAAAAGGATTGTCGGATGGAGAATATGAACTCGGCGGACAAACCGTACACGTCAAGGACGGAGCTGCCCGTCTTGCGAGCGGGAACTTAGCCGGCAGTGTCCTGACGATGGATCAGGCGCTACGCAATATCATCCGCTTTACTGGCTGTTCACTCGAACAAGCCGTCCAGATGACGTCGATTAATCAGGCAGAGGAATTCGGCTTAACACATAAAGGACGACTCGAGCAGGGCAAGGATGCCGATTTTGTCGTATTGACAGCAGACTTGGAAGTGGAACAAACCGTTCACCGCGGGAAAGTGCACCGATTTACAAACGGAAAGGGGTAACAACTGATGAAATGGATGATTGTAGAAAAAGCAGAAGAATTGGCAAATGTTTCGTATCAACTGCTCAAACAGGAGATTGTAAGACACCCGGAAGGATTAACGATCGGACTTGCGACCGGCAGTTCTCCGCTCGGTGTGTATGAAGAATGGCGCAAAGATCGAGTGGATTGCCAGCATGTGACGACCGTTAATTTGGATGAATACGTCGGACTCAGTCCGGATCATCCACACAGTTACCATACCTTCATGCAGGAGCACTTGTTTGATGCGGTCGACTTTAAAGAATCGTATGTGCCGATCGGAAGCACGGCGGATCCACGGGAAGAGAGTGACCGCTATGAAGCGCTTGTCCGGCAATTAGGGATTGATATTCAACTGCTCGGTATCGGTTCGAACGGTCATATCGCGTTTAATGAACCCGGTACTCCGTTTGATGCCAAAACCCACGTGACTAAGCTGACCGAGTCGACCCGACAGGCCAATCAGCGCTTTTTCGACCGGTTGGAGGATGTGCCGACCGAAGCGATCACGATGGGAATCGGAACGATCATGGAAGCGAAGAAGATTTTATTGGTTGCTTCAAGCGAGCGGAAAGCGGAGGCGATCCGCGACATGATGGAAGGTCCGGCGACGACGGATTGTCCGGCAACGATTTTACAGCGGCACGCCGATGTCATGGTCGTTCTGGACGAAGAAGCGGCAAGCTTGTTATCGGACGAAGCGAAACGTACAGGGCGAGCTGCCTATACGAACTTCATGAAATGAATCGATGACTCGTCTCTGATGAGACCGGACTGCTTCAGACCGGTCTTCTCAACAGACGGGTTTTTTGTTTTGTATGCGTCAAGTCGTGCGAGTGTAAAAACAGTGAAATCACATGATCTTAATCGAATCGTAAATTGACATTTTAATAAAAGTCGGGATAATGGAGAATAGTGAACTTTACAGAAAATTTACATGAAAATGAGGGCGTACAGATGCAGACGAGATCAGCAAGAAAGAGGCAACCAAGTGCTGGCAAGATGTTCATCAAAGTGATTGCTGCCTTGTTATTACTTTTGACCGTCATCGGTTCCGGTTATGCGGGAGCGGTTTTCATTAAAACACAGGAAACGCTGGCAAGAACACAAATCAACATTCCGGGTTCAAAAGTCAGTTCGAAATATGATGATGTGCCGTCCGAATCTTTCTTGATTTTAGGAACGGATGAAACGAAAGCCAGTAAAGACCGGCATGAGCCGGCACGATCGGATGTCATGATTGTCGGTGTCCTGAATAAGAAGACCGAACAATTGGTACTGACAAGTATTCCACGGGACTCACTCGTCAATATCGATTATTCCAAATATGATGTGCCGTACGGGAAAACAGGTGTCGAGCAGGATAAAATCACTCATGCTCATTATTTCGGTTCAATGGACAAATCGAGTTCATACAACGGAATCAAACTGGCACGTGAGACAACCGAAAATCTGCTCGGTATTGAAATCAACCATGTCGTAAAAGTTAACTTCCAAGGATTCGTTCAGTTGATTGATGCACTGGACGGAGTCGATATCGATGTCCGTTATGCCTTCAAGGAACAGGATTCGGCGCGTAAAGCAGGGACGATTACCGTTCCGAAGGGAATGCAGCATTTGAGCGGGGAACAGGCACTCGCTTACGTTCGAAACCGTCATGATGACCCACTCGGGGATATCGGCCGGGGACAAAAGCAGATGCAGGTCATCCAAGCTGTTGCAAAAGAAGCGGCAAGCTTCCGTTCGCTCGGGGCGTACCGTGACATCTTGGACGCTGTCGGCGACAACGTCGAGACGAACTTAGGTCCGAACGATTATCTCCGGTTAGCTGACTTTACGACAGCTTTACGGAATACGACAGAATACCAGCTCGCAGGTGAAGGATACATTGGAATCAGCGGGAAATGGGAGTACCATCTGGATCCGAATCAACTTGACCGGGTGAAAGCCAACCTGGCCAAGGCGATGCAAGGACAAGAAGTGTCACCGATGAAAGAAGAGACAGGGACACCGGGAGCCACGGACCCGACAACAACAGATGATTCGACGACAGTCGAGCAACCCGTTCAGTAACGCTAACGGGTGATGTTAAAAAGCACACGTTTCAGATACTTTCTTGAAAAGTATCCTGAAACATGTGCTTTTTTTCGGAAAGGAAGATGAGTTCTCCTCTGTATTCAAATCAGAATCAGCGTTGCCGTTCCATTTCGACCGTGAACGTATACCGGTCACCGCGATACGCGGAAATGACATACTCAAACGGTTGATCGGTGGCAAGGAAAGTCAGTTGTTCGACGGACAAAACAGGTGAACTGACCGACAGACCGAGGTGTTGTGCTTCTTCTTTTGTCGCGAGACGTGATTCGAAAGTCTGACTGGCGCGACCCAGGTTGAGTCCACTGGCTTCAGCAAAGGCATAAAGGGACGTAATGGCGACATCCTGGTTCAAACCCGGCAACAGCTGTTCTGGGATATAAACAGTTTCGAGCGCAAGCGGTTGTTCGTTTGCGATGCGTAACCGTTTTAATTCATAAATTTTGGCACCTTCACGAATCCCGAGTTTATTCGCAATCGTCATTTCAGCAGCAATCGTTTGATAAGACAGCAGTTCACTCGCCGGTTCCAAACCAAGATGTTCCATCTCTTCGGAAAAACTGGTTAATCCGGACAGTTGCATGACGATTTTTTTGTTGGCGACGAATGTGCCGCGTCCTTTTTGACGAATGAGATAACCAGCGTTAACAAGATTCGAGATGGCTTGACGGACAGTCATCCGGCTGATTTGATGGGCTTCGGCAAACTCGCGTTCCGAGGGGATCAAATCGCCGGGTTGTAACAGACCCTCCTCGATTTGTTGCTTCAAGGCAGCCTCGATTTGGTAGTAGATTGGAAGTGGTGAATTTTTATTAATATGCTGAATCACGGCATTTCGTCCCTTCGCGGTCGATAGTCTTTCATCTAGTGTACTAGGAAATGGAGATGTCGACAAACGATTGTAAGTGATTTGTGTCATAATAGAAGCAAATTCAGTGCTGAAAAGGTGGAATGAAGATGCGTTCAGAGCAAATTTATCCGGACGTCCGGACTTTCGAATCAATCGTGACAGGTACGAAGGAAGAACAAGGCTACTGGGTAAGATTAGAACAAAGTTACTTTTATCCGGAGAGCGGGGGGCAGCCTGCCGATCGGGGAACACTCAACGGGGTTTCCGTCCTCGATGTCCAGCTTCAAGAAGGGGATGTCTGGCACCTGCTCGACAGTCCGCTTCTTGAAAACGAAGTGCAAGGTGAGGTCGATGATGTAATTCGAACGGATCATGCGGCGCAACATACAGCACAACACGTTATTTCTGCCATTCTTCAAGACGAATTTCAAATCAAGACAGTCAGTTTCCGAACCGGCACAGAAGAATCGACGCTTGATCTCGATCTCGGTGACTGGGATGAGACGCTTCAAAGTCGTTTGGAGGAACGTTTACGGACGGTGATTCAAGCGAACCTCTTGATTACGGCAACGGAATATACAGAAGAAGAAGCATTGCAGTTACCGTTACGAAAAACACCACAAGTCACAGGAAAAATCCGGGTCGTTCAAATCGGTGAACTGGATTACAGTGCCTGTGGAGGAACGCATCTCGCCTCGACGTCGGAACTGGAACTGATTTTATTCACGGGACTTGAAAAGGTTCGCGGGAATATTCGTTTAGCGTACGTTGCAAAAGACCGAGCGTTTCGATTACTGACGACCGAACGGCGTGTCCTGACAGAAACTGCACGTGCAGTATCAGCTAAAAAAAATCAGGTCCATCTTGTTGTGGAAGACCTGAAACAGGAGCAAGTCCGTCTGAACCGTCAAATCGGACAGGCAGAAGATTTGCATGTCAAAACGGTCTTAAAACAGTTGCTCGCAACGGATGAACCGGTTCTCACCGTACGGCATGATCAAGAGGATGTCCGTTTTTCAGAAAAACTGTTGAAAGCCCTGGCTGAAACAGGACGGACAGGATTCGTCTGGAACGAAAACGCCAAAAAATTATTCATGTGCAGCGCTGGATCCATTCATCTCGGAAAATTTGCCAAAACCCATTTAAAGCAGTTTAATGGACGGGGCGGCGGAAGTGAAAACAATGCCCAAGCAGTATTCCAAACGTATGAAGAGGCACAAGCTTATGCAGAAGCATTAAAGGAGGAATTACATACATGACAGTGATTCAAGTAAAAACAACCGAACAAAAACAAGCGGTCCGAATGATCCGGGAACGGGTTTTCGTCGAGGAACAAGGCGTTCCGAGCCATTTGGAATATGATACGCATGATGAAACAGCGATTCACTTGCTTGTCCTCGATGAGATGAATCGTCCGGTTGCGACGGGGCGGACCCGTCCGTACGATGAGCAACGGATGAAGGTCGAACGCGTCGCGACCCTTGCGGCGACAAGAGGAAAAGGATACGGCGGCGAGCTGATGCAGGCGATGGAGCGGATTGCCCGCCGGGAAGGCCGGACGATTTTAACGCTCGGTGCCCAAGTACAGGCCATTCCGTTTTATCAAGGGCTTGGTTATGCGATTGTTTCCGATGAATTTGACGATGCGGGCATTCCGCACCGGACGATGGAGAAAAAAATTTAATGCTGATTTTTTTGAGAAATCCTGAAAAAAGGGTTTCTTTTTTTGAAAGTCTATGTATATATATAATTCATAGTGAATTTTTATACAGACAGATACAGTCGAATTCAAGGAGGAAATAAGAATGACAAAACAAAAATTGATTTTAGCGTATTCGGGTGGACTGGATACTTCAGTCGCCATCAAATGGTTAAGCAAGGACTATGACGTCGTCGCATTGTGCATGGATGTCGGCGAAGGAAAAGATTTGTCGGTCATCAAAGAAAAAGCGTTACTCGTCGGTGCGATCGAATCGATTGTTCTTGATGTCAAAGATGAATTCGCAAATGACTTTGTTTTGCCGGCCCTCCAATATGGTGCGCATTACGAAGGTGCGTATCCATTGATTTCCGCTTTATCTCGCCCGTTGATTGCTGAAAAACTGGTTGAAGTGGCACATGCCCACGGTGCCACAGCAGTCGCCCACGGATGTACCGGAAAAGGAAACGACCAAGTCCGGTTCGAAGTTTCGGTTGCTGCTCTTGATCCGTCGCTCGAAGTCATCGCACCGGTTCGCGAATGGAAATGGTCACGTGAAGAAGAAATCGCTTATGCAAAAGAAAACAACGTTCCGATTCCGATTAATCTCAACAGCCCGTATTCAATCGACATGAACTTATGGGGACGCAGTAACGAATGTGGTGTCCTTGAAAATCCATGGACAGAGCCGCCGCAAGATGCATACGCTTTGACGGTCGCACCGGAAGACGCACCGGATCAAGCGGAAGAAGTCATCATCGGTTTTGAAGCAGGTGTTCCGGTTTCGATCAACGGGACAGCGTATCCGCTGGCGAAGCTGATTACAGAACTGAATATCATTGCCGGTGCACACGGTGTTGGACGGATTGACCATGTCGAAAACCGTTTGGTCGGCATCAAGTCACGTGAAGTGTATGAGTGCCCGGGTGCGACAGTCTTACTCAAAGCCCACGCAGCACTTGAAACGATCACATTGACGAAAGACGTTGCCCACTTTAAACCGATTCTCAGCAAACAATATGCAGAAACGATTTACAACGGATTGTTCCATGCCCCGCTGACAAAAGGCCTCAAAGCGTTCTTGACGGCAACGCAACAGGACGTGACCGGTGAAGTCCGTGTCAAACTGTATAAAGGGAACGCAACCGTCACAGGACGTCAGTCAGCAGTTTCGCTCTACGATGAGAAACTCGCGACGTATACAAAAGAAGATGCCTTTGATCACGAAGCAGCGAAAGGATTCATCAAATTACACGGTCTTGCGATTTCGACACATGCCAGTGTCCATCGTCAGGAAGGCGTGAAAAAATGACGAAACTATGGGGCGGACGTTTTACGGAAAGTGCTTCCGCTCAAGCGGAGGCCTTCGGAGCATCGATTTCGTTTGATCAGAAATTAGCAGCCGTTGATTTACAGGGGAGTCTTGCGCACGCGCAGATGTTATATGAACAGGGAATTCTTGAAAAGACCGAGTGGGAACAAATCGAAGCCGGTCTTAAACAGTTGCAAACGACACTCGAGCAACACGTCTATACGACAGTGGATGAAGACATCCACATGAATCTCGAGCGGTTACTGACGGAACAGATTGGTCCGGTCGCCGGTAAACTGCATACAGCCCGCAGTCGAAATGACCAGGTCGCGACTGATCTCCACCTTTGGATGGAACAGCATGTTTTAGAACTCCTGTCGAGTCTTCGCAACCTGCAATCCGTCATTACGGAACAGGCGGAGCAACATGTGGAGACGGTCATGCCGGGTTATACCCATCTGCAACGGGCGCAACCGATCTCACTCGCGCATCATCTGCTCGCTTATTTTTGGATGTTTGAACGGGATGCCGATCGATTGACCGATAACCTGAAACGGATTCGGATGTCGCCGCTCGGTGCCGGGGCACTGGCGGGAACGACTTTCCCGATTGACCGCTTCAAGTCAGCCGAGTTACTTGGGTTTGAACAGGTCTATCCGAACAGTTTGGACGCGGTCTCAGACCGGGACTTCGTGATTGAATACCTTGGCATCGCGTCGACGGTCATGATGCATCTGTCACGCTTTTGCGAAGAAATCATCATCTGGGCGTCGCAAGAATTTTCGTTCATTGAGCTGTCCGATGCGTTTTCGACGGGATCAAGCATGATGCCGCAGAAAAAAAATCCAGATTTCGCGGAACTGATCCGCGGCAAAACAGGTCGTGTCTACGGAAATCTGATGGGTTTCCTGACGACAATGAAAGCATTACCACTCGCATACAATAAAGATATGCAGGAAGATAAGGAAGGTGTCTTTGACACCGCTGATACCGTGTTACAATCCGTTCAAATTTTTACAGGCATGATCGAATCGGCTACGTTTAAGACAGAAGCGCTCAAGAAGGCGACGATGCAAGACTTCTCGAATGCAACGGAACTGGCGGATTATCTGGTCACAAAAGGGATTCCGTTCCGGGAAGCACATGAAATCGTCGGGAAAGCCGTCTTACATTGTGTCCAAAGCGGCTGTTTCTTAAAAGATTTGACGCTGTCCACGTATCAGACGTTCCATCCGGTCATTGCAGAAGATGTCTATCCGTTGTTAGATCCGGTTCAGGCGGTCGCACGACGGGGAAGTTACGGCGGGACCGGTTTTACGGCCGTCCGGGATCAACTCGCATTAGCGAAGAAGCAACTTGAAAAATTATAAAATTCAAAAAAAGTTTGGCAAATCACTGGATTTAACAAAAAATGTTTGCTATAACTGTAACTAACAACCGACAGATAGAGGCGCGGATGACATCAGTAGCAACACTTATTCAAGGCAAGCATGCCAAGTGATGTGAAAGGGGAAATCCGCCGAAGTGAACAAGAAAATGCTTTTTCTTGATTG
Organism: Exiguobacterium sp. PvP048; assembly: GCF_040549175.1. Classification (NCBI taxonomy): domain Bacteria; kingdom Bacillati; phylum Bacillota; class Bacilli; order Caryophanales; genus Exiguobacterium; species Exiguobacterium sp. PvP048. The sequence goes on along the minus strand of NZ_JBEPSU010000004.1, from coordinate 151,469 downwards.
CTGGTACAACGGTTAAGATCCGTTGTACTGCCGAAACCCACGTTTCGGAGCGCTATCTTACGTAAAAGAACGTATGACGCTGTCATCGTTTGTCCGATCGTGATAACGACGGGCCGTAGGAACGCTCCTACCGGCCCGTCGTTTTTTTCTGTTTCGGGACAAAAGGAGATAGGATTGTGACAACTGTACTTAAATTTGGTGGTAGTTCGGTTGCGACTGTCGAACAGATTCAGTCAATTGCGAATTATTTGAAGAATCGGACGGGACAAGGGGAAAAATTAGTCGTCGTCGTGTCGGCAATGGGGAAAATGACCGATTCATTGATTGCTCAGGCGCAGGCGATAACGGACCGTCCGGAACGACGCGAACTGGACCGGCTGCTTGCAATCGGTGAAGAACAGACGATTTCATTACTCAGCATCGCCCTGAACTCACTCGGGATAAAAGCCTTGTCACAGACAGGGGCCCAGGCAGGCATCAGCACGATGGGACTGCACACGAAAAGTAAAATCAAACAGATTGACGGCGAATTGCTCCGGAAAAAACTGGAGACATACGACGTCATCATCGTCGCCGGTTTCCAGGGCGTCAATGAGCTCGGGGATGTCACGACACTCGGTCGCGGCGGATCGGATACGACAGCCGTCGCATTGGCCGCGGTTCTTGATAAACGATGTGAAATTTACACGGACGTCGACGGTGTTTACACAGCTGATCCACGGATTCATGCAACGGCACAACCGATTCCACACATTTCATACGATGAGATGATGGAAATGAGTGCACTCGGTTCAAAAGTCATGGAGATGCGCAGTGTCGAACTCGGTAAAAAATACGGCGTCCACATCTTCGTCGGAAAAACATTAGAATCGGAAAGAGGGACTTGGATCATGGAGGCAACGGAAACGATGGAACAAAAAGCGGTCACGAGCGTCAGTGTAACGAAAAACGTGTTGACGGTGTCAATCAAGCATGTACCGCAGACGAACTCGGCGGTCGCGGATATCTTTGAACTGTTATCAGGACGTCACGTCAACATCGATATGATCAGTCAGACGACGTTTGACAGTGACATCTTCCTTTCCTTCTCTTGTCCGCTGGATGAAGAAGAGTTTTTGGAAGAAGCACTGCAGGATATCATCAATCGTTTCCCGACGGTCAAAGTCGACCGTCATAACCAGCATGCCAAGTTATCCGTCGTCGGAATCGGGATGCGGGACGCAACCGGGGTCGCTTCGAAATTGTTTGCGACGTTCCGGGCGGAAAACATCACGTTTTATCAAGTCACGACATCAGAAATCAGCATCTCATATACGATTGCCCAGGCCGATATCGAACGGACTGTCGCAGCAATCGCTCAAGCATTCGACCTGTAAGGAGGAAATCATATGTATCATGTCGCAGTCATTGGCGCAACCGGCGCCGTTGGTCAAAAAATGTTACAAGTCCTGGCGGAACACGATTTTCCGGTCCGTCAGATTTCAGCTTATGCTTCAGCCCGTTCAGCCGGGAAAATCGTTCAGTTCAAAGGACAGGACGTCACGATTCAAGCGTTATCGGAAAACATCACGAAAGACGGGATTGATGTCGCACTGTTCGCAGCTGGCGGTACCATCAGTGAACAGTATGCCCCGTTGCTTGCTGCAGCAGGAACACTCGTCGTTGATAATTCCAGTGCGTTCCGGATGCAGGCAGATATTCCGCTTGTCGTACCGGAAGTAAATTCGCAGGCAATCGGACCGAACGATCGTTTGATCGCCAATCCGAACTGTTCAACGATTCAATCGGTCGTCGCCTTGGCACCGCTTCAACCATTTGGTTTGAAGCGCGTCAACTATACGACGTATCAGGCCGTATCCGGTTCCGGTCAAAAGGGAATCGAGGATTTAGCCCGCGGCAGTCGCGGCGAAGAACCGGTCAACTATCCACACCCGATTCATGATAATATTTTGCCGCATATCGATGTGTTCTTACCGGACGGTTATACAAAGGAAGAACAGAAAATGATTGACGAAACTCGGAAAATCTTTCGTTTGCCGGAGTTGCCCGTCAGCGCGACGTGTGTCCGTGTCCCGGTCACGAATTCACATTCCGTTGCCATCAATGTCACGTTTGAGCAGGAAACAAGTGTTGAAGCGATTCGTGCTGCTCTGGCCGAAGCACCTGGCGTCGTTTTAGTCGATGATGTCAGTCATAATCAATATCCGATGCCGCTTGATGCAAGCGGAACAGACGACGTCTATGTCGGACGAATTCGTCAGGATCAAAGTCTCGCCAATACGTTCCACATCTGGTGCGTCGCTGATAACATCCGTAAAGGGGCCGCTTCGAACGCCGTCCAAGTCGCGCGTCAAGCGCTTGAAAGTTCAATCCATTCGTAAGAAACGAGGAGGAATCCGATATGTTTAAAGGAGCAGGAACAGCACTCGCTACACCGTTTACCTCAACCGGTGAACTGGATTTAGCGGTATTCGAGCAACTGATCGAGCAACAACTCGCAGCAAACATTCAAGCATTGGTCGTCGGCGGGACGACCGGGGAAGGGTCGACGTTGACGAATGCAGAGTTTGAGACGTTACTTGAAACGGCAGTCCGTGTGACAGCCGGCCGTGTCCCGGTCATTGCCGGAACCGGAACAAACAACACGGCACAGACGATTGAGAAAACACAGACGGCAGCCCGGCTCGGTGCGGATGCAGCGATGCTGGTCACACCTTACTACAATAAGACATCACAAGCAGGACTCGTCGCCCACTTCACGGCGGTTGCGGATGCAGTCGATTTGCCAATCATGCTCTACAATGTTCCGTCACGGACAGGGGTCGCGATTTCCGTCGAAACAGCCGTCACACTTGCCAAACATCCGAACATCCAAGCGTTTAAAGAAGCAAGTGGAGACGTCAGTTTCATGGGGGAATTGATGACGGCCTTACCAGATGGCTTTGCAGTCTTCTGCGGTAACGATGATCAAATTCTTCCTTATATGGCATGGGGGGCACAAGGCGTGATTTCCGTCTTGTCGAATCCATATCCGGCGGAAACTCAAGCACTGGCAGAAGCGTTACTTGCGAATGACTATACGGCGGCGCGCCGGATTCAAAGTGATTTGATGCCTGTCATCTCGGCATTGTTCAGCGATGTCAACCCGATTCCGGTCAAAGCAGCACTCGAAGAAATCGGTCTGGCTGTCGGTGCACCGCGTCTGCCGCTTGTTCGCCAGTCGGAAGCCGGTCATAGCCATCTTCTTGAGACGATGCGGAGTTACAAAGGAGTGGTTGGATGAGACTCGCCATTCACGGATACGGGGCAACGGGACATTACGTGCATGAACTGGCACCGGATGCCGTCGTCGCCGTCATCGACAAAACAAAAACGGCGGAACAGGTACCGTCTTACGGTACGCTTGCCGAAATGCCGGAGTCAGTGGATGCAATCATTGATTTTTCACATCCGAGTCTCTTACCGGATTTGCTTGCTTACGGGATCAAAACGAAAACCCCGCTCGTCATTGCGACGACCGGTTTCTCGGAAGCAGAACTGCAGACGATTCGCGATGCTTCGACACAAATTCCGATTTTCCAATCGTATAACATGTCGTTTGGGATCGCGATGATGCAACAGCTGTTAAAAACACTCGTTCCGCTCGCCGGCGCATTCGATATCGAACTGCTGGAAAAACACCATAATCAAAAAGTCGATGCACCAAGCGGAACGGCGGAGCTGCTGTTGCGGACGATTCAAGATTTGCGGAACGTCACACCCGTCTACGAACGGGAATCAACACGCGAGAAGCGCGAAGCAAATGAAATCGGGATGCACTCGATGCGGGGCGGAACGATCTTCGGGGAACATGAAGTATTGTTCGCCGGTGTTGACGAATTGATTGAAATCAAGCATACGGCGTTGTCAAAAAAAGTCTTTGCTTCAGGTGCCATCAAGGCAGCAGAAGCACTCATCCAAAAATCAGCGGGACTCTATACACTGGAGACGCTTTACACACAGGAGGATTCACATGTTATTAACTGATGCTTTTGAAATTGCGAAATTTATTAAAGACGCTAAAAAACAAACACCGGTCAAACTGTACGTTAATGGGGACCTGGCAGGACTGACGATTGAAGGTGCAACAGCTTTCGGAACCGATCAATCTAAAATTTTCTTCGCGGATGCAGGACTTGCGTCAACTTTCTTAGAAGAGAATGCAGACCGGATCACGGAAGTTCACGTCGAGTATGACCGCCGGAACAGTGCCGTACCGATGCTTGATACGCGCCATTTAAACGCACGGATCGAACCGGGTTCATGGATTCGTGATCATGTCGTCATCGGTGACAATGCTGTCGTCATGATGGGAGCAATCATTAATATCGGTGCATCAATCGGAGATGGTACAATGATTGATATGAACGCCGTTGTCGGAGCACGTGGTACAATCGGCAAAAACGTTCATGTCGGCGCCGGCGCCGTGGTCGCAGGGGTTCTTGAACCGCCTTCAAAAACACCGGTCATCATTGAAGATGGTGTCTTAATCGGAGCGAATGCCGTCATTCTTGAAGGTGTCCGCGTCGGAAAAGATGCCGTCGTCGCAGCAGGCAGTGTCGTCACAGAAGACGTTCCTGCAGGCAGCGTAGTGGCTGGTACGCCAGCACGCGTCATCAAACAGAAAGACGAAAAAACAGCAGAGAAGACGCAATTGGTGGATGATTTACGTTCACTCTGATTGACGTCGAAGAGGAGGAAAACACATGGCAGTGGATACACAGTATGGAGAAGCAATTTGGTTAGACGGAGTTTTTCATGATCCAAAAGAGGCAAATACGAGCGTCATGTCCCATGCGATTCATTACGGAAGCGGATTCTTCGAAGGTATCCGTGCGTATGCGACACCGGATGGTCCGGCGATTTTCCAATTGACGGAACACATTGAACGTCTGTTCCGCAGTTGCGCGTTCTATCACGTGACGATTCCTTATACAGTGGAAGAACTTGTCCAAGCGACAATTGATCTGGTCGCCAAAAACGGCTTTGAATCTTGTTACATCCGCCCGTTTGTTTTCCTCGGTACACCGTGGCAGGCATTGATGGCAAAAGATACGACGGTTCACGTCGGAATTTCTTGTTGGGAACTGGGCGAGTACTTCGATAAAGGCGCCGGTATCCGTGCGAAAGTCGCTTCTTACCGCCGCGTTTCGTCGACAATGATGCCGATGCAGGCAAAAGCTGCCGCCAACTACATGAACTCGCAGCTCTTAAAAGGCGAAGCACAACGTGACGGATTCGACGAGGCGATTGCCCTCGATATGAACGGAAACGTCAGTGAAGCGAGTGTCGCCAACCTGTTCATGTTGAAAAACGGCACGATTTATACACCTTCACTCGACTGCTCGGTATTAGACGGCATCACACGTCAAGTCATCATGCGTTTGGCGCAGGATCAAGGGTATCCGGTCGTCGAGCGTCATATCGGCCGTGATGAGTTATACGTCGCAGACGAAATCTTCTTGACGGGTACAGCAGCAGAAATTACAAGTGTCGGAGAAATTGATCACATCGTCATCAACGGCGGAACACGGACTGTCGCGGATGAGTTGCTTGATCTTTACCGACAGACGGTCTCAGGTCAATTGCCGCAATATGCGGACTGGTTGACACATGTGACACCTGCTGTCGCCGAATGAGTTCAAGAACTGTCGTTACCATTGATCGGGAAGCGGTGCGGCATAATGTCGCATCGGTTTTCGCCCGGTCTAACAAGCAGATTTTTGCCGTGGTCAAAAACAATGCTTACAACTTAGGGATGATTGAAATGGTCGCCACATTGATGGAAGCCGGTGTCCGGCATTTCGCAGTGGCGGAAGTCTATGAAGCAATTGAAATCAAAACGAATTTTCCAGACAGTTATGTCCTGGCGATGAATCCGGCATCGGATTTTAAAGAGGTCCGCTTGCATGGAGTAGCGCTCGGAATTCCTTCGCTCGATTGGCTGACACGTCATCAGGCGGATTTATCGGGAATTGAACTGCATCTAAAAATAAATGTCGGGATGAACCGTTTTGGTGTCAGTTCGCTCGAAGAAGCATTAGCGGTGCTTGAAACCGTACGGGAGCAAGAGCTGACGTTAACAGGGCTCTACACGCATTTCCCGCTTGCCGATGAACCGGGAGCCAATCACGACGGTCAGGTTGAACGGTTCCTTGAAATCGGAAATCCGTTACAGGCGAAACATAGCTTTACTTATATCCATGCCGAAAACAGTGCAACGATCGTCAAGCATGATCCGCGCCTCGCCTGTTGCAATTACGTCCGGCCCGGTATATTCCTGTTTGGCTATTCGCCGATCGAAAAAATGGATTGGCTCGTCCCCTCACTCCGGATGACGACGGAAGTCGTTGAGATTCGTCAAGTGGAAGCAGGGGAACATGTCGGCTACGGTACGTCGTATACGGCACCGACAGCGATTCGTGTCGCCGTTCTGCCGGTCGGCTACGGGGACGGGGTTGTCCGCGGACGGTCGTCACTGCCGGTCATCATCAACGGAAAACGTTATCCGATCATCAGTAAGTTATTTATGAGTCATACGTTCATCGCCGTCGATTCGACGGTGGAAATCGGTGATAAAGTTGTTCTGTACGGAGACGGCATCGAAATTGATGACATCACCCGGACTGGGACAGCCAATAATTCGGAACAGATGTGTGCCCGTTCGTGGCGTTTAACACATCGTTATTTATAAGGGGGAAGCAAGATGTACGGAAGCCGCTATTTGACGGAACAAAACAATGAACTACAGATTGACGGGGTGGCAGCAACAGAGCTTGCCAAACAATACGGGACACCGCTTTATGTCATGGCAGAACGTGAATTGACGGACCGTCTGGCGACCGTACGCGACGCCTTTTTAAAGAAATATCCGAATACGTATGCTTCGTTTGCTTCTAAAGCCTTGACAATCGGTGCCGTTTACCAGCAAGTTGTCCGACATGGTCTTGGCATTGACGTCGTCACAGGCGGCGAACTGTTCATCGCCCGTAAAGCCGGTGTGCCGGCGGAACGGATTTATTTCCACGGTTCAAATAAATCGACGCAGGATTTACGGTATGCCGTCGAAGAGGGTGTCGGGAAAATCGTCATCGATCATTACGAGGAAATCGCTCAACTCAACCAGATTGCGGGCGATACCTGTCAAACCGTTCAGGTTCTGATCCGGATTGTTCCGCAAGTCATCGGTGGTGCGCACACGAAAATCCAGACCGGTGGTGTCGATACGAAGTTTGGTTTTTCGACGCATGATGATTCGTACCTGCAAGCCGTCGAAGCTGTTTTAGCAGCGGAACATTTGGTGTTACTCGGTATTCATTGCCATGTCGGATCGCAAATTCAAGAAATTGAACTGTTTGAGCGGACGGCCCGGACGATGATGGGATTCGTCGAAACGATTCGCGAGCGGACTTCTTTCGTCGCAAGCGAAGTCAATCTCGGCGGTGGATTTGGAATTGCCTATACGCAAGATGATCAGCCGCTTGATTTCGAACAAACGATGGAGCGGGTTATGGCGATCATCGATGAAGAAACAACGTGTCTTGCGATCGATCGTCCGCGAATCGGGATTGAACCGGGGCGGTGGGTCGTCGCAAATGCCGGAACGACGCTGTACACGGTTGGTGCTATCAAGGAAGTACAAGGTGTACGAACGTACCTATCGGTGGACGGCGGAATGGCGGATAATATCCGGCCTGCTCTATACGGAGCGGTGTACGAAACCGTCATTGCCAATCGAATCAAAGGAGAAACACGTCATGTGACAGTTGTCGGTGCAGCGTGCGAATCCGGCGACTTGGTTGCTGAGTCTGCTGATTTAGCAGAACCCGTCAGTGGAGATACATTAGCGGTCTTCGGGACAGGCGCTTATAACTATTCGATGGCAAGCAACTACAACCAATTTTTACGACCGGCTGTTGTTTTCGTTAATCAAGGTGAATCGCGTGAAGTTGTCCGTCGCCAGACGTACGTCGATTTAATTCAATGTGATCTGGGTCTTGAAAATATCCCGTCTTCTTAAGAACTGAAAACATTCAAAAGCGTCCTGGTCGTAAAGACCGGGACGCTTTTGTGTTACTTCGGAATGACAAGGACTTGCCCGACGGAAATCAAATTGACATTCGTGATTTTATTGGCACTGGCAAGCGCGGTGACCGTCACGCCGTACTTCGTTGCAATGGAGTAGAGCGTGTCCCCGGCTTTGACGGTATAGGTGACTGTTGTTGGCGGAGGAGGTGTCGTTCCCGGAATGACAAGCACTTGTCCGACAGTGATCAGATTGTAGTTCGTGATGTTATTGGCTTTAGCGAGAGCAGCGACGGTGACATTGTAGAGGTTGGCGATTTTATAAAGGGTATCGCCCGATTTAACCGTATACGTTTTACTGCCGCTTGGAGGCAATTTTAATAATTCGGAGATTGTGACGAATTTATAGCCTTTCGCTTTAAGTTGCGAAATCATCGATGGAAGTGCAACCGGTGTACCGGGTGCACCAGCCCCCGTATGCATCAGAACGATGGATCCCGGGACGATGTTCGGAACGACACGCGCCAAAATGGCTGTTGAACTGATACCTTTCCAGTCAGTTGTATCGATGTTCCACTGAATCGTTTTCGTGTATCCGGCATTCCCGACGGCGGCAAGGACAGCGCTGTTGCTCGCGCCAAATGGTGCGCGGAAAATCGGTTTAGTCGTCCGTCCGGTCAATGACTTGATTAAGTTTTCGGTTTTTGAGAGTTCACTCGTCATCTGAGTGGCGGTTAATTTCGTAAAATCAGGATGCGTATAGGAGTGATTTCCAAGCTGATGCGTCGGAGTTGCAGTGGCGATGTTTTTAATCAATTGTGGATGATTATTGGCACCGGTACCTGTTAAGAAAAAGGTTGCTTTGACATTGTTGGCTTTTAAGATACTCAAAATCTTAGTGATGTTTCCACCATCTGCTCCGTCATCAAACGTCAGTGCGACGACTTTACTCGTCGTCGATCCTTTTGTGACAAACGTCGAACTGGCTGCATCTGCCGTCAAACCGTAACTAAAGAAAGGAAAAAGCGATATTAACATGATCATGATGATCCGAATCCATTTCCCGTGCATGTGTACGTCGCCTCCTTTTTCTAGGATGACTGCCTCTCACTTGACTCTACTTATCTATTACCCTTTTTGAGCAAAAAAACTAAAAAATAGGGAAATAATTCCCGAATTTTTATGAGTCTAAACGGATTAATCTTAAATAATTGTTTAGCCCTGAAATGAATAGGGAACATATGGTATATGGAAATAGTAAAAGGAGTGGAAACGAATGATTGAATTTAAAAACGTCGGGAAGCAATTTAAAGACAACGTTGTCTTAAAAGGCTTAACTCTCGAAATCAAAGAGGGCGAGCTGGTTGTGTTCATCGGACCGAGTGGATGTGGGAAAACGACATCCTTAAAAATGATCAATCGTTTGATTGAACCCTCGTCAGGAACGATTTTAGTCAACGGAAAGGACATCATGAAGACGGATACGATTGAATTGCGTCGTCATATGGGATACGTCATCCAACAGACCGGTCTCTTTCCGCACATGACTGTCCGGGAGAACATTCAATTGATTGCCGGGCTTGAAGGGAAAGACCACGATCAGATGGATGTTCGGACGGAAGAACTGTTACAGATGGTCGGTCTTGATCCTAAACAATTCATTGACCGTTATCCGAGTGAACTCAGTGGTGGACAACAACAACGCGTCGGGTTTGCCCGTGCCTTAATGAATGACCCGGACGTCATCCTGATGGATGAACCGTTCAGTGCGCTTGACCCCGTCACACGAAATGACCTCCAAGAAGAATTATTCAACCTCCAGGAAGAAGTCAAGAAGACGATTGTTTTCGTCACACATGATATGGATGAGGCGATCAAGCTGGCTGATCGGATTTGTATCATGCGCGATGGGGAAATCGTTCAGTTTGATACACCGGAAGAAATCTTACGTCATCCGAAAGACGAATACGTCGAATCCTTTATTGGGAAAAATAAGATTTGGAGCAGTCCGGCGTTCATTAAAGCAGAGGACATCATGATTGAAGATCCTGTCTCGATCAGTGGGAAACGGACGCTGCTGCAAGGGATTGAAATCATGCGCGGACGTAAAGTCGACAGCCTGTTGATCACAGACCGCGATCGTATCCTCCAGGGAATCGTCAAACTGAAGAACATTCAAACGGCTCCTGATAAAGGTGTCCGGATTGAAGACGTCATGGAAGGGGAGCTGGTTGCTGTTGATGAGCAGGACTCCTTGCTTGATGTACTGGAAGTCATGAACCATGAAGAGACAGGGTATCTGCCGGTAACAAATAAATCAGGACAATTACGTGGATTAATTACAAGAAGTAGCTTGCTTTCCGTCTTGAGTGAGCAGTTCATTCAGGAGGAGGAAGTTCAATGAATGGATTTTTAGATTATGTTCAAAATAATACCGGTCAAATTTTTGACTTATTGCTCGAACACTTACAGTTGACTGTGTTGGCAGTCGTCATTGCCGTTGTACTAGGAATTCCAATCGGTATTCTCATCACGCGGTATCAACGTTTTGCGAAGCCGATCCTTGCATTGACAAGTGTCGTCCAAGCTGTGCCAAGTCTTGCCTTGCTCGGATTCCTGATTCCGTTCATCGGAATCGGTTCAACACCTGCTATTATCATGGTCGTTCTCTACTCACTGCTTCCGATTGTCAAAAACACGTACACCGGGTTATCAAGTATTCCGGGAGACATGCTGGAAGCAGCGAAAGGAATCGGGTTAACGGATCGTCAGATTTTGGGTAAAGTTCAAATTCCACTGGCGTTACCGATCATGATGGCCGGAATTCGGATCTCTGCCGTGACGGCTGTCGGTCTGATGACGATCTCTGCCTTCATCGGTGCAGGTGGACTGGGGTATCTGGTCTTCTCCGGTATTCAAACTGTTGATAACAATCAGATTCTTGCCGGTGCCATTCCTGCAGGCATCTTAGCATTAGCGATTGATTTCATCGTTAGCCGGATTGAGTATTCCGTCGCGCCGAACGGAATTCCGCTTGCGGACGGTCGGGTGAAAAGCAGAGCCCGTAAACGCCGGAAAGCAATGTCGGCCGGAAAGAAAATTGCAATTGCAGCGATTGTTTTCCTATTGATTGGCGGAACCGTTGCCTATTCGTTCTTAAAAACGGATAAAATCGTCATCGGTTCAAAAAACTTTACGGAACAATTGATTTTAGGAAATATGTTAGCGGATCTCATTGAAGACAAAACAGATTTAGAAGTCGAGCGTCAACTCAATCTCGGCGGAACAAAAGTCGCCTATGGAGCACTTGAAACAGGCGAAATTGATGCTTATGTCGAGTACACGGGAACATTATTGATTGATGTCCTGAAACAAAAACTGGAAACTGATCCGGAAGCTGTTTATAAAAAGGTCGGAAAAATGATTCCGGAAAAGAGCCAGGTTGATGTTCTCGATCCAATCGGTTTTAACAACACGTACGCTCTTGCGATGACAAAAGAAGATATTAAAAAATATGACTTGAAAACTGTTTCCGACATGGCAGCAGTCAGTAACCGATTGATTCTCGGATCAACGATTGAATTCGCCAACCGCGAAGACGGGTACTTGGGATTAAAGAAAAAATATCCCGACATGAAGTTTAAAGATGTCCAGCCGGTCGACGGCGGATTACGTTATACGGCTTTAACGAACGGAAAAACCAATGTCATCGACAGCTTCTCGACAGACGGTCTACTGAAAAAGTTTAATCTGACAGTTCTTGAAGATGATAAAGAATTTTTCCCGCCATATTACGCTGTACCACTTGTTCGTCAAGAAACACTCGAAGAACATCCGGAATTAAAAGAAGTCCTGAACCTGTTAAAAGATAAGATCACAGATAAAAAGATGCAGGAATTGAACTTTAAAGCAGATGTCGAAAAAGAACGTCCGGAAGATGTGGCACGTGAATTCTTGATTGAAGAAGGACTCATTAAAAAGTAAAAAAAGAGAGCCGAGGCGGGAATCCGCTTCGGCTCTTTATCATGCGCGCTGACGCGCTATATCGTTTTGGAAAATAGGTAATCCTGGTAGATCATTATTTTTTGATTCGACTAGCGAGCCAAGCGCGAACTGTATTTTGCTGAATCATACATGTTCTTCCTCTCTTGATTGAATTATTCCTAAACTCAAGGATTTTTGCTCGGCATCATTAACAATACGTGCTTGCAACTCTTTCGTCAACCCATCTGTTTCGTATACAGGTAAAGTCGGCAAACCGTAACTCGGATTATTTGTGGATGAAAACAAGTCAGCCATCAACCGTTCTTCGAATAATGGTGTCATTTTAAATCCTCCCCCGTCGTGATTCCTGCCTTACTTCTACAGTGTAAGGGAGAGATGTAAATAAACGAGAGGTAAATTGTTAAAAACAGGTGAACTTTGTAAACGTTTTCACATTGTCGTCAAATCTTCTTCGAGTGGCGTGCAGTCAGCAGCATATTGTTGACCCCGTTTGACGTATTTCCGGATCGTCCGTTCCATGATGAACCGGTCATGATCACTGATTTCACGAAAGATTTTTGCCGGAACGCCCATGACCATCGAATTCGGAGGAACGACCATTTTAGGTGGGACCAGACTGCCGGCTGCAACGAATGCACCGCTTCCGATTTCAGCTTGGTCCAAAATCGTCGCCGACATCCCGATCAAAGCGCCTTGGCGAATGATTCCTCCGTGAATCATTGCCATGTGTCCGATCGTGACATCATCTTCAATGATGGTCGGATACCCTTCATACTGATGAATCATGGATCCGTCCTGAATATTGACACGCTCGCCAATTTTAATCGGACCTTCATCTCCCCGGATGACCGTATTGAACCACACAGTCGAATCTTTACCGATTTCGACCTCTCCGATGACTTTGGCGCCGTCTGCGATGTAGACGCTCGGATCGACGTTTGGAACCAATTGACCTACACGATATTTCATGTCTGTTCCTCCCTTTTACTTTCAAGTGTACGTTTTCATCTTGACTGTTGGAAAAATAAATTGCAACTGCTTACATACTAATTGTAAGATGGTAAAAATACCGTTCACACCAGGAGGAAACAGGATGAATCAGACAATTCGGGCACGACTTATTACCATTGCCGCCAAAAAAGAGAAAGCAGCGGTCGTCTATCAAGGCATTCAGGTCATCGATGTCATGACACGTGAGACGTATCAAGCGGATGTTGCGGTAGATTCCGGCTACATTGCCGCTGTCGGCGACGGATATGAAGGAATTGAAATGATTGACGGAACAGGAAAATTCATTGCGCCGAGTTTCATTGACGGCCATGTCCATATCGAGTCATCGATGGTGACACCAAGTGAATACGAACAGGCGATTTTACCGCTCGGTGTAACGACCGTCATTGCCGATCCGCATGAGATTGCGAACGTAAAGGGAGCGGAAGGGCTCCAGTTCATGTTGGACGATGCAGCAGGACTGTCGCTTGACGTGCGAATGATGTTGCCGAGCTGTGTTCCGGCGACATCATTTGAACATGCCGGGGCATCGCTCGATGCAGCGGCACTCGAACCTTTTGTTAAGCATCCGGGAGTGCATGGCTTAGGGGAAGTCATGGACTATCCTGCTGTCGAACGGGCTGATCGTGATATGCTGAAAAAAATTGAACAAATCGAGAGTGCCGGCAAACTGGTCGATGGCCATGCCGCAGGACTTGGCGCACGTGAATTGAATATCTACGGTGTAGCAGGTATTCGGACGGATCACGAAGCAGTCAGTAAACAAGAGGCGATTGAGCGGGCACGTCGCGGATTATACGTCGAAGTCCGGGAAGGATCGGCTGCCCGGAATCTCAAGGAAGTGCTCGACGCAGTCACGGAAAGCAATGCCGGTCGATTCCTCTTCTGCACGGACGATAAGCACCTGGACGACACGTTACGTGAAGGAACGATCGACTATAATATCCGCTACGCCATACAGCACGGGATTAAGCGTGAAACAGCCTATGCGATGGCTTCTCTTCATGCAGCCAATGCGTATCAACTAAATGACCGTGGAGCAATCGTCCCGGGACGCCGTGCGGACTTTGTCATTTTGCAGGATGCCGATCAAGTGACGATTAAGGAAGTCTTCGTCAATGGACAGGCGGTCGCCCGAGCCGGTAAAACAATCATCTCATCCCAAAAGATAGCGGTACCGTCGACATTGCGCGGCGAACTGAAAACGAAGCCGATCACGGATCAAGTTTTTGAACTCGTATTAGAAAAACCGAAAGCGCATGTCATCGGAATCATCCCGAAAAGTATTGTCACGGAACATTTGATTTTGGATGTGCCTTTACAGGACGGGAAATTTGTCCCCGTCCCGGAACAAGACTTATTGAAAATCGCCGTCATCGAGCGTCATAATGCGACCAACTTCTCAGCAGTCGGCATCGTTAAAGGGTTTGGCATGAAGCGAGGTGCCATTGCGGCGACGGTCGCCCATGATTCGCATAACCTTGTCATCGTCGGAACATCGGATGCCGAGATGAAACTTGCGGCAGAGCATCTGATTAAGGCGGGTGGAGGTGTCATTGCGGTCAATGGGACAGAAGTTCTGGCGGAGTTGCCGCTTGAAATCGCTGGATTGATGACGAGTCGTCCTTTCCAGGAAGTCGGAGATACACTCGAAGCGCTCAATGATGCACTTGATGTATTAGAAGCCGACCGTTCCTTTAATCCGTACTTGACGATGTCGTTCCTCTGTTTGCCTGTCATCCCGAATCTGAAGTTAACGGACAGCGGATTGTTTGACGTTAAAACGTTCCAACATATTGCAGTCCAAGCTTAAATGAAAAGGTAAAGTCCACGAAAGGTGATGACGTGGACTTTACCTTTTCTTAATAGTTTTCCGGTTGAATCATTATTTGATCCTTGTTATAGTAGGTCTTATATCTTTGTGAAAAGTGTAGCTTGATGAAACTTTTCAGGAGGATACTCCGTAGAAAAGAAGAGAACAATCAGAAAGGACAGATTCAATGGATAAGTCATATTTTGAAGGTCATGAAAAATTGATTGCTGATGTGTACCGTTCGTTTATCGATCAGTTTCATGAACTGCCGAATAATCGACGTACAAAACGTCAGTTACGAAATCTTGCGTTTTCAGTCATTCGACAGGCAGGTCCGACCTATCAGGAACGAACCGTCTTGTACGCATTTTTTGCTGAATTTTTCCGTGCTGTCGAAGAAGGACAGCGGGAAGAAATCGAATTTTATAAACAAATCGCACAGTAAAGACCCCGATCGGCTCCGGCAGAAGGGGTCTTTGTTGTATACAAAAACCGGTCACCAAAGGAAAAATTGGCAACCGGTAAGGAAATAATTATTTTACTTCCATCCATTTGAAGCTCATATCTGCTCCGAATGGGTGACGATATAGTTTGTCGATGTTCGCACGTTGCAAGTACGCTTCACCTTTTTGGTAGATTGGAGCAATCGCATAGTCTTCTGCCAAGAGCATTTTTTCAGCTTCCTGGAGTGTTGACCAACGTTTTGCCTCATCCGGCTCTGCTTTTGCTTCTTTGATCATCTTATCGAATTCTTTGTTCGAATATTCCATGCGGTTAAAGCTTCCGCCTGTTAACCACATATCGAGGAACGTCATTGGATCCTGATAGTCAGGGCCCCAACCGGCAGCAGAGATGTCATAATCACCTTTAGACTCGAGGTCAAGGAAGTTTTTGAACGGCTGCTGCTTGATGTTGACAGTAAGACCCGGTAAGTTTTTCTCGAGATCCCCTTTTAAGAATTCAGAAACTTTCTTGAAGGCATCTTCATCACGTGACAACATATCGAGTTCTACTGTTTTGACACCGAGTTCTTTTAGGCCGGCATCCCAGGATTTTTTCGCTTCTGTTGCATCAAAGCTTTGGAGATCCGGGTACTTGGCACGGAAATCTTCGCCATCCGGTGTAAATGTAAAGTCTTTTGCGACGATGAAGTTAGCCGGTTTTGAACCGTCATTTAAGATGACGTCTGTAATTCCTTGTTTTTCAAAACCAAGTGCAAGCGCTTTACGGATGTTTTCGTTTTTAAGTGCTTTATTTTTTTGGTTGAATCGGAGGAAGTTGATCCGTGCATCTGGACGTGTCTTGTAGTTGTCGGATTTTTCGTATTGTGAGACGAACTCCGATGTGATAGGTGCGAAGTCGACGTCTTTCGACTCGAACAAGTTGACACCAGTCGAAATTTCTTTAACGACTTTTACATCGATTTTTTCCATTTTGACGTTTGCTTTATCCCAGTAATCCGGGTTTTTCTTATATGTCCAACCGGAATTAGATTGCCACTTATCCAAAATGAATGGTCCGTTGAAGAGCATCGAGTCGACGTTTGTCGCAAACTTGTCGCCTTTTTCTTCGACAAACGATTGCTTGAGTGGTAAGTAAGTAGGGAAACTTGTCAATCCGAGGAAGTATGGAGCCGGAGCTTCCAATTGCACTTCAAGAGTTTGATCGTCTACTTTCTTGACACCGAGCGAATCGAGTTCTGCTTCACCGGCTAAGATTTTGTTAGCATTTTTTAAATCCTGAAGGATGTATGCGTACTCTGCTCCTGTTTTTGGATCGAGTGCACGTTTCCAAGAGTAGATGAAGTCGTCTGCCGTAACAGCTGAACCATCTGACCACTTGGCATCTTTACGGAGTTTAAATGTATATGTTTTCTTATCATCTGATACTTCGACACTTTCTGCGATTCCGGCAGTCGGTTTGTTGTCGCCGTCAAGACGGTAGAGACCTTCAAAGACGTTGTTCGTGACGATGATGGATGTTGAGTCCGTTGTTTTTGTTGGATCAAGTTGTGGCACATCCGTAGTCGAGATGAGTGTCATCTCTTGTTTTTTTTCTTTTGAGGAAGAAGAGTTTCCATCTGATTCATTGCTTTGGCCACAAGCTGCTACTGCGAGCAGCGCCATGCTGGATAGTCCAGCAAAGGCAATTTTAGTTTGTTTCTTCATATGAAAGATGACCCCCCGATTAGATTGAAATGATTTCAGAAAAGTGTGAACATAATGTAAATTTAAGTGAAAGCGAGTAAAAATGCAACACAAATTTTCTGACAATTTCTATTGATCAAGGTCTATATGCTCAATTCTGAGTGTTTTCAAGTAGTCATAAAGTATGAATATCGTCAGTTTATGAGGAGAATACATCCGTAAAGTCAACTGCCGCGCATGACCGCGTAACCGGATATTAGTAATGCGGACTCCTTTTTTTTCTAATGCTGTTTTGACCGTTTGAGCATCCGTATCCGCTGCGAGAGTCAGGTGGGCAACGATGACGTTAGCTTCGAATCGACTATTGTTGACCCGCTTCATGACCCAAGTCAGTCCTTCCAATGAAAAAAATAAAAAGAGGACTAAAAACGTGGCTTCTAGGATAAAGCCAGCTCCGAGTGCAATGCCAATTCCACTGGCTGCCCAAATGATGGCAGCAGTCGTCAAACCACTGACGATATCGTGCGGACGTCTTAAAATCACGCCGGCGCCGATGAAGCCGATTCCGGCGACGACTTGAGCGACAAGACGCATCGGATCCATTTGGACATTGGGGGCAATCGTACTGTACAGCACGACAGACTTAATGGATACGATGGTTAACAGACAACTGATCAGGGTAATTACGAGGCTAGTACGTATACCAACAGGCTTATTTTTGATTTCGCGTTCGAATCCGATGATGATACCGAACAGTGCGGCTATCATCAATTTAAAAAAGTCCTCTAGTTGGAACGAATGGATCCAATTCATATTGATCAAATCCTTTCTTTACAATGGCTTTGATTTTGTTATAATGAATTTTGTGTCTTTCGAATTAATATACGTTTGATATGAATAGATATACAAGAAATAAAGGACGTGTTAGAGGATGAATCAACAAAAAATCGGCTTTTTTGCTTTAGCCGCAATGGTCATTGGATCGATGGTCGGTGGAGGTGCCTTCAATCTGCCGGGAGCAATGGCTCAAAAAGCGAGTGCAGGTCCGATTCTAATCGGATGGGGAATTACTGGTCTTGGCATGATTATGCTGGCGCTGGTCTTTCAACACTTGGCAAACAGTAAACCGGAACTTGAAGGCGGCATTTACGCATATGCCCGTGAAGGATTCGGACGATTTGTCGGTTTTAACAGCGCCTGGGGATATTGGGTCTCGGCCTGGATCGGGACAGTTGCCAACATAACGTTGGTCTTTAATGCACTCAGTTACTTTTTCCCGATTTTCTCATCAGAAAATCGTGTATTTTTGTTAGTGATGAGTATCGTTGTCGTATGGGGACTGTTTTTCATCGTCTCGAGCGGGATTAAAGAAGCGACACTTGTCAACCTGATTACGACGATCGCAAAGCTCGTTCCCATTTTGATTTTTATTTTATTGGTAGCAATTGCTTTTAATGTGAAGACGTTTAACCTGAATTTTTGGGGAGAAGGAACGGAATTAGGCAGTATCTTTACGCAAGTCAAAGGAACGATGCTTGTGACGCTTTGGGCCTTCGTCGGGATTGAAGGGGCTGTCGTCTTGTCGACACGCGCCAGCAAACGGAGTGATGTCGGGAAGGCGACAGTCGTAGGGCTTGTCGGAGTACTTGTCATCTACATCCTGATTTCCGTCTTATCGCTCGGTGTTTTGAACCAGGAACAGTTAGCAGGATTACAAGAACCAACAATGGCTTATGTGCTCGAAGCTGCGATTGGTCCGTTTGGAGCAACGTTGATTATGGTCGGACTGATCATTTCGTTATCCGGAGCACTGCTCGGATGGACGATTCTGGCGTCTGAAATTTCTTATCTCGTGGCTAAAGACGGTGCTTTTCCAAAGTTCTTTGCCAAAACGAACCGGAAAGGGGCGCCGGTCGGTGCGTTGCTGATCACTCAAATTGCGACCCAGTTCGTTGCAGGTATCGCCTTATTTTCTGCACAGACGTATTTAGTCTTATCCAGTATTGCCGGAATTTGTGCATTGTTGCCGTATCTGTTGTCTGCCGTGTACAGTGTCCGTTTTTCACGGGCAGAACGCAATACAAAGATGCTGATCTTCTCGACGATTGCCGCCGCCTATTCACTGTGGCTCGTCTACGCTTCAGGGATTTGGTATATCGTCATCGCAGCCCTCGTCTATGCACCGGGTATCATCGCCTATCTGATGGCGGAGCGGGAGCAGAAGCGGGGCGGTATGTCGCGTTACGAAATGATTGCGAGTGGAATTTTAATTATCTTAGCTGCGGTTGCAGTTTACGGGATGATCGGTGGACAAATTCAATTGTAAGACAATGGACGAATCTCATCGGCGGACTTCAAAAACCGTCTTTATACGAAAAACAGGAGCCGGAGTCTAGTCCGGCTCCTGTTTTTTAGTTGTCCTTATTGTCCGGTTCTTCAGGATTGGATGAACCAAAACGCAGTTCTACTTCCTCAACAGACAACGGTTCGGAAAAAATGAATCCTTGCATCTGCTGGCAGGCGGTCGCTTCCAGATAACTCAGGGCAGTCGTCGTTTCGACGCCTTCTGCGACCAGATTCAACTTTAAGTTTTGACCAAGTTGAATGATTGAGTCGAGCAACCCGTTTTCTCCTAAATCGATGCCGTCAATGAAGACTTTATCGATCTTGAGTTCATCAATCGGAAAAGCACGCAAATATTGTAAGGAAGAATAACCTGTTCCAAAATCATCAATCGATAATCGGAAACCAAGCGCTTGGATCAGTTGCATCCGTTCAATTGTCCGCTGTGTCTGTAAAATTGCGATATTTTCCGTCAGTTCGAGTGTCACGAATCGGGGATCGATCTTTTTTTGAGACACGACATGCTGTAAGGTCCGGACAAACGAATCGCTTTGGAACTGATGCGGTGAAATGTTGATGGCCATCGTCAAATCAGGTGCAATCTGTTTCTGCCAAAGTGCGAGTCGTTCGCAGGCTTCGATGACGACCCAGTTGTTGATGGGTGTAATCAAAGCCGCTTCTTCGGCAAGGGGAATGAACTCATCCGGAGGAATGCTCCCGAGTGCCGTATGATTCCAACGCAACAGCGCTTCAAAACCATCGACATGCTTGGTTTTCAAGTTGATGATGGGTTGATAGACTAAATGAAGGGCTTGATCCTCTAAAGCCGTAAATAATGAGCGTTCGAGCTGTAATTTCCGGGTGAACTGCTCATCCATTTCATGGGTCAAATACTGGATTGTTCCTGTGCCGATTGATTTTCCGGCATACAGGGCCATCTCCGAACGACGGTACAAATCTTCAAGTGATTTGGCTTCCGAAGGATAGACGGTAATTCCGAACGTACAGGAGATGATTAAGGAATGCCCATTAATATAATAGGGACGTTGCAATACTTGTTGCAGTTTCCGGGCATATTGGAACAAGGCATTCCGGTCTGTGACTTCGAGCACCACACCAAACAAGTCACTCGTCGGATGGAACGTTAACAGCTGTTTTGCATGTTCGGACAAACGTTTGGCTAACGCTTGTAAAAGTTGGTCGCCGACATGTGTCCCGAAGGAATCGTTGATGACTTTAAAACGATCAATATCAAATAAGATGAGTGAGATCGGGAGATCATCAGATGCTTTGGAGAATAAGACCTGACCTTCCCGAAGAAAGCCACGTCTATTCAGCAGATGGGTCAATTCATTATGATGGACTAAAAAATCAAGTTCCTGTTCGAGATGTTCGGTTTCCGTAATATCGGTACCAATGAAAAGATGTTGGAAACGGACACCGTTTACGTCATAAACCGGAATCAAAGTGGCATGAAACACTTTTTTAGACTCATCCTGTGTCGATATGGACAGCTTCCCGGACCAGGCTTTTTTCTTCTTGATTTGAGAGCGAATCATGGGAAGGACGTCTTCAGACGAATCTAGTAATATCGTCCAAGGTTGACCGAGCAACAGGTGTGGGCAAAAACCCGTAATATCCGTCAAATTGGCATTGGCATATTGAATCGTTCCCCGTGCGTCGAAGATGGCGACACAAGCGATTTGATCAAACGCATATCGTAAATCCATCAATCCCTGGAATAACGGTTTGCTTGCATTTTGTTGAGTAGAAGAAGGCAACTGACAGAAAAAAGCACCAAACGGCTCATTTTTGTCATCAAAGAGCGGTGAGACGAGTAACGTCGCTGCTGAATGTTCACCTGACTTATGCAGAAATGTTGTATTCGGTAATTGGATCGATTGTCGTTTTTTTAAAAATGAATGCCAGATTTGCCGACTGAACGCAGCATCTTCCGGATCAAGGAGCGGAATCAATTGTCCGATAACTTCTTGTGCCGACCAGCCCCAGCAGGATTCGGCAGCCTCATTCCAGGAATGAACAGTTAAATCGACGTGCAGAATAAATGCAGGTAAGGGAAATCCTTGCATGACAGTTTCATAGGAATTAATGGTCGAACGATCCATTACGGACGCACACTCCTTTTAAATGATCAGAGATGACGGTTCACTTGTCTTGTCTATTCCCAGTATATTCAATTTTCATGCGGATAAATCCTGTATTTCGATTGAAGATTATCTGTTTGAATCTGTTATAATCAGAATGAAAGCGTTCTCTAAGTGAAAAAAGGGGGATTTATCATGAATCAAACAGAGAAAATTATTTCACAGACAGAGAAATTCGGGGCACACAATTATCATCCACTCCCAATCGTCATCTCGGAGGCAGAAGGGGTTTTCGTTAAAGATCCGGAAGGCCGCGAGTATATGGATATGCTTAGTGCCTATTCAGCTGTAAACCAAGGACACCGTCATCCGAAAATCATCGAAGCCTTAAAACGGCAAGCGGATAAAATTACGCTGACATCCCGCGCCTTTCACAATGACCAGCTCGGATTCTTTTATGAAAAGGTCGCGCAATTGACAGGAAAAGATATGGTCCTGCCGATGAATACGGGAGCGGAAGCGGTCGAGACGGCAGTCAAGGCAGCACGTCGCTGGGCGTACGAAGTCAAACAAATTCCGGGAGATGCCGAAATCATCGTCTGCGAAGGAAACTTCCATGGTCGGACGATGACGGCTGTTTCGATGTCAACAGAAGCCGAATATCAACGCGGATTCGGACCACTCTTACCGGGCATCAAAACGATTCCGTACGGGGATTTGGAAGCACTGAAAGGTGCCATCACGGAAAATACAGCTGCCTTCATCGTTGAGCCGATCCAAGGTGAAGCGGGTATCCTGATTCCGTACGAAGGATTCTTGAAAGATGCTCAAGACGTCTGTAAGGAACAAAACGTACTACTCGTCTCGGATGAAATCCAATCAGGACTGGGCCGTTCGGGTAAATGGTTTGCTTCGGACTGGGACAATGTAACACCAGATATGTACATCTTAGGAAAAGCACTGGGTGGCGGCGTGTTCCCGATTTCTTGTGTGGCTGCCAACCACGATATCCTGAGTGTCTTTAATCCTGGATCGCATGGTTCGACATTCGGTGGGAATCCATTGGCCTGTGCGGTATCTGTCGCTTCACTCGAAGTTTTGGAAGAAGAGAAGTTGCCAGAACGTTCACTTGAGCTCGGAACATACTTTATGAACCGTCTAAAAGAAATCGACAATCCGATGATTAAAGAAGTTCGTGGACGTGGACTGTTCATCGGTGTCGAATTGACAGAAGCTGCTCGTCCGTATTGCGAAGCATTAAAAGAAAAAGGATTGCTCTGCAAGGAAACACATGAGACAGTCATTCGTTTTGCACCACCACTCGTCATCACAAAAGAAGAATTAGACTGGGCATTCGAACGGATTGAACAAGTCCTCGGCGTCTCGGTTGCACAGTGACAGTCCACTCCCTATCGGAAAGCGATAGGGAGTTTTTCGATTGATGGACCCCTAAGACTGGGAGCAAATGAGAGCAGAGAAATGTTTGAATCTGTTTCAGGTGGGAACATACTACTATGCGTTAAAAAAAATAGGGGGTAATGAACATGTCACATGATAGCGGATTAAACAAAAAAACGGATGGTTTAGTTGATAAAGTTGCCGGAAAAGCGAAAGAAGCGCTCGGAAAAGCAACAGGAGATAAATCAACAGAACGTGAAGGCAAAAAAGATCAGCTTAAAGGCGATGCTAAAAAAACAGTTGGTAATGTTCAACAGAATCTCGAAGATACGAATCGTCGTTAATCTGTACCCGTAAGGTCCCTTATCTAAAGGGATCTTTTTTTATGGAAAAATATGTATAAAGGTCTAGTCATTTAGACGTGTATGTGGAATAATAATAGATGTTAAAGCGTTTTCATCGTCATGTCATTATTTGTTTTTATTTAGGAAAGGATGAAGTATATGTTGCAGTTTCTTCAACGAATCGGTAAAGCTTTAATGCTGCCGATCGCCGTTTTACCAGCCGCGGGAATTGTCCTTCGACTCGGTTCAGCCGATATGTTGGATATTCCGTTAATGGTGGCAGCAGGTGGTGCGATTTTTGATAATCTTCCACTAATTTTTGCGATTGGTGTCGCGATCGGATTATCGATTGATGCAAGTGGCGCTGCCGGCTTGGCAGGAGCAGTCGGGTATCTGGTCTTAAAAACGGGTGTCGACTCCATGAACAAGGATTATTCGAACGCTCAAATTCAGGCTAAGTACGATGCAATCGCCGCCATTGTCAATGACTCCTCGACGAAAGTGGACGGAGCGACCTTAAGTTCCATTGCCAATCAGGCAACCTTAGGATCAATGGTCAACATGGCTGTCTTCGGCGGAATTATTGCCGGTATCGTTGCCGGTTTGTTGTACAACCGATTTTACAATATTAAATTACCGGATTGGTTAGCATTCTTCGGCGGACGCCGTTTTGTTCCGATCATCACGTCAGCCGCTATGCTGGTCTTAGCGTTTGTCTTTGGTTACTTATGGCCGTTCATTGAAGACGGAATCAATAATGCGGGAGAATGGATGGTCAGCCTTGGAGCAGGAGGGGCCGCACTGTTTGGATTCTTCAACCGTCTGTTAATTCCTGTCGGTCTTCACCATGTCTTGAACAATATTTTCTGGTTTGTCTTCGGTTCATATGAAAAAGCGGATGGAACAATTGCGAATGGAGATATCGCACGCTTCTTCGCTGGAGATCCGACAGCCGGTATTTATCAAGCCGGATTTTTCCCGATCATGATGTTCGCTTTACCGGCTGCAGCAGCAGCCATGGTCATGGCGGCACGCAAAGAAAATCGGAAAGCCGTCGCAGGGGCGATGATTGGTCTTGGATTAACATCATTCCTGACAGGGATTACGGAACCGATTGAGTTTTCGTTCATGTTCTTATCTCCGGTATTATATGTTATTCATGCCGTATTGACAGGTGTTTCCATGGCAGTCGTCAACCTGCTCGGTATACTGCACGGATTCTCCTTCTCGGCCGGATTCATCGATTATGTCCTGAACTTCGGAATCGCGACAAAGCCGTTACTTTTACTGGTCGTCGGTCTGGTGTTCGCGGTCATCTATTACTTCCTGTTCTACTTCATGATCACGAAATTTGATTTGAAGACGCCAGGGCGTGAAGATGAAACACTTGTGACGGATGCAGGACCGGTCACAGGGGTATCGGACGATAAGTATGAGCAACAAGCAGCCCGGATTTTTGCGGGATTACAAGGAACGGAAAACGTCACATCGATTGATAACTGTGCGACACGTCTCCGTCTCCAAGTGAAAGATTCGACTATCATTGATGAAGCAGCGATTAAAGCGGCAGGCGCAAAAGGTGTCATGAAGATGGGGGCAAAAAATGTCCAAATCATCATTGGGACGGATGTTGAATTTGTCGCTGATGCGATGAAACGTCAAAAATAATGTCAAAAAAACGACCTTTCCTGATTAATCAGGAAAGGTCGTTTTGACGTGGGGCAGAGCTGGTCGACTGTTTCAAACTGCTGATATAAATCGGATAGAAAATCCCAATCAGTATGATGATGATCCCAATCCACTGTGAACCGGAAAGATGCTCTCCGAGGATGAGGACGGAACAAATGACGGCAGTCGGCAGTTCTGCTGCACCAAGCAGTGAGACGCTGGCAGGACTTAGGTGTGGAGCTCCTGCTGCGAACAACAGCGGTGGTAAAATTAAGGCAAACAGACCAAGCGGAAGGGCATACCAGATCAGTCCTTGTTCGAAATTCGCTGCAGTCAAGAATGTCGTAGGTGGATACATGATCATGACGAACAGAAGTCCGCCTGTCATCATATAAAAGCTTTTTTTAATGACCGGTACATGGTTTGCGACCCGTCCGCTCGCAAGCAGGAAGATCGAGAAACTGACGGCTGCGCCGAGTCCGAACAACGTACCGCGCACGTCAAGGGCGCTCGTATAAGCAGCGCTCGCTAAAATGGCACCGCCGATCAATAGGACGGCAGACAAGAAATGAGAACGCGACGGCAGACGTTTTGCCAAAATCGAATCAATCACGACACCAATCCATGTGAATTGGAAGAGGAGAATGATGGCGACTGAAGCGGAGACGGTTTGTAGGCTCTGATAATACAGGTAACCGGTCGTGCCGCTTGAAATCCCGATTGCCATTAAAGTAAGAGCTGTTTTCGGATTCAGACGAAGATTTTTTGACAGCAGGGCTAAGACAAAAATCATCAGCCATCCGAAGAAAAATTGACTTCCGGAAACAGCGGCTGAATTAAATCCTGCCTCGTAAGCCAGTTTGACGATTGTCGACAGGACGCCGTAACTAATGGCGCCGATTAAGACGAAAAGTGTTGCTTTTGAACGATTCATACAGATTCCTCCATGTTTTAGAACGCACAAAAAAGGTTGCAACGGGGCCTTGTCCAGGTTTTTTGGACAGGGTTTGGTTGCAACCTGTGTGAGTTATTTAATGTTGAGTCCAGCCTTTTTATAAAAGACGGGCTTTAATTCATTGTATCGGACGGTCAATCGATTAAAGGTTTTGAGTGCTTCTGTCGCTTGACGGGAAGTCCGGTTTAAATCAGCTGTCGCTTCGTCAATCTTAACGAAGTTCGGTTTTTCGGTCAAGTAGGAGAGCACTTTCTTTTCTGACGCGATTGCTGCCGTGTAACGTTTTAAAAACGTATCAAAAGCTTTCTCCCGCTCTTTAAAGGCCTTAATAAGAGCGGTCCCGTCTTTTTTAGCGGCGGGTAACGAAGATAAGCTGCCCGTTAGTTCCGAAAGATCCAACTCATCAAAAGCACGGGTACGAATGGTTTTTTCCTGCTTTAACAAATCGACACGATCTTGATTCGAAGCGGTTAATTCTTCCCGTTCATTTTGTGCCCGTTTGATGTCATCGGCTCCGGCTTCGAGAACGGCTTGATACGTATTAACGGAAATTTCGTCTTGGCGTGTCCGTTGTTCAGCAATCGCTGCGGCTTTTCGTTCAAACTTGGCCTGTTCTTCCAACTGGTTATATATCGAAGCAGCGGGATCGCTCGAGCAGGCACTGAGAAACAAGACGCCGAGACAAGTGAAACAGCTATTAAAAATCATCCGTTTTTTGATCATGAAAGTAACTCCTTACAAATTAGAGAATTTTGCGAAATTATACGGGATATGAAAGTCTTCATCATAGACGGAAAATTGATATCCTTTTTTCTTTAGTCCGGCGACGATCGCAGGCAATGCCCGCAATGTTTGCGGTTGTTCATGTAACAGGATGATTTCGACCGGATCTTCTGCCCGGTTGATAACGGTTTTCGCAACTTCTTTCGCACTGTCTTTGTAGTACCAGTCCATCGAATCGATCGACCAGTCCCACACCCGAAGTTTCGCCTGTTCGATCTCTTTTGCAATCGACTTGGTAATGCCGGGTGTTGATCCATAAGGAGGACGTGTCAACAACGGGCTGTGATTCGTCAGTTGGTTGATTTGTTTCTGTACCCGCAGCATCTCGGGAACATACTGCTTTTTCTTATACAACGTGTCGTAATCATGAGTTTCACTGTGTGGTCCGATGTAATGTCCAGCCTTTGCCATCGAGCGGACGACATCCGGTTGCTCATTGATGTTACTTCCGATCAAAAAGAAAGTCGCTTTAACTTCTTGTTCTTTTAATGATTTCAAGATGTCTGAAGTCAAAGCGGTCGGTCCGTCTTCAAATGTCAGATACGCCACTTTTTTAGTAATCCCGTTCCATTTCTCGACGCGTGCCTTGTCCAGGTTCGGAGTCGGAACTTCCTGTAAAGATTGGACGGTTTTTACGCTCGCTTGTTGTTGTGTCGAAGTCAAGTACTGATAAACGATGTAACCGCCAATCGGAAGAAGAATCAGCGCCAGCACGATCAAAAGCTTAGCGAAATACTTTCGTTTGGGTTTTCGGTATCTTGGACCAAGTCCGATGGGATTGCCTGAGTTGTATGAATCCATTGATGTCTGAGCTCCTTTACGGAAAATGTTATGAGTTAAATGTAACATTTTGTCTGTTTCATTTGTAACGAAAATATTACAAAAAGATGACTGGAGAACCTGTAATTCAAAAAAAGTTGATTAAGATAGAAATAATGTTATATTTTCAAACAAAAAAAGAAGTCCATCCGCTACGGTAGACTTCCTTCTTCAAGCAAATTTGCGATTAGTGTTCTGTAACAGCACACTCATCACATTCTGTTTTATACGATTCGCATTGTTCATCCATTTCTTTTCCGCAATGGGAGCAGGTTTTGACCGGAAGTTGACGGTAAAACTCGGGAGAGGTCTCTTGGTAAAGGGGTTGTTCCATGATTGTGTTCCTCCTCTTAGTATATGGATGTACCAGCAAACAACACTGAATTTATTTTATTGTACTAGTACAGAAGCGGTATGTCAATCTTTGTTTTATAACAGAAGATTCTTTAGCAAGTCTTGTCATATGACAGGTAAGCGTAGAGGATGATACGATAACATAGTAAACAGATGTACCTAGAGGGGGATCATTATGAATCAAACATTATCTGACACACTATCGATTTTGACAGAACGCCGGTCAGTTCGTCATTACGATGAGACATTCACGCTTTCACAAAAAGAAGTACAAGAATTGGTTGAATTGACGACAGCTGCGCCAAGTGCCTGGAACCTGCAACATTGGCATTTCGTTGCCTTCCATTCGGAAGAAGCGAAACAACGATTAGCTCCAATCGCTTACAATCAGCCGGCCATCAGTTCTTCTTCCGTCGTCATTGCCGTACTAGGGGATTTACAGGCAAACCGAAACTATAATCCGGTTTATGGACCAGCTGTAGAAGCAGGAGGCATGACGGAAGACTTGTTTGACTCGATCAAAGGACAAGTAGAAGGGGCTTATCAAAGCGAGGCTTACGCGAGAGATGCAGCCATGTCAAACGCAAGTTTAGCTGCGATGCAACTGATGCTAGTTGCTGAAGCAAAAGGACTCTCGACACTCGCGATGGGCGGATTCAATCACCAACTCTTTACAGAAACGTTTATTACAGACGAACGTTATGTCCCGGTCATGTTGATTGCTGTCGGGAAAGCAGTCGAAGACGCGAAAAAACGTCCGGCGCTCCGTTTACCGGTCGATCAAGTGACGACTATTCTATAAGTAAAAGAGAGGGGCTGAATCAACATTGAGTTCAGCCCCGTTCATTTTTATTTTTCATATTTTTTTAGAAAAGTACTTGTCAGATGGTTAGTTTCTTGCTATATTAATACATGTCCTAGCAAGTACATAACGTACTGCATCATGATTCTGTAGCTCAGCTGGGAGAGCGCTACCTTGACAGGGTAGAGGTCGCTGGTTCGAGCCCAGTCAGAATCATACCAAAAACCCGTTCATCCTTGGATGAGCGGGTTTTTTTGTTTTAATCATTGGTTTGAAGTTCATCTTCTGTCACCCATTTATGATTTTTAATCGTTTTTCCACCGGTTGTCGGTTTAAAATCGACCATATACACGGTTGTCTGATCGGCTTGATCAATGGTCGCTTTTGCACCATCCATCCCTTTCATGTGATCAGCCGCTAAAGTTACCTCATCACCTGCTTGCAACGGTGAAGCCGGAACCGGGTTGAGTTCTTCCTGAATCACCCATTTATGATTACTGACTTTTTTACCACCGTTCGTTGGTGTATAGCTGACTTCATATACTGTTGTATCAAATGAATCGACGATTGTTGCTTTTGCGCCATCCATCCCTTTCATATGATCAGAGGACAGAAGGACGTCTGATCCGTCTTTAAACTTCGGATTTTCAGCTTGTTTCAGTCCAGCGGGAATTTTCCCATCACTTGAATGCATCATCCCTGCATGGGAATCGTTCTTATTATCATGCGTATCGTGTGAAGTAGAGGAATTGGAATCAGATCCGCAGGCACCTAAACTTAGGACAGCAGAAAGAGCGAGTGATGTAACGAGTAGTTGTTTTTTCATGAAAATTGACCTCCTGTAGTAATTTGGTTATGTGACTACTATACCCGTGTTTCGTGCAGAAACCGTGCAGAAAGAGTGACAATTCAATTACCTGACTGAATGAGTCATTGGAAAAGTGTATCGTAATAGTGAAGAAAAAGGAGGAGCAGGGCGTGCGGCATATTTCATACTACATTGGTCTACTTTTTTTGACTGCCATTCTTGTCATCGGCGGCATTCTGTTCAGTACCCTCTATTTAAACCTTGTGAATCAAAGGACGAATGAAGTGGTCCTCGGTTTGCTGAACCGAGGGAACACGCACCGCGATGTCCTCGAGGAATCATTTCATGCGGAAACATTGGAACATGTCAGTTTGATGGAATCAGCATCCGAATTTACCGTCGTTATCACGGATCAAAAAGGAAAAATTTTAAAGGCTTCGCATCCACTTACTCCCAAAATGAAAGTAGAGCTTATCCATACGGAATTTCAAACACAACGAAAAGATCGGATTTTAAGAGCTCAAGCGGAAACGAAGGGTTTTTTTATGACAGATAGTCCAATCACGATTTCAGGTGTTCATCGTGGGCATGTCTTCATGTTTGCTCCGGAAACGTTAATTCAACAAGTCGTCGACCCGTTAAGACAACAATTCATTCAAGTTGGTATCATTGCCGTCCTTCTATCGCTTACGACTGTCGTGCTGTGTACACGATTGATTTCAAGACCACTCATTGAGATGGAGCGTGCGACGGCCAAGTTGAAAGAAGGAAACCTTGACGTGGATTTACCGGTAAACCGCTCGGATGAGCTTGGGGCACTGGCACGCTCCATCACACAGTTGGCAAAAGATCTTGATTTTTTGAATCGTGAACGGACAGAATTTTTAGCAAATATCTCGCACGAACTTCGAACTCCGCTGACCTACATGAAGGGTTATGCAGATATATTACATCGTCCAAACTTGCCGGAATCTGAAAAAACAGCTTATCTGTCGATTATCAAAGAAGAAAGCGATCATTTGAGCACATTGATTGAACAGCTGATGTTACTGGCACGTTCCGATACGAATGCATTCTCAGTCGAACGAGTGCCGCTTGCGCTCGATCAATTGATTGTCTCGACGACAGAGAAAATGCGACCTGCAATTGAAGAAAAAGGGCTGCATTTGCATGTATCAGGGGAACCGGTAGAGATAGCAGGAGATGAAATTCGGCTCAAGCAAGTGCTGATAAATGTATTAGATAACGCAAAAAAATATACAGCAACCGGTGAAATCGTCGTCCGATACGGCAGGAATGAAACAGGACCGTATTTTCAAGTACGTGATACAGGAAGCGGCATCAGTCAAGAAAGTTTACCCCATGTGACAAAACGTCTGTACCGCAGTGAACCGTCACGATCACGAAGCCGGGGCGGATCAGGGCTTGGTTTGACGATTGCCTTGGCAATCGTTCAAGCACACGATGCGACATTAGATATCAAGAGTGAAAAGAATGCCGGGACGAGTGTGATGATTCAATGGAAGGTGTGAAGAAATGGCTCGAATTTTAATCGTTGATGATGAACAACGGATGCTTCAATTAATGAAGTTATATCTGGTACCCTATGGTCATACATGTCATTTAGCCGACACGGCCGAAAAAGCGCTCGACATCGTCAAGACCGTTCCCATCGATTTGGCCTTACTCGATGTCATGATGCCCGATATGGATGGATGGACGTTGTGTGAAAATATAAGACGAATGGCTGATTTTCCAATCATTATGGTGACAGCGCGGAATCAAATGGAAGATGTGCTACGGGGGCGCAAAGTCGGTGCAGATGATTATGTGGCAAAGCCGATTCATGAAGGAGAATTATTAGGACGAATCGAACTGTTGATTGGTCGAGAAAAGCGGGAGCAGTATGCATTTCATGGACTGCAGTATGACGTCGCAGGATATCATTGTACATTCGACGGACAAAAAATCTTACTGACGAAAACAGAGTTTCAACTTTTAGGAAAACTCTTGACGTCCGTGAATGGCGTCTTATCAAGAGAACAATTGGTTTTGTCGCTGTGGGGCAATGATCAATCGATTGAACCACGAACGATTGATTCTCATATGCGTCATCTTCGTGAGAAATTGCGCCGTTCCGGTTTTCCAATCGATGAGTATTTGGAGACTGTCCGAGGTGTGGGTTATCGTTTACTGGAGCAGACAAAAGACAGCTAAAAGGAGAATTGAAATGACAACGACAATTTATTTGGTCCGTCATGCGCATTCGACCTATTCTACAGACGAAAAAGCGCGTCCTTTATCAGAACAAGGGAGATACGATGCGGAACAACTGACGACTCTTTTTGAAGGGATTAAACCGGACCAGATTTACGCGAGTCCGTATCGGCGAGCGATTGAGACGGTCCAGCCTTTAGCAGAACAATATGGATTAGTCATTCAAGAAGCAGCGGCTTTTCAAGAACGGTTATTGGCGCCCGAAGAACTGCCGGATTTTCAACAGGCTGTCGGTTATGTATGGGAACATCCGGATGAAAATCCGTATGGAGGTGAATCAAACGTTACGGCACAACGGCGGATCGTGCCTGAAATCAAACGATTACTAGAAAAACATAAAGATCAAACCGTCGTCATCGGAACACACGGGAATATCATGGTGTTATTAATGCAACATTTTGATCCGGCATATGGATATGCGTTCTGGAAAACGCTAAAGATGCCGGCTGTGTATCAAATGACATTTAAAGACGAAACCTTCCTTCAGATTGAAGAAGTTTGTCAGCATAACTAAAAAAACAGGAGATTGTCCCTTCGATAAGGGACCTTCTCCTGTTTTGATTATGCTTTTACCTTTTCATGTTTTTGGATTAAATCAGCTGTCAGCTGACCTGATAAGGTGACCATCGGGACACCACCACCTGGATGTGTGGAACCACCGACGAAATAGAGACCTTCGTAGAGATCACTCTTCGATGGAATCTTAAATCCACCGTTCTTTTTCCGATCGGCTGCCACACCATAAATCGAGCCACCGTTCGGACCATATAGGGATTTCAAGTCTTCTGGTGTAAAGCGGTATTCAAATTCAATCGATTCGCGTAAATCAGTCAGTCCCATCCGTTCCAATTTATCGAGGACGACTTCACGGTACGCATCCCAATCGGTTTTTCCATCTTGTTTCGTCAGTGGTGGCACGTGTGTCAAGACGAACAAATTATCTTTTCCTTCAGGAGCCTGTGACGCATCGGATTTAGAAGAAACACCGACATAAATCGTTGGATCTTCTGGCGGAACACCATCCTTGAACATTTGGGCAAATTCCCGTTCCGGATTATCAGAGAAGAAGAAATTATGGTGTTTCAAGTCTTTGTATTCACGGTTAACCCCAAGTAACAGAACAAGACCGGAAACGGAAGGCACGAATGACTGATTTAATTTTTTAGCCTGTTTTGGTCCTTTTTTCTCTGAAATGAGATGTTGATAGGTCGGAATGACCTCAAGGTTCGAGACGACGACATCAGCCGGATAAAATGTACCGTCTGTCGTTTCCACGCCGATTGCACGCTTGCCTTCTGTGACGACACGTGCGACAGGTGTGTTGACGTGAATGGTCACCCGGAGTTCGTCAAGCACCGTCTTCATGGCACGGGCGATATTGTACATACCACCTTTGACATAATAGATGCCGAGACCCATCTGAACATAAATCATTTGATTGAAGACAGCAGGAGCTTCATAAGGGTTGGATCCGACGTACATGACCATATAATTAAACAGCTGCTCCAGATATTTGTTGTTCAAATGTTTTTTTGTACCGCTTGCTACTGTATTGAGTGGATCCATCTTAAGTAATTCAGACATCGTATGGTATTTTTTTAAGTCTTTTAAATCTTCGAGACTGTATTTGTAGAAACTGTCTAAACACAGGTCATACATCTTTTTAGAATAACTGAACAATTCGACGAAATCCGCTTGATCGGAAACTTTTTTAAATTCCTCAAGCATTCCCGGGAGATCGCCTTTGACGTCAAGTTGTGTACCGTCTTCAAAGAAAGTCCGCCATTGCGGTTCGATGCGTTCGATTTCCAAATAGTCGTCGAGTCGACGGTGGACGCTCGTAAACAATTGTTCGAGTACCCAAGGCATCGTCAAGATTGAAGGACCGGTATCGAACGTAAATCCTTGGCCGCTACGTTGGTTTAATTTCCCGCCAACATTTCCATTTTGTTCTAGCATCGTGACTTCATAACCGTCTCCCGCAAGGCGGATTGCTGCTGACATACCTGCTAAACCTGCTCCAATAACGACTGCCTGTTTCTTCAAAAAAATCACATCTCCTTATGTTTTAGTAAATAAACGGAATCAAACGTTTTCTTTTGCGGGCCCAGTCCGTGTAAGCAGGACCAAATCCTTTGGTTAACATCTGTTCCTCGATTCGAATACGGTGAAGCAAAGCGATGAACATCAGGATTCCGGCACATAACGTGACAAACAAATTCCCGAAGTATAACGGGAAACCTAACGTGATAAAAAACAGACCGGAATAGAGGGGGTGGCGTAATGCCCGATAAGGACCCGTGCTGACAAGCCGGTCGCCCGGATTGACAGCAACATGGCGGGTGAACTGATGCTTGAGATGATAAATCCCCCAATAGCGCAGAACGACACCGGAAGTCAAAAGGAGCAATCCGATTTCACGTGACAAGGGAAGTCGAATTGAATCACTGAACAGAACGGAAAAAAGGATTGTGGTGATTAACGTAGCTAAAATCCAATAAAAACTTTGCCGTTCTTCCAGTGGAGAAGGTTCCTTCTTACGGTTTCGGAACAGAAACAATTCGAATAACCAAAGAAGAGAGACGGCAATGAACACTTTATCTAAAATGGTCATAAGATTCGCCCCTGACTGATACTAATCATTATTTAAAGAAAACGCATACAAGAAATCTTTACCCGAAAGGCTGAACATTCAATCCTTGTGTCGGACAATCCAGCTTCTTTTGGCAAACTGAGAATTAATTCATTTTGATTACACCTGTACAAAAAATGGTGGCATTTTGAAATGAATGTTATTCTAAAATTAAAGACTAATTACCCTGTTTTGGAAAAAAGGAGTTTTAAGAGATATGAAAAAATTAAAGCAAACGGTGATCGGGTTACTGGCGATTCTCCTCTCACTCGTCAGTTTTTCACTGGCCGCAGAAGCATCCAGTTACCGCCAGGCGAAAACACCGCTCAATCTTCGAAGCGGGGCTTCGACAACAAAAGCAGTCGTCGCAGTGATTCCGACTACTGTCTATGTCAATGAAATCAGCCGACTCGGGACATGGTCAAAAGTTCGTTATGGAACACAGACAGGGTATGCCAGTACAAAATATTTACTGACCGATCAACAAATCGGTGGGTTACGCATCGGCAAGACATTAATCGTTAATCCAAATCTTCCGTTACGTTCGACGTATGCGCCGGGAGAAAGTACAGTTGCACGGGCCGCATTTGAAAAAATGAAACGGGCTGCCAAAGCGGAAAAGATTACGCTGGTCGCATTCAGTACATACCGTTCATATGCGTATCAAAAAGCCTTATTTGAAAAATATGTGGCACGGGATGGTTTTGAGAAAGCCAGCACGTACAGTGCCCAGCCGGGAAAAAGTGAACATCAAACAGGACTGGGTTTTGATATCGGAGGCGCCGATTCATCAAAATATGCCAAGTTCAGCTTCTCAAGTACAAAAGAAGCAAAATGGCTGGCTGCCAATGCCCACCGTTTTGGATTCCATCTCCGTTACCCGCTCGGAAAAGAATCATGGACAGGCTACACATATGAAAGTTGGCATTACCGTTATGTCGGAGCAACGCTTGCGGCGCAGCTGAAAATGACCGGATTGACAATGGAAGAATACTATCAATTGGCACCGGGTAAACCAAGTACACCGTAACAGGTTTCACTTCAAGCTTTAAATGGTAAAGAAATGGTGTATTCCTCATCGTCAGCAGCAGCGGTCTGTCTTTTTTCGAAAGAGGTGGAAAGTTGTGGCGAAAAAAGAAGAAAAGCACCATATCATGACCTTTACATTTGAAGAAGAAGCGACCTAGTATCAGGTATTCAGTGAATTAAAGAAATATCATGCGAATGGCCAAGTCGATTTTGAACAAATCGCTGTCATTAAACGAAGTGAAAGCGGAGCTTTTTCCTTTGAAGATGCTGTCGACTTGAGCGGCTCCAACAAAGCCTTTAAAGGTTCTTTAATCGGTATGGCAGTCGGGATTCTCGGGGGACCGTTCGGTATTTTATTAGGTTCGATGACCGGGATGCTGATTGGCGGATCAAAAGACTTAAAAGAGAATCAAGCTGTTCAAGAAACATTTAAACGGACACTTGGTGTGATTCCACCTGGTAAGACGGGAATCATTGCAATCGGGGAAGAATTCGAACCATCCGTACTGGATGGACTGGTCGCGAAACATAATGGAACGATTGATCGGACAGATGAATTGCTCGAAAAATAATCAAAAAAATCCTTCCCTCATCAAGAGGGGAGGATTTTTTTAGATTAAGATTGACGTTCTTTTTTTACTTTTTTGAAGAAGAAGAGCTCGTAGACGACCGGGACGATGATGAGCGTCAAGAGTGTTGACGTCGTCAATCCGCCGATGACAGTCAAGGCGAGACCTTTTGAAATCAGGGTACCGGATGACGTTGTCAGCGCGAGCGGGACAAGCGCCATGATAGTAGCGAATGCCGTCATCAGGATGGGACGAAGTCGTGTCTTACCGGCTTCAATCAAGGATTCCCGAACCGGAAGTCCACGTGTGATGTTCTGACCAATCCGGTCAACAAGCACAATCGCGTTGGTCGTGACGATTCCGATCAGCATGAGGAATCCGATCATAACACTGACAGACAATGGTTCGTTAGCTAGGAACAGTGTAACGAGCGAACCGATCGGAACGAAAATGAGCGATGACAAGATGATGAACGGAATCCGTGCTTTTCCGAACGTGATTAACATCGTCAAGTAAACGAGACCGATGGCAACGACGATGGCAATTCCGAGAGATTGGAAGATTTCAACCGTATCATCATTTCCGCCGCCACTTGTTAAGGAAACGCCGTCCGGCAAGTCAATTTTTTCGACAGCAGCTTTGACGTCACTGGAGACCGTTTGGACGTTATCGCCTTTGACTTGACCCGAAACGCGGGCATAGACTTTACCGTCCAGTTTTTGAATCGATGTGAAGGTATCGACTTCATTGACGGTTGCGACATCTTTTAAGGCGACAGGACCGGCAGCCGAGAAGAGCTGGACATTTTCAAGATCTTCTTTCGACGTCAAGTCTTCCTTGTAAGACAATTGGACGTCCTGATCTTTGTCATCAAGGTTCAGTGTACCGACCGTGACAGGTTTAGTCTGGTCGTTGACCGTACCAAGAATCTGGAAGCCGGATAAACCACGATCACTGGCTTTTTCAGAATCAATTTCGACAAGGAATTGTTTTTGTTTCTCGCTAAAGTTATTCGTAACATATTTCAAATCATTGTTTTTGTTCATATTGTCTTCCACCAGTTTAGCTGCTTTTTGGAGCGCTTCTAAATCAGTCGAGAACAAATCAACATCTACATTATTATTGGATGGGGGACCACCTGTCGACAGTTCAGCAACGCTGATTTTGACGTCGACACCATCTTCTTTTGCGATATCATCCATTTTGGTTTCGAGGGATTTGATCGTTTTTTCGACATCAGCCCCGTCTTTTAAATTCAAGAAGTAGCTGGCTTTGTTGTCAAGTCGCAATCCGGTCGTGAAGTCACGTGCTCCGACGGATGTCGTGACATCAGCAATGGCGTTTTCCTGATCAAACATTTTTTCCATGTTCAGCGAAACATCACTTGTTTTCTCAAGCGACGTTGCAGCAGGAAGCTCCAGTGAAGCAGTCAATGTTTTTGAAGCTTCATTCGGAATGAACGTAAAGCCGAGTTGCGGTACGATGGCAAGCGAACCACCGAGTAACAAGAAGGAAACAACTAAGATGATCGCTTTATGCGACAATGATTTTTCAATCAGTGTGCCGTACCACCGTTGTAAGACGCCTTCTTTTTCTTCCGCCGGTACCTTTTTAAAGGCGAACTTCGCTAAGATCGGTACAATTGTAATCGCGACAAGTAGGGAAGCGAGTAACGAGAAGATGATGGTTAAGGCGAACGGTAAGAAGAATTTACCGGTAATACCGCCGACAAAGCCGATCGGCAAGAAGACGACGACGGTCGTAAGCGTCGAAGACGTGATGGCCTTCAAGATTTCTTTTGTCGATTGTTCAATGACTTCATCCGTCATCCCGCCATCCGACTTGCGGACCCGCCGGAAGATATTTTCGATGACGACGATACTGTCATCGACGACCCGACCAACAGCGACGGCCATCCCACCGAGTGTCATGATGTTCAGTGAAATATCCTGCCAGTTCAAGAAAATGGCTGCAATCAAAAGCGACAACGGAATCGAGACGATTGCAATGATCGTCGCCCGGATATTACGTAAGAACAGCAGAACGGCGAGTGAAGCAAACAGCGCACCGAGCAATCCTTCTTTTACTAGTGTTGCAACAGATTCTTCAATATCTTTTGCAGAATCAATCCCGATCGTATAATCGATTTGGTCATCGTATTTGTTTAAGATTTTTGTGACACCATCGGCGATTTCAACCGTATTAGCATCCTGTTTTTTCGTAATGGCCATCGAGAGAGAATCTTTTAAATCATAACGTGTTTTTTCACTTTGCTTCGAGACAGCTTTAATGGTAGCGATGTCTGAAAGACGAACCGGTTCCGCTTGTTCTGTCGGAGCACCCGTTTCGCCGGTAGCACCAGCCGGGGGTCCTGATTGGGCAGGTTGACCCTGGCCGCCGGAAGCAGCACCGGAAGCAACACTTGACGTCAATTGAAGATTTTTTAATTTATCCAAGTTTTCCAGTTTTTCTTCGACCCGGATCGGAATCTTCGAATCACCTTCTGCGAGCTGACCAGACGGGAAGGAAACATATTTGGCATTGATTTGTTCTTTAATGCTTGATAACGATAAACCGGCCGCTGTTGCCTTTTTGTTGTCGACAGTAATCTGGACTAAATCATCTTTGTAACCACCAACAGAAACACTGTTGATGCCCGGAATTTTATTCAGTTCCGGTTCGATTTCATTTTTTAGAAGGGACTCAATCTCTTTTCCGTCTTTACTAAAGAAGGAAATGTTGTAGATTGGGAACGATCCAAATGAGAAGCGGTTTAACTTCGTTGTCGCTTCTTCCGGAAGGTTAGCATCCTGGATCGCAGCATCGATTTGTTGTTCGACCTTGTCCATATCGGTATCAAATGGGAATTCGATATTGATGATCCCGATACTTTCATAAGCAGAGCTCGTGATTTTTGTCGAGCCCTCGATCCCTTTCAGTGCTGTCTCGAGTTTTGAGACGACCTGTTTATCGACATCATCCGGAGATGCGCCTGGATACACAGCTTCTACTGAAATTTGAGGAAATTCAATTTCAGGAAATTGATCCACTTTAAGCTGAGAAAACGAATATACGCCGCCCAAAACTAATAAAATAGCAATAATAAATACAGCGACAGAGTTCTTTAAACTAAACCTTGTTAAAAAATTCAACAGTTACCCCTCCTTTATTTTATATGTGCTTATTTACATAGTAGAGGACGAAACGAAACCCTGCAACTTTGAACTGTAGAGCAGAAAGAAAAAATATAATAAAAAAAATCAGAGAAAAGTCTTTACAGTTTTCAATATGTTGCTATAATAAACATATACCCAGGACACACGATCATGATTCTGTAGCTCAGCTGGGAGAGCGCTACCTTGACAGGGTAGAGGTCGCTGGTTCGAGCCCAGTCAGAATCATACCGAGCTCCCGTTCATCACACGATGAACGGGAGTTTTTTCATGTAAAAAAGCTGTTCCTTCATTATATGAGGGAACAGCAACGTGAGCACCTATTGAATTTCTAATCGAAGGTCGCCCATCTTTGTCCAACCGGCCATCGTCGTCATGCGGTAAAAGACGAGCGTCAAGACACCGGGAAGGACGACGCCGGTTGCAAAAAAGATCAGGAACGCATTAAAACCCTGATTAACGAAGATGTTGAGTGGGGCAATCATTGAATTTAATCCGAGACCCGCAAGTTCATAAGGGACTTCAAGTGAAAGAACAAGTGTGGCGATGGGTGCCGAGATCATCGCGGCCAGGAACGGAGCGACGACAAGTCTTGGATTCTTAACGATGTTCGGAAACTGAACCTTTGGTGTGACGAAGAACGAAGCAATCAAACCGCCGGGATCTGTTTGACGATATGCCATCAATGTAAATCCGACAAACTGAGCTGAACAACCGATTAAAGCAGCGGCACTGGCGACCGGGTCGAGTTGAAGGGCGATTGCGAGTGCAGCCGATGAAGCGGGTGACATCAATAAGACACTAAAGATAAGAGCAATAACAAGCGATGTTGCAATCGGTGAAGACTCGACGGACGCAGTAACCATTGCGCTGAATCGTGTGAGGAGAGGTGTTGTGACGGCAGCGGCACCAAGACCGGTAAAACCGCCGGCGAGAACAGCACTGACCGGGATGACCATCATGTCGAATTTTGTTTTCCCTGTCATCCGTTTTCCGACGAAGACGGCCACAGCAGCTGCGAGTAACGCACTGATTGGTTGACCCGGTACGAGGACAAGACCGGCATCCGTCGGTTGAAGTGCGGCTCCGCCAATCGTCGCGGCAATCATCGCACTGAATAAGACTAAGGTGTTTCCGCCAAGCTGATAAGCAATTCCGGCTCCGAGTGCGGGGGCGAGTAAGACTTTGGCGACGCCGCCGATTGTCAGTAACATTTCAATATGTAAGAGATTTCCGAACGTCTCAATCAATAATCCTACCCCTAACGTCACTAACACGGCATTTGCCATCCCGGCAGATACTTTCACCATTCGATCCATCGCATATTCTTTCAACTCACTCATCCTCTCTCTATTTCGCTTTGCCATGAAAAAAACCTATCCGGTATCGGATAGGCGCCAGTATTCCTGCGGGCGCCTCATTCGATGCATCGAAAGGAGGGCCCAAAATCAATTCCGAAAATCAGCGGAAAAGGTTTCAGTCCCTCGAGCATAGAATAATCAGTCGGCCAGTAATGTGGTTTACATACATAAAGTGTATTCCCCTCTCCGTGA
This sequence comes from Exiguobacterium sp. PvP048, assembly GCF_040549175.1. Lineage (NCBI taxonomy): Bacteria > Bacillati > Bacillota > Bacilli > Caryophanales > Exiguobacterium > Exiguobacterium sp. PvP048. The sequence goes on along the minus strand of NZ_JBEPSU010000004.1, from coordinate 110,817 downwards.
ATTTTTCTAAGCCTAACACGGGTAAGATGAATAATCAATATTTTCTGACAATTTATTTTTCGTGATTTTTGAACTTAAAATCAGGGGAAAGATAAGAATGGCATAAGTTGAACATTGGAGGCGGTTTCATGAAATTTGCAGTCATTACGGATATTCACGGCAATGCAACGGCATTAGAAGCAGTTTTAAAAAGAATAACGGAAGAAGCAGATGTCTCAGAAATTTTCTGTCTCGGAGATTTGATTGGCATCGGACCACAAACGAATGAAGTCATCGAAATTGTGCGATCGACACCACACATGACGACCATCAGCGGAAATCATGACGAAAATGTCCTTGCGTTGATCCATGGTCAAAAATATCCGGATAGTTACCGTCATGCGAAAAAACATCATCAATGGATTGCCGATCAGTTAACACCGGACAATCAACGTTTTTTGGAGCAGCTCCCAAGAACCGTCCGAAAAACATTTTCGGAACAGGAAGCATTGTTTACACATTATGCGTATCTGGATGAAACAAAAGCGATTGGAGAGGAACCGTTGGCAGATACGGTGGACGGAACAGAACAATCCCTGCCCGAGCTCTTTAAAGGCGAGCAGGCGAGTCTGATTTGCTTTGGGCATCATCATCCGAAACAGTTGGTCCGGGCGATGGGGATAACTTACCTGAATCCGGGGGCGCTAGGCTGTCAGCCGGAAGCTGTAGCACCATTTGCGGTAGTCGAACTGAACAGCGGAGAGTGGAACGTGAATGTCATTGAAGTGAAGTACGATGACCGACCGTACCTTGAAGCGTTTAATGCGGCACCGATGCCGGAAAAAGAACTGTTGCGTAAACTGTTTTTAGGCGGAAGAACATGAAAAAACGATCCGCTTGAATAAGCACGGATCGTTCGATGGATGACACATGTGATTATAAAAAACGGCTTACAAGAACGAGCATTAAAGGGACGGCGATAAGTAAAATCCCGATGATCCGTTTCGTCCGGCTTCGTTTCCATTGAAAGGCAAGCCCGAGGAAAGGGGATACAAGAAATCCGATAAATAAGGTGATCAATGTTAAAATGAAAAACAGAAAATCTGTTTTGGAGCTGGTGCGGGTGTACGATTTCCACATATCAACGAGCGATACAATGACGTAGACCAGCAAAGCTAACGTGAACAGAAAATTGGACAGTAAAAGCTGGGACAAATAAAACACTCCATTCAAGTACGAGTAAGGATCGATCACGCAAAAACAGCCTCTCCATTCATCGAGAGGCTGTTTTCATTATAACAATTTTAACATCGCTTGACTGATTGTTTTTAATTCAAGCGGTTTCCCAATCAGCGGCCATTCAGAAATCAAGGCAATATACGTCTTGAACAGTAAGAACGCAGTTACTTCGACCGGAACGGCCGGAGAACGTTTTTCAAGTTCCAACCGTGTTTCCAGCAGATTCTTTATATATTCGACGATATGCTGCTCGATTCGAATCCGTAGCTCCGACATCTCCTGAAGTTTCAGTGTCTGGGTTTCTTGTGTGATTTGTAAGATAAACAGATGCTGCTGTTGATGATTGACAATGGCATCAATCATCGCCTGTTTATTTTCTTCGACCGAAGCTGTCGTCGTATAGGCATTTTCCGCTTCTGCCTTCATCTCCTGCAACACCCGTGTGACGAGGGATTCAAACAAATCAAGTTTACTTTCAAACAATTGATAGACGGTTGGTTTTCCGACATGAGCCCGTTTGGCAACCCGTTCGATAGTCGTTCCTTTATATCCGAGTTCTGAAAAGCAGGCCATCGCCGCATCTAAAATGAGATGTTCTTTATCAGACAGTGTCATGGCGTTTTCTCGCTTTCGTTGAGAGTAAGATTCGTTTTCCGCCTAAAGCACCAGCGAAGCTGATAACAAGTGCAGAAAACAGAATCAAACCAAGGATTTGTACGTTTGTGATGAGTGTGTCAGTAACGCCGATTCCAAGTGCCTCACGGAAACCTGTGACTGAATATGTCATCGGCAGGAAGCGGTGAATCGATTGGAAAAAGCTTGGTGTCATTTCGACCGGGAATGTTCCGCCGCTGCCGCCAATTTGCAGTAACAACAGTAGGAAGGCGCTGAATTGTCCGACCCGACCAAAGAGCATGGTTAACGTAAAGAGTAGTGTGATGAACGTCATCCCTGTCAAAGCAGCGAAACCATACAGTGCAGGGGTGCTTGCAACATCGGCATCAAGTACATAAATAATGGCGACGGAAGCCGCAATCCCTTGTAACGCACCAATCGGTAAGATGATCGACAGTTTTCCGATGAGGAACCGCCACGTTAATGTCTCACCATGTTCAGGACGGATCTGGTAAACAGAAGAGAACATCAAGGCACCGGCAAACAAGGCGATGCTGAGGATGTAAGCCGCAAGACCTGATCCGTAGTTGTTGACGGTCGAATAATCATGTTCTTTTAAGACAACCGGTTCAGCGAGCATGTTGTCCCGGGCGTTGGATGGTTTGACAGTCGCATCTTTCGCGCCTTTACCGAGTTCGGTTTTCAATGTGTTGGCACCATCGGCAAGTTTCGAGTTTCCATCTGCCAAGCGTGAAGCGCCATCCGTCAGTTGACCGGCACCGGAAGAAATGGCGACGGCACCGTCTGACAGCTGACCGAGACCAGAAGTCAATTGACCGGATGCTGTACTGGCATCGTTCGCACCGGTTGCCAGTTGCTGGGCACCAGCCGTTAATTGGGTGCTTCCGACAGCTGCTTTATGCACGCCGTCTGTATAGGCCGTCAAACCTTGCGTGAGCGTGCCTTGTCCTTGTTCGAGACTTTTTGCACCGGCAAGTAGTTGAGTTTGTCCTTGCTCTAATTGTTTTGAACCAGCAAGTAGTTGGGTTTGTCCTTGTTCCAATCGTTTTGAACCGTCAAGCAGTTGTGCGAGCCCACCATCGAGTTGCGAGACGGCAGAAGCAATACTTTGACCACCAACCGCAAGCTGATTAATTTTTTCTGTTGCATCATTCGCTTTAGCGAGGCTTGCATCAAGTGTCGATTCTTGCTGTGCTAAATTTTGAACGTTTTGTTCCATCGTTGCGATGGATTGAAGCAAAGCACCTTTTTCTTCTTCCGTTAAAGTTTCAGATGAAGCAATGACTGCCTTGATACTCGCGACATTTTCTTCAAGTGCTTCACGACGAGTACTTAACTCTTGTTTTAACGTATCCGCCGCATCGTTGACTGCTACCAGCGAGGCATTGGCTTCTTGAGCCCGGGCGTTCAGTTGATCGAGACCGGCTGTGAACTCCGGCAGGTTGTTGTCGAGCTTCGACGCACCGGCCGAAGCTGTTTCGAGACCTTGACGGAGTTCCGTCGATCCGGCAGCTGAACTTTCGAGACCTTGACGAAGTTTTGTGGATCCGGCAGCTGAACTTTCGAGACCTTGGCGGAGTTTTGTCGATCCGGCCTGTAGATCGGCTGAACCTTTCATTAACTTTCCGCTGTTGTCATCGAGTTGATTGAGGCCGCTCGATAATTCACCGGACTTCTCTGCCAGTGTTTTTGTTCCACCGCTTAACGTGTTGAGACCGCTTGTAAGCTGGACGGAACCGTCCGCGGCTTTTGTTAAATTCGTGGACAACTCATTTGTCCCACTCGTTAGTTTACTGAGATTCGTCGTCAGTGTTTTTGCGCCATCTGTCGTTTTCTTCGCGCCATCTTCCAGTTTGGCTGAACCTTCGGATGCATCTTCTAGTCCTTTGGCAATTTTTTTAAGGGATCCGAAAATCGCACTGCTGTATTGTTTCGTGACGGATTTCCGGATTTTTTCGTTCAATTGCTTAGCGGCAGCGCTGGAAATCTGCGTACCGGAATAGTTTTTGGCTGGATTCAGATAATATTCCAACTCAATTTTTTTCGGATGATCGTCGAGTAAAGTAGTCGCATTATGAGAAAACTTCTTTGGGATGACGACTGTCATGTAAATATCACCGGCGCGAAGCTTTTTAGCCGCATCTTTACGTGAGAGATACTGCCAGTCAAAGTCATCATTTTTTTTCAGTTTTTTGACGAACTGATTTCCGATATCAATTTTTTCTCCTTCGAACTTCGTCGCCTTGTCTTCATTGACGACTGCGACCTTAATGTTTTCTGTCTTACCATACGGATCCCAAAAAGCAGATAAAAAGATCGAGTTATAAAGAAACGGGACGAGGATAAGTGCAAGAATCACGATGATCATCATCGGGCTTTTTAATTTTTTCCATTCTGAACGAAACATAAATCAAATCTCCTTCTTGAAACTAAAAACTAATTTAAGTTTCTGGTTTTGATGAAATTTACTTTACGCCTTTTTATGAAGGAAAGCAACTACTTAAGTCGATGAATTGCTGAGAAAAAGAATTGTTTCTCTTTTGTAATCATTCCAGACGAAAAAACACCCAACCTAATGAAGGAAGAGTGCATTTCAGATTAAGGGAGTAATAAGATTTTTAAGGTGCTCTGACGGCTTTCCAAGTAATCATGAGCCCGTTGTCCGTCCGAGAGGGAGAAGGTAGTCGGAGAAGCGATTTGCAGTTGACCGGATTCCAACCAACTGAACAATTCTCCGGCCCGACGGATACGTTCTTCACGAGTCGTCAGGACGTTCCATAAATCACCGCCGGTCAGTGTTTTCGAAGTATCCATCAGGAACCGTGGGTCGACAGAAACCGGATCACCGCCGGCCATGCCGTAAAAGACGACTGTTCCATGGATTTTCGTCACTTCGAAACTGTTCATCAACGTCGATCCGACCGATTCGTAGACGACATCGACGCCACGCTGATCCGTCAGTGTTAAAATCTGTTCGACCCAGTTATCCGAATATAAAAAGACATGTTCGGCACCGGCTTGTTTAGCGATATCCGCCTTTTCCATCGATGACGTTAAACCAATCGGAATGGCTCCGTGTAATCGGACAATCTGTGTCAACAATTGACCGACGCCACCGGCTGCTGCGTGGACCAATACCAAATCTTTCGGCCGGATGGTATAGCTGTCCCGTGTCAGGTAGTGCGCAGTCAAACCTTGTAATAGAACGGAAGCGGCTGTTTCGTACGAAACAAAATCCGGTAAAGGAATCACTTTATCGATGGGTGCGGCAACGAATTCGGCATTCGCGTTCGGGACGTCGGCAAAGGCGACACGTTGCCCGACTTGAAGATCAGTCACAGCAGCACCGATTTGTGTAATGATGCCTGAACCCTCGTAACCGAGCAGGTAAGGCGGCGTGCCTTCCAAATGATAATTGCCTTTCCGGCGGTAGATGTCGGCAAAGTTTAATCCGATAGCCTTCATTTCAATTAATACTTCATTCGACTGGATTTCAGGAGTCGGGTGTTCTTCGTAATGCAGTACACTTGAATCTCCGAAGGTACGAAATGTGAGAGCTCGCATAGTAAATACACGTCCTTTTTAGTAGTTGTCAAAGGTAGTATAATTCACTTAAGCAGAAAATCCTTTTCATATGCGTTAGAGTAAGGAAAAAGAAGGTGACACTATATGAAACAAATTCTGCTCGGTGGGATTCATTTTTATCAAAAAGTGATTTCACCGATGAAACCAGCGACCTGCCGATTTTATCCGACCTGCTCGCATTACGGAAAAGAAGCAATCGAGAAACACGGTGCCTTAAGGGGCGGTTATTTGACGACCCGTCGTTTGTTACGTTGCCAACCGTTCCATCCGGGCGGACTCGACTTTGTACCGGAGACATTTGACTGGAAAGCGCCGTTACAACGGGAAAACCCGGCAGAACATCAAAAGTAATTCAAAAAGAGTCTGAGCTCGTTAAACGAGTTCAGACTCTTTTTTTGAATGTTACAGATCACCGGTTAAAAATTGTGCTTTTCCTAAACCGAAACTCCAGTCAGCTGCATCATTCTCGACGATTGAGACCATCAGATCAGCAGGCGAGAGTCCACATACAGCTTCCAACCGTTCAGCCAGTAAACGATAGAGTGCCTGCTTTTTCTCCTCTGTCCGTGTTTTACTTGTCACGCTGATAACGACGACTTGATTGGAACGTGTCAACCCGAGTCGGGTATCCTCAATGATCATTTCGTTCGCTTTATGCGTATGAACGATTTGATAACGATCCCGTTCCGGTACGTCAAAAGCTTCCAGCATCGCCTCATGGGCAGTATCGAGTAAAAGTTTCAGTTCTTCATCCGAGCGCCCTTCAATGACATCAAAACGCAGTAATGGCATAGTCATCTTCCTTTCTATCTATATGTAGAAGTACGGGAAACCCCGTACTTCATATTTAAGCTTATCTTATTCAAAGAATGGTTTGTACTGACGGCGTTCGTGCATGACAGACAACCACTGCACAGTCGAGAATTCTTCAAGGACCCATTCTCCGTTGAAGCGGCCGAGACCTGAGTCTTTTTCGCCGCCGAACGGCATATGCGGCTCATCGTTGACGGATTGATCATTGATGTGAATCATGCCTGTTTCGACTTGAAGTGCAAATTCTGTTGCGCGTTCAATTGAAGAACCGTGAACAGCACCGCTTAATCCGTAAGGAAGTGAGTTGGCGAGTTCAAGTGCCTCTGCGTCGTCTTTAAATGGAATGATGACAGCGACTGGTCCGAAGATTTCGTTTTTAGCAAGCGGCATATCGTTTGTAACGCCTGTTACGACCGTAGGAGCGATGACGTTTCCGTCTGCTTCACCGCCGACAAGGACTGTTGCACCCGCTGCTTTAGTTTTTTCGATTTCTTCCATGATGCGGTCGACTTGCGATTGGTTGATCAACGGTCCGACTTGTGTGCGTCCGTTTGATGGATCACCAAATTGAAGTTCTTTGACACGCGCAACGTATTTTTCAACGAATTCATCATGAATGGATTGAGCAACCAAAATCCGGTTCGTCGACATACAAATTTGACCTTGGTGATAGAACTTGCTGTAAACCGCTGATTCGACGGCACGATCAAGATCAGCATCGTCCAGTACGACGAATACATTGTTTCCGCCGAGTTCAAGCGCTGTCTTTTTCAAGTGTTTTCCTGCAAGTTCACCGATGTGACGGCCGACTTCAGTAGAACCCGTGAATGAAATCAAACGTGGAACCGGATGCTCGACGATGGAGTCGCCGATTTCTGATCCGCGACCGACGATGACGTTTAAAACACCTTTTGGTAAGCCGGCTTTTTCAAAAAGACTGGCGAAAATCAAACCGCCTGAAACCGGTGTATCAGTTGCCGGTTTGACGACGACCGCGTTCCCGATAGCGATAGCTGTTGCGATTGAACGGACAGCAAGGTGGAACGGGAAGTTCCATGGGCTGATGACGCCGATGACACCAAGCGCTTTCCGGTAAATCCGGTTTTCTTTGCCCGGTACGACAGACGGACGAATTTCGCCGTGCATCCGTAATGGGAAAGTAGCAGCTTCTTTGACGATCAAGACAGAGGCAAGGAACTCGCCTTCAGCTTTAATGCGTGTACTGCCGGACTCCTTAATCAGCCAATTGACGATTGTTTCTTTTTCTTCGTACATGACTTTTAAAAATTCTTCAATCAATCCTTGGCGTTTCAGTGCCGGCACTTTTGCCCACTCTTTTTGGGCGACTTTGGCAGATTGGTAAGCATCATCCAAGTCATCGTTGTTAGCTGCTGAAATCTCAAACAGCGTTTCGCCCGTGAAAGGATTCGTATTTGTCATATTGCTGTCACTTGCGCCTTTGCGCCACTGACCGTTAATGAAAATTTTAGTGAAATCTGTGTTGAGTGTTGATTCAGTATGCTCTGACATAGCTTTTCATCTCCAATTCGTTTTGATAACACTTAAGTTATTCACGTTATGTGAAGAAGTAAAACACAAACCGACACTTTCACAAAGTGAATTGACTCGGCGGATTTTAATAAAGATGCCTGAGGACGTTTTACTAGATGAAGAAACAGGAATTAAAAATATATCGATATATTAGAGTGGAGTGGATGGAATGTGCAAAAGCTGAAATTGGTTTACCGGGAAACGAATTGGTGGTGGCCGCTCCTTTATGGGGTAGGCGGAGCAGTGTTGACGGCGGTTGTTCTGATGGTGGATTTGTATGCAAAAGAACTGTTTCCGAATGACTGGAAAACAACACTCGGTTTGGCTCAGATCATTCACAGTGCAGTCTTTACCGGATTATTAACGATGATGACATTTACGTTCTCGACGATTTTGGTCGTCCTGACAACCTATTCCTCACAATTTTCTCCCCGTACCTTACCGAACTTTATTGAAAATCGACAAGTTCAACATATTTTCGGGATTTTTATCGGAACCGTCACGTATTCGATTACGATGTTGTTCTTCATGCGACCGTCATTGAAAGATAGTGTCGTCGCTTCTGCCGTCGCCGTCATCGTTGTGTTAATCGCGGTCATTGCCTTTGTCGCATTCGTGCATATCGTCAGTCAATCGATTCGGGTCACGACGCTACTCGATCGTTTACATGAAGAAGGCTGTACGCTGATTGAAGAGCATGTGGAAGCGATAAACGGAGGTCAGTATCAATTGGTGCCGGAAAACCGGTCGACGTATTCATTCGGACTTACCGCTCTGCAAACCGGTTATTTACAGGCAATTGATTATGAATTACTGATGAAGTCAGGTGAACGCGTCGCGATTGAGGTGACGATCGGAAGTTACGTCACGCAAGGACAACGGATCGGCAGTGCCGAAAAAGAGAACGTGGAACAAGGAATTCTTGTCGGCCCAACGCGTTCGGCAGAACAAGATTTTGCGTTTGTGATTCAAAAGCTGTCTGAGGTGGCACTTCGGGCGATTTCACCCGGTATCAATGACCCGAATACAGCACGCCATGCGATGCGGCAAATCGGTGATTTATTCAGACGGTACACCATGCTTCCGGACGGTAATCTCCTGGTCAACGGGGAAGGGTCGGTGACAGTCAAGCGGCTCGCGTTTTCTGAACTGTTGTACTTGACGTTTTATCAACTGCGGCATTACGGCGAAGAGGATATTTCAGTCCTTTCGACGATGCTTGAGTCACTTGAAATCATGAAACGGAATGCTTTACCGGAACATAGAGCGAGCATTGACCGGTTCATTCCATTTGTCTGCTCGGAGGTCGACTGGTCGGCATTAAACGACTGGGACCGTCAACATTTGGAGCAGGCTCAAAAAAGGGCACTTTCATGAAACCAGTCGCAGCTTTTTAACGTAATCAAGAGAAGAAAGAACAGCAGAAAGTAGGAGATTGGCATGACTATCATATTATGGAGTTTGATTGCAGTCTGTTTTTTGGCTGCGTTCGCAGGACTTGTCTATCCTGTCATTCCAAGTGCACCGTTACTCATCATTGGATTTTTGATTTATGGATTTGGATTCGGTTTTACCGAGTTGACCGTCAGTTTCTGGGTCATTCAAGCTATCTTCGTTATCCTGTTATTTACGTTAGATTATTTGGTCAGCTCTTATACCGTTGATCGACGCGGCGGTTCACAGGCCGCAAAAATCGCGACGACCGTCGGTTTGATTGCCGGTCCCTTTATCCTGCCTGGGATTGGATTGTTGATTTTCCCGTTCGTCTTTGCGATTTTAACGGAAAAAATCATCAGTAAGAAAACATGGAAGGATTCTGTTTCAATCGGAATCGGTACTGTGTTGGGCATTCTGTCGAGTGCCTTATTAAAAGGGATCGCCATGCTGTTAATGATTGTCGTATTCATCCTGTATGTCGTGTAAGGGAAAAGAAAGATTATCTGCAAGTACACATTTTCCGAGAGTTCCGTTATAGTATGAATATGAAAAAGTAGAGAAGCTTGTTCATTAAAAACAAGCTTCTTTTTGGTGGAGAAGACCGATGAGAAGCTGATCGGCTTAATTTAAATGGAGGTGAATCCCCTTAGTTTGGGGAAACGATTGGACAGTACACACGCAGTGGAGACATTCGATACAACAACGATTATCATTCGGCTTTTGATTATTGCACTTTTAATTGTGCTGACCGCTTTTTTTGTCGCAGCAGAATTTTCAGTTGTCAAAATGAGAATGTCCCGAATCGATCAATTGATTACAGAAGGCAGTAAAACCGCGAAGACGGCGAAAAAATTATTAGACAACCTGGATTATTATTTATCTGCCTGTCAGCTCGGGATTACCGTGACGGCCCTTGGACTGGGTTGGTTAGGCGAATCGACGGTCGGTGCGATTCTCGCGATGGTATTCAAGGAGATTGCACTTCCGGAATCCGTCTCGACGGTCGTTTCCTTTACGTTAGCCTTTTCCGTCGTGACATTTTTACACGTCGTCCTCGGAGAACTGGCACCGAAATCACTGGCGATTCAAAAAACGGAAGCCATTACGATGTTGCTTGCCCCTCCGCTTTATTGGTTCGGGAAAGTAATGAAACCCGTCATTTGGCTGCTCAACGGCTCAGCACGGGTCTTCTTGCGCCTGTTTGGTGTCGAACCCGTTGGTCATGAAGACGCTCACTCGGAAGAAGAAATCAAAATCATCATGACACAAAGCTACAAAAGCGGTGAAATCAATCAAACTGAGTTGTCGTACATGCAAAACATCTTTTCGTTTGATGAACGGATCGCGAAAGATATCATGTTGCCGCGGACGGATCTGATTACGATCTCAAACGATGCATCGATGGAGGACATCATTGCCCTTGTTGAAGAATACCAGTTCACCCGGTATCCGGTTGCAGAAGAAGGCGACAAAGATAAAATCTTAGGATTTATCAATGCGAAACAATTGTTCACGGATCATATGGCGAACAAAGGGAAAGCACTGAGCTTTTATGTGCACAACCTGCCGATTGTATCGGAATATTCTCCGTTACAAGACGCGATGCTGAAGATGCAGGTCGAACGTACACCGATGGCGCTTGTCATCGATGAGTACGGTGGAACAGCCGGCGTCATCACGATGGAAGATATCCTGGAGGAAATCGTCGGTGAAATTCGCGATGAGTTTGATAAAGATGAAAAAGCGGACATCGAACAGATTCATGAGCGCTTGTACCGGATTTCAGGTCGTGTCTTGATTGACGACTTGAACGAACGGTTTAATCTCGGAATTGAAGAAGAAGACATTGATACAATTGGCGGCTGGGTCATGGCACAGGATACGGAAGTATCGAGCGGTCAGGAATTCCGTTATAAAAACCATACGGTCAAAGTCATGGAAGTCGACAATCATCAAGTTAAATCGATTTATCTACAGTTGCCGGAAAAAGAACCGGTGACGGAAGAAATCGTTTGAATGTAAGACGGAAGACTACACTTCGGTGTAGTCTTTTTTTGTGAAAAAGAACACCTTTCATTGTTTATTCTTGTCGAGACAGTGGTAATACAGTCTATGTGGCCGAAACAAGCTACTAAAATTAGCGGATAAAGGGGTTCTTATTCATGACGAAAACAATTCTTACTTCACGTGCAACTGCAGTAGGGGGACGCGATGGAAAGGTCGCCTCTGACGATAACGTAATTAATTTAGATCTTGTCATGCCAGGTACGAAAGGCAAAGAAGATATTCCTACTTCAAATCCAGAACAATTATTCGCAGCAGGATACGCTGCATGCTTTGACGGGGCATTCAACCTGATGGCTCGCCAAGATAAAAAACGTGTTGAGACACGTACGAATTCTGAAGTCAGCTTACTTGAAGACGAAGAAGCAGGCGGCGTCAAAATTGCTGCTAAACTTGTTGTCGAAGTAGTTGGCGTAACAGAAGAAGAAGCACAGGACTTGCTGGAAAAAACGCATCAGTTCTGCCCGTATTCAAAAGCAACACGTGGCAACATCGATGTGGATTTGTCAGTAAAAGTCGTGGATTCTTTAGACAACTAAAATTTTATCCTCGTTGAAGGAGGGGAAGCAGATGGCTCCAAAAGAAACGGAACGACCAAACGAACAGTTTGAAGACGAACGAAAACGTTTGACGGACAAGGAACGTGAGCTTTCACCCGAACAACAGGAAGAAGTATTAAAAGGAAAAGACGAGATGCCGGACGATCCGGTTTCACCGCGAGACCGGGGAATGGACAAGTAACAAAAACTTTAATTTGGGGGATGAGCAACAATGGGTAAAAAAGTAGCAGTCGTGCTTGCTGATCATTTTGAAGATGTCGAGTTTACAGGTCCTGTCGATGCGTTAAAAGAAGCGGGTCATGAAGTAACAGTCATCGGAACAGAAAAAGGTGCAGAACTCGTCGGGAAACAAGAAGAAGCAAAAGTAACAGTCGATGTAACGATTGATGAAACATCTTCTTCAGACTTTGACGCACTATTGATTCCAGGCGGTTTTTCTCCGGACTTACTCCGTGAAGACGATCGTTTCGTCACATTTACGGAAGAGTTTGATACATCTAAAAAGCCAATCTTCTCAATCTGTCACGGTCCACAATTGATGATTAACGCGAAAATCGTCAAGGGACGCAAAATGACAGGATATAAATCGATTCGAATCGATTTAGAGAATGCGGGAGTGTCGTATGAAGACAAGGAAGTAGTCGTCGATGACAACTTCGTGTCGAGCCGTCAACCGGATGATATTCCGGCATTTAATCGCGAAATGCTAGCTAAATTAGGATAACTGCTTAAAGTGAAAATGAGGCTGGGACATAACTCAGTTTTATAAATGAGAAGGCCCTCGAAACGTTTTTCGTTTCGAGGGCCTTCTTCTATGATGAAAAACCGATTTTAAGTAAACAAATAAGGACTGCCTCTGATAAAGTTAAAGTGACCAAACCATAACTATCGGAGGTGTCCTTATGTTTAAAAATTATACCATGAACCAGCTGGTTCTGCCTTTAGATTTAGAAATTCGTCTTCAAGAAAACGATATCGCATTCGCCGTTCATCATCTTGTCGAGTCCATTCCCGACGATGCCTTTGAACCTTTTACTCGAACGACAGGCTGCCCCGCCTATCATCCACGCATGATGATGAAGATCATTTTATGCGCCTATACGCAATCGGTCTTCTCTGGTCGGAAGATCGAAGGACTCCTTCAAGACAGCCTGCGTATGATGTGGCTCGCTCAAGGGAATGAACCGAGCTATCGTACTATCAATCGCTTTCGAGTGCACCCGGCAGTCACACCTATCCTTAAGCAGGCGTTCGTCACCTTCCGTTGCCATCTCGTCGAGATGGGAGAAATTAAGGAAGAAGCGATCTTCATTGATGGTACGAAACTAGAAGCGAATGCGAATCGATATACGTTCGTCTGGCGAAAATCCGTCGAGCGATATAGTGTGTCGCTCGTTGAAAAGTCTAATCTTCTCTATGAAGAACTCGTCGCACAAGAAATCTTACCGGAGATTGAACGAGAAAGTCCAGACGAACTGACCCTTCCTGAACTCGAGCACATCGGTGATGTTTTGGAGGAACGAATCGCTTCTATCAATCAAGAAATCGAGGCAAGTTCAGATACGCAGGAGAGAAAACGGCTTCGTTCCGAACGAAAGCAACCCCATCTTTTCCGAAAAAAGTTCGCTGAGTTCGTGGAAAGAAAAAGGAAGTATGCCGTCCAAAAGGAAACGTTCGATGGACGGAACAGCTATTCGAAAACGGATACGGATGCGACATTTATGCGGATGAAGGAAGATCATATGCAAAATGGACAACTCAAGCCGGGGTACAACGTGCAGATTGCGACCGAAGGTCAATATACCCTCGCTTATGATGTCTATCCCAATCCGACCGATGCCCGCACGTTAATCCCATTTTTAGATGAGGTTTCCTCGTATCTTACTTTACCGAAACATATCGTTGCGGACGCCGGCTATGGAAGCCAAGAAAATTATCAGGAGATTCTGATGCGCCGAGGGCGCATTCCGCTCGTTCCCTATACGATGTTTCAAAAAGAGAAGACGCGAAAATGGCGTGATGATCCTTTTAATCTCGTCAACTGGTCCTACGATGAAACGACCGATCACTTTGTATGCCCGAACGGGCAGAACGTGACGTTCCGTTACATGTCTAAGAGAACGGATCGATATGGTTTTACCCGCGATTTCAAGGTGTACGAAAGTGAGAGTTGTGATGACTGCCCGCTTCGATCCCTCTGTACCAAGGCAGAGAAGGGTCGTCATCGCCAAGTCCGAGTAAACGTTTCGTGGGAAGAGCAAAAGGAACAGGTAAAGGACCTGCTTTCAGATCAAAAAACCGGGAAAATCTACGCGAAACGTAAGATAGACGTAGAACCAGTTTTTGGGAATCTGAAGGCTAATTTGCGTTTCACTCGTTTTTCCGTAAGAGGAAAAGCAAAGGTGAAACGTGAGCTGGGCTTCATCCTTATGGCAGTAAATCTGAGAAAGTGGCTCACCCAAAGTATTGCCCGAGGGGCATTTTAACAAGAGGTGATGAAAAAAAATAAGGGATTGCCATCGTGACGATGGCAATCCCTTATTTTCTTTAAAAGCCAGCTAGTTATGTCCCAGCCTCATTTTTTAGTTTTCCGGATAATCACAAAGTTCCGTAATGACCCCATGCGAATGACGGGGGTCCATATAGATTAATCGTCGGCCGAGCGGAGTTTGACGGTAGGTGTCCTCTAAAAATGTAATTCCCCGTTGTTTTGCTTCCAAAATGGCTTGGTCCAAATCATCAACACGATAGGCAATATGATGAACGCCTTTTCCCCGTTGTTTTAAAAAGCGGGCAATCGGACTTTCCGGACTTGTAGGAGTCAACAATTCAATATGCGCATCTTCAAATTCAATGACAGCAATATTAGACGCAACCCCCGGTGTCGGATTGCTGTACTCACGAATTAACGTTCCTCCTAAAACGGTCGTATAAAACGTAATCGCTTCCTGCATATCCCGAACAGCGATGCCGGTATGATCTAAATACATAACAGTTCCTCCTTTACTTCGATAGTCATAGTGTGTCAAACTCTTTTCCAACACGCAATGAAGAAGATCCGGTTGGGGTGTCTGGATAGGAGCGAAAAGAGAACTTATCCAAAATGACATCTCACTGAAATATAATACAAGGAAAATGAATGCTATAATCAAAAACGTTCTTATAATTTTTAAAAAGTATTACTAAATTTAAATATCATCATTCGATTACTTATATAAACTACACAGAAAAAGAGGGAATACTACATGAAAAAAACGTTCGCGTCGCTCATCGTTTCGGCACTTATTCTTTCATCGACTCCTCACTTCGTAGCAGCAGATGACTTAAGTGAACAAAAAGCTAAAAACGAACAGAAGCAACAAGAAAATGCCAAAACACAAAAAAACTTAGAATCGTCCGTTAATCAAGAAGGACAAAAAATTTCCAAGACTCAGCAAGAAGTTAACCGCTTGGACGAAGCATTAAACGAAAAAATGTTTGCAGTTGAAACAAAAGACCGTCAGATCAAAGCAACTGAAGCAGAAATCGTTGAACTTGGAAAGCAGATCGAAAAGTACAAAGCGAAATTAAAACGCCAAGAAAAACTGCTTGGTGACCGTCTTCGTGTCATGCAAGAAAATGATGGGAACTCCATTAAATGGGAAGAAGTCATTTTTGGATCAAAAGATGTCGGGGATCTGGTCAGCCGCGTTTTAGCGGGGAAATCCATCTCACAACAAGATGATAAAATGATTACCGATTATCAAAACACACAAAAAAAATTAGCAGCTGCTCAACAAGAATTAAAAGATAAAAAAGCAAAACTTGTGACGGAGAAACAAGAGTTGAAACGTCAACAAGCGGAACTTGAGCAACAGCTCAAAGAACGTAACAAACGCTTAAAAGAACTCCGGAAACAGAAAAAGAAATTTGAAACTCAGTTGATGGATGCAAAAGAAGTACAACAAATTTTGATCGCGCAAGAGCAAGCAATTGCAGCTGAAAAAGCAGCTCGCGAACGTGAAGCACGAATCGAAAAAGAGCGTCAAGCGCAAGCGGCACGTGAAGCAAAAGCACGTGCAGAAGCACAGGCAGCACAAGCAGCAGCTGAACAACAGGCGGCAGAAGCAGCCGCTGCTAAAGCAGCAGCCAAAGCGGAACAAAAATCGTCAACACCTGCTACGTCGACGAAACAATCTACGCCATCTGTGACTGTGCCGAAAGCAGCACCGGCACCAACACCGGAACCGGCAGCACCAACACCTGCTCCATCATCTTCTTCTATGTTTATTCATCCGACAAGTGGATCAATCACACAAGGATATGGTTCAGCAAGCGGTTCGAACGGTTATTCTTTCCACAATGGAATTGATTTCGGAGCGCCGGTCGGTACGCCGATTGTTGCAGCAGCAACAGGAACGGTTATCACTGCATCAAGTGGTGGTCCGTACGGTAATCATGTCATGATCGCACACCAATTAAATGGAAAAACATATACAACGGTTTACGCGCATATGAGTTCATTAAATGCACATGCTGGACAACGTGTCAGTCAAGGACAACAAATCGGTGCCCTTGGCAGCACAGGGAATTCAACAGGCCCGCACTTACACTTTGAAATTCATGTAGGTGGTTACAGCTACAGTGCTTCAGGACCGGCGAATTCTGTAAATCCAATGTCGATGTTATAATTACGGAAAAAGCGATTGCTATGGCAATCGCTTTTTTTGTGTGTCTTGATCAAAATGAAAAATGTTATATTACAAAAAAACGCTTTCACTTGAAACATAAATGAAATTTTACTGAAACTATTACGATGCTATAATCAATCTCAGACATAAATACTTTGAATTAACTACTTTTCAAATAAGAAATCATACATAAGTGAGGAAATGAGACATGTTAAAAAAATTGTTGTCAACGGTATTGTTAGGAGTGTTGCTCGTATCAACTGCGCCGACTTCTGGTCATGCTGCAACGATTAAAGAAAAGAAATCTCAAAATGCGACAGAACAGCGTCGATTGGAAAAAGCCATTAAAAATCAAGAAGCCAAAATATCGGCGGAACAACGCGAAATCAATAAAATTGATGTAGCGATTAATGAAAATATTTTCCGGATTTCCGAAAAAAATAAGCAGATTAAACAACTAAACCTTCAGATTGAAGATCTGGAAGCGGAAATCGTCCGCTATGAAATCATGCTCACACGTCAAGAAGAGTTGCTCGGAGACCGGTTACGTGTACTTCAAGAAAACGACGGTAATTCGATCAAATGGGAAGAAGTCATTTTTGGTTCGAAAGACCTGGGGGATTTATTCAGCCGTGTCATGGCCGGTAAAAAAATCGCCGAACAAGATGATAAAATGATTTCTGCTTATTTGGAAACACAGGAAAAGCTGGCGGAAATGAAAAAGAACCTCATCACTAAAAAAGAAGAGCGTGTTCAAGAAAAAAAATCATTGCTCATTCAAAAGAAACAATTAAAACAACAGATGAAAGAACGGAGCGCAACCCTGAAAAAATTACGTAAAGGGAAGACGAAGTTTACGACAAAACTGTTGAGTGCCAAAGAATTACAGGCGACTTTAGAAGCTCAAGAAAGAGCGATTGCGGCAGCAAAAGCAGCAGCGAAAGCCGCCGCAGAAAAAGCGGCGGCCGAAAAGGCAGCAGCGGAAAAAGCAGCAAAAGCAGCAAAAGAAGCAGCAAAATCAAAGCATGAATCAAGTGAATCAACGGTTGTTCCGACTCCTGTCAGCAGTGGACCGACCGGATCGGCGAAGTTTGTTCGTCCGGCTTCGGGTGGTGTCTCACAAGGATTCGGACCGGCCAGTGGAGCGAACGGTTATACTTTCCATAACGGTGTCGATTTCAGCGGACCTGTCGGATCGCCAATTCGTGCGGCGGCTTCCGGAACAGTCATTACGGCCGGAAGCGGCGGACCTTACGGGAATCACGTCATGATTTCCCATTTCCTTGACGGTCAAGTGTATACAACGGTGTACGGTCATATGAATTCGTTATCGGTTTCAGCAGGTCAAACGGTCACTCAAGGTCAAACGCTTGGTACTCTTGGGAGTACGGGTAATTCGACAGGACCGCATTTGCACTTTGAACTGCATATTGGTGGATATCAATATAGCGCGTCAGGACCTGCTAACACGGTTAACCCACTTGGATACTTGTAAAAACGAGCTTCGGCTCGTTTTTTTGATGGTGCTGTGATACAGTGAAAAAGAATTTAAATTACGAGCAACTAGGGGAGCTGGAGGAGTCCGGCTGAGAGGAAAACCACTCTGTTTTCGACCCTGTCACCTGAACTGGATAATACCAGCGTAGGAAAGTTGAGATCGAAGACATGAGTACTTTAGCCGGTCAACCTGGTTATTCATGGCGTCGTCTGCTTTTTTACAGCGGACGGCGCTTTTTGTTGTCCGTTTTCTCCTTATTTGCTCACAGGAAAGTGAGGAATTGGAATGAAACACGTATTGACAATCGCCGGATCCGACTCCGGAGGCGGAGCGGGAATTCAGGCAGATTTAAAAACATTTTCAGCACTCGGCGTATATGGAATGAGTGTCATCACGGCGATCACGGCACAAAATACACTGGGTGTTCAAGCGGTTGAAGACGTCTCTCCCGAGCTTGTGGAAGCGCAGTTAACCTCGATTTTTTCAGATATCCGTGTCGATGCCGTCAAGATCGGAATGGTTTCTAATCAGGATACGATTCAAGTGATTGCCCGACAACTGGAAAAGTATTCTCTGCCGATTGTTCTTGACCCCGTCATGGTCGCAAAAGGCGGCCATGCTTTGTTACAACCGAATGCGGAACAGGCATTACTTGAACAGCTGTTACCACTTGCGACTCTTGTGACACCGAATATTCCTGAAATCGAGCGGATGATCGGCGGAACGGTCCACTCACTTGCGGATATGAAGCAAGCAGCGGTAAAGCTGACTGAACGTCGGGCAGGAGCTGTGTTGCTCAAGGGCGGGCATTTGGAAGGACAAGACGCCACTGATCTTTTATATACGGACGAACGATATGTCGTCTTTGAACAAGAACGGATAGCGTCCCGCCATACGCATGGGACAGGCTGTACGTTGTCCGCTGCCATCGCCGGCAATCTGGCTCTTGGTCATTCACTGGAAGACAGCATCCGTTATGCGAAACGTTATGTGACCGAAGCGATTCGTCACGGTTTTGCTCTTGGACACGGAATTGGACCGACACATCATTTTCATGAACTTTGGAGGGATACACATGTTACGACGCATCCATGATAAAAAACCGTTGATTCATCATTTAACGAATACTGTCACGATCAATGATTGTGCCAATATGACACTTGCGCTTGGGGGATCTCCTGTCATGGCAGAGGACCTGCTCGAAGTCGAAGAGATGGTTGGTCTTGCAGACGCCGTCGTGATTAATACAGGAACCATCAATCCGGACATGCGCAAAGCACAGCTTTTAGCAGGAAAAACAGCTAACCGACTGGGGAAACCGGTCATTTTGGATCCGGTGGGCGCGGGAGCCACGACATTAAGAACGGATTTTATGAAACAACTGATGGAGGAGATCACCTTTACGGTCATCAAAGGAAACGCTTCGGAAATCAAGACGTTGCTCGGACAGGCCGCTCGAACGAAAGGGGTCGATGTAGCGGAAGGGGAATCACTCGATCTTCAAAGTGTTCACGCCTTCGCTTCCCAGACGAAACAAGTCATCGTCGTCACCGGACCGGTTGATTTTGTGACGGATGGAGTCCGTCAACATCATCTGGATGTCGGGACAAAACGACTCGGTCAAGTGACAGGAACAGGATGTATGACCGCTTCCTTAATTGCGACGTTTCTGGGAGCAGGATACGGTCGTTTCGACGCAGCTGTATTTGGGACGTACGCCATGGGAAAAGCAGGGGAAACGGCCGGAAATCGTCCTGGTATCGGCAGTTTTCGGACCGGATTGTTTGATGCGGTCAGTCTGATGACAGAGGAAAGTTTGCCGGAGGTGCAGATGAATG
This sequence comes from Exiguobacterium sp. PvP048, assembly GCF_040549175.1. NCBI lineage: Bacteria > Bacillati > Bacillota > Bacilli > Caryophanales > Exiguobacterium > Exiguobacterium sp. PvP048. Next base: position 90,947 of record NZ_JBEPSU010000004.1, on the reverse strand, counting down.
GACAGTGAATACTTGATTTATGCAGTGACGGATAGACGTCTGCATCCGCATCTTCCCTTGGAGGATGCTGTCGAAGCAACGATTAAGGGCGGTGCAACGATTGTTCAATTACGGGAAAAAGAGATGTCGGGTAAGAATTTTCTCGAATCAGCCGTTGTACTGAAGGATCTGACTGCCAGTTATAATATTCCGTTGATTATCAATGACCGGATCGATATCGCTTTATTAGTCGAAGCGGGCCTGCATATCGGTCAAGATGATATTCCTTTAACGGAAGCACGTCGATTGTTACCGACGGCGACGATCGGTGTTTCCGTTTCAACGGTCGAACAGGCTGTGGCAGCAGAGCAGGACGGTGCAGATTATTTAGGAGTCGGGTCACTTTTTCCGACGGCGACGAAACAAGATGCGACATTCATGTCACGTGTGACATTAGAGCAAATCAGGAAAGCCGTTCGCATCCCGTTAGTAGGCATCGGTGGAATTAGCGAAACAAATGTATCGTTACTTGATTCTCTCGTAGATGGATATGCCGTGGTGTCCGCTTTGTTTGCCAATCCGGAAATTGAACGAACGACGAAAAAGTTTAAACAGACCGTCGAACAAGTGCGTCAGAGCGTTTCAGACAGGGTATAATCCTTCTAGAGGTGATGGTCGTGAAATGGCAGTCTGTTCGATTTCGAGGACGATGGATTCGATATAAAATCGAACCGCAAATCATTCGAGTCGAAAATCGCGGGAAATATCATTTAGGGGCAGCTCTATTTCCTTTCCCGAATCGTTATTCCTATCAACTGGCGGTCTTATTAAAGAATAAATACCAGCAACAGTATAAACGTTCCTTACTCATTCAAACGAGTTCCATCGCAACGGAAATCTGGGGACACACACATCTGGACATTTTTTACCGGATGCTGCTGCCGCTTCCGTTACCCCGTTTTTTACGGAAACGTTACCAGGAGCGTTTGAAAAGTACAGGTGTGATTGATATCGGTGTACGTGCCGTCGATTCCAATCGTATCGTATGGGATATCGGAAATTTTTTGGGCGGTTGGTTCTTTTATGCCGTCTCAAGACGAAACCGTGACAAATGAACAGGTCTGCTTTCCGCTTTGGATGAACGGGAAGCAGACCTGTTTTGTTTTTCGATATTCAGTTACCGGATTTAAAGGAGTCAGTCGTTGGAGTCTTGGAGTGATTTCCTTGCAATTCATTTGAAACGATGGTGGAATTAAAGGGAAAGAGGTGATGACTGTGGATGCACCACGTTGTGAAACGATTGCGATTGATCAGGTACGTGCGCAAGAGATTGAGCAAGTCGTCGATACGATTCCGACGACAGATATCGGAAAGTTATTCAAAGTCCTGTCAGATGCCACGCGTCTGCGGATTGCTTACGCCTTAACGGTAGAAGAGGAACTTTGCGTCTGTGATGTCTCGGCTTCGGTAGATTGCTCGATTGCAACAGCTTCTCACCATCTCCGCACCTTGCTGAAACAAGGTTTGGTGAAATATAGAAAAGAAGGTAAGGTCGTCTACTACTCGTTGGACGATCACCATGTCTCATCGCTCGTCCATCTGGCCATGGAGCATGTAAACGAGGGGAAAGCGTCCTCATAAGTCTGCTCCATCACAAAAACAAACACGCATCGTTCTTACGGACGGTACGTGTTTGTTTTGTTTTCGAGAATTGGTTTGGACCGGTGAAATAAAATAATGGTCGTTGCGATTAACAAAAAAGCTAAAATGGATAAGCTGAAGCACATCCGTTTATATTCTGCCGTCATTTCAGTAGTCAATTCCAGTTTTTGCTCCAGATCACGATATAATTTGTCTTTGATCTGCGACAGATCTTCAAGAATTGTTTGAGTCGTTTGAGTCGTTTGAGTCGTTTGTTTCGCCAACTTTTTCGCACGTTGCGGATGATCTGTTTCGTAGACGGTAAACACCTCTTGAATCTCTTCTTCCCACGTATTGTTGCGTGACAATAAATCTTTTACTGCCCCGGGGGTCTGATTGGAGGAATTCAGTAATCGCCGTAAATCATGAACTTTAGAGGTGGAAAAATAGTATTGTTCGATGTAACGATCATCTTCGTATAATAGCAGTCCCCGAACAGCATTCGCCCGGTCGCGATTATGCTCTATCAGTTGGTCCACTTGTTTAATCATTGGAATGTCCTGTGTATGCATCTCTGCCGTCAGCTTCGAAATCGTACGATACCCGCTGAGAGCGTAGAGGAGGGGGATCGAGGCAAACAGGCTGACGACTAGAATAAGGATGATGCGGTGACGCCATAATTGATTCATACAATCCGTCCTTTTTTTTACAAAACGTAATGTCATTAGCTTAACCACTATTTCCCAAAAAGTGAAGGATTCTTCAGAAAAATGTGGAACATTTTCTTTGGATTTGCGTATTATACACAAAAAAACCGCTACAACGAGTGTAGCGGCGACAGAATTAAGGCTATTAAAAAGAATAGGAATGCTCTTTATAGTTACCGAAGACCGTGTGAATTTCAGAAAATGTAACAAAGGCATTTGATTCGACGGAGGAAACAATTTCCTGAAGCTTAAGAATTTCATTGTTCTGAACAACGACATAGACCATCTTTTTCGTTCGTTTCGAATATCCGCCGCGGGCATCGAGAATCGTTACACCGCGCCCAAGTTCTTTTGTAATGACATCATTGATTTCATCGGCTTTTTCACAAATGATGATACATTGTTTAGAAGCAGAGTAAAAACTGTATACTGTCTGAAGTGCTTTTGCTCGAACGAAACTCATGATTAAAGCATACATGACATGTTTTAAATCAAACACGAACCAGACAAGTACATAGATGACTAAATCCTGCATTAAAAAAATACGCGGAAGCGGCCAATTGTGGAAGCGGGTATAAAAGAACTTTCCAAGAATATCAAGACCGCCAGTCGAGGCGCCGCCAAAGAAGATTAAAGCCATTGCCAAACCGGAGACAAGTCCGGCAAAAATGGAAGCGACCAGTGGATCATTTAAAGATTCCGGAACGATTTGAGTCGGAATCCAGTCAATCAGGAATGATGAAGCCAAGACGATGAGACCGGATAAAAACATAAAACGTTTTCTCAAAAAACGAAATCCTAGTAAAAAAAGTGGAATATTCAAGACCAGTTGTGTCAAGCCGATTGGCGTGTGGAATAATTCCTGAACAATAAGTGTGATTCCCATGATTCCGCCGGATCCGATATCATTCGGCGATAAGAGAAGACTGATGTACAACGAGTACAGCAACGTCCCGATCAAGAGGAAACCGATTTTCTCTGTACGTTTTTTCTTTGCGGGCTGTTTAGTTTTCATGTTGATTGATGAGTAATCTCATGCTCCTCCTCCATAAAGTATCTGCCTGCAAGAGTACGCTGATATGAGGATTAATTCAACCCCTGTTTTGAAAAAAGAACAATCAAACCATTTGTTTTTCAGAAAGGAGACCATTTTTTTGAAAAAAATCATACTGGTCATTCTCTGCATTGGACTCGGATTATCGGCAGGATCATGGTTTGTTCTGAATTTACAGCAGCCACCGGAAGAAGAGCGTTTTAAGGATGGTCAGGTGATTGCGCGTCATGTCGGGATATCGGTTTCCAATACGGCTGCGATTGAAGAGCTAGTTAAGCAGTTGCCATTTTCCGAAGCGTTGACTGCTGTATCGATAGAGGGGACGTCCGTGAAGATGACATACGAACCGGCCGGAAAAGAACAGGCGGACTGGACAGGCAGTAATGAAAAGACAATCCGGTCTGCTGGCACTTCTTTTCTCGAGAGCCGATTATCCAAGCTGATCATGCATCATACATTAGCACTTTTTTTAAGTGTCTCTGATTTATCTGAACTTCAAATCCGTTACACCGACACAGTTTCTGACGTCACGTTTGAGACGGACCGACAACGGATTGAAGACTATACACCGCGGGATATTGAACGGGCTACTTCTTCCGCAACCAGATTTAACCGCGTCGTTGTCGAAGACTATGTACTGGTCGAATCCAGACGGTCGGTATTCTTTAAAAAATTTGAGGATGCGTTGCAAATCCTTCCTTCAAACTAGTTGTATTCACCAAGAAAAGGCACTTTTCACAAACTTGACACAATGGTATCGTTTACATCCTGCTCTTTTAATAAAACGTTAAATAGTGTCTATTCATGACTTGAACATCTTATAAGATGGAAGTATGATAATAAATGAACAGACATTGTGAAGTTTTGAACAAAAGAAAGCGGGGTTTCTACAATGAATGAAGTAGAAGCATTAGAAGGGTTAAGAAAAAAAGCTGTCAAATCGACACAAATGCTACGGATGCGTCCGCTGGAATATTTGGTTCGAGCGATGTTAGCTGGAGTATTCATTGGTTTTGCCATCATATTTACACTCAAAGCAATCAACGGTTTATATTTAAATGAATCACCGGTTACGACGCTTGTCGGTGGATTGACATTCGGTGTCGCACTCGTCTTGATCGTCTACGGCGGAGCAGAATTGTTTACCGGAAACACCATGTACTTCACGACGTCGACCATGCGTGGTTTTACTTCGAAAATGGATACATTGAAAGTATGGACACTATGTTTTATCGGAAACGGTCTTGGTGGACTTGCCTTCGCCTTACTCTTTTCACAGACAGGAATTATCCAGGAGCTCGGAATGGAGAACTGGTTGTTTGCTGTTTCCGAAACGAAAATTCATCATACGACATGGGAGATCTTCACACGAGCCATCTTCTGTAACTGGATGGTCTGTCTAGCGATTTTCATTCCGAAAAATATGAAAAACGAACTGGCACAAATCATGATGATGATGATTTTAGTTGCTGTGTTCTTTGCCTCCGGTTTTGATCACGTCATTGCCAACATGGCCTTGTTCTCACTGGCTTTAGTCGTTCCGCATCCGGAAGCGATTTCCTTTGCCGGTGCGATCCATAACCTGGTTCCGGCATTGCTTGGAAACATCATCGGCGGAGCATTGTTCATGGGGATGGTTTACACATGGCTTAATAAATCAAAGCTGGAAGTAGAACAGTCAAACGAACAGGCAGAGACAATCAACATCGCTTCCAAACAAAAAGCTTAAAAATCGTTAAGGACGTCGTTATAAAAACAAAAAAGAAGGATTCGATGAAATGATATGCTCCCCAAAAAGTAGACAGTTGAAATAACAAAAACTGTCTACTTTGAAGGGAGCTTTTTCTATGGCTACATCTAGATTTTCGATGGATCAAAAACTACACATCATTCAGATGTGTGAGGACGGAATCGACTCAATCAAGTCGATCGCCTCGCTCTTCGAGCTTTCAGTCACAACCTTGAATAGATGGAGAGCAAAATATCGTACGGGCGGTCCCTCCGCACTTCGGAGTCGATCAAAGTGGACCCGCTATCCCGAAGACCTAAAGATGAAAGCTGTGCGCGCAGTACTCGACCAAGAAGAATCGCTCACTAGCGCTTCGGTACGGTTTGATATTTCGAATATAAGCGTACTTGCGAAGTGGATCGAGAAGTATACTAGTCATAGTACTCAAGGGAAACCATTGAAGGAGCGATCCATTATGACTAGAGGTAGAACCACTACATTCGAAGAGCGTGTCCAGGCAGTTATGGACTGTATACAAAACGGAAAAGACTATCAACGCATCATGGAGACCCATCGGGTCTCGTACCAATAAATCTATAGTTGGGTAAGAAAGTTCGAGAAGGATGGAATCGACTCACTGATAGACCGTCGCGGTCGTCAGAAGCCAGTAGAAGAATTGACGGATACAGAACGTTTCGCGCTGGAGCTGAAACGACTCGAGCGAGAAAATGAGCGTCTACGTATGGAGAACGATTTCTTAAAAAAGTTAGAGGAGATCGAGAGGAGGTCACGTTAAATCAAATTCGACTTCAAGATAAATATGAAGCCATCCAATCATCGGTAGAGCAATTTGGTTATCCAATCATTGCCCTATGCCACCTCGCTTGTGTCTCGCGCGCTGCCTACTACAAGTGGTTACGTCGGATAGATATGCCGAAAGCACGTGAGACGGAGAACATGAAAATCATCGAAGAGATGAACGAGATTCACCTTGCGGTGAACGGAATCTATGGCTATCGACGAATGACATTAAACTTAAAACGCCGTTTCGGAAGAAACGTTAACGCGAAGCGTGTCCGTCGTCTGATGCATGTCGCTCGTATTCATTGCGTCATACGCCGGAAACGTCCTTTGTACATTCGTAATCGTCCTCAACAGACCGCAGAGAACATTCTGAACCGTGATTTCAACGCGGCAGGACCGAATCAAAAATGGTTAACGGATGTCACGGAATTGAAGTATGGCGCCTCTCAGAAGGCGTATTTGAGCGCTATTCTAGACCTACATGATGGATCTATCCGTGCCTTCGTTCTTGGGCACTCAAACAATAATCAGCTTGTGTTCGATACACTCGAACTCGCCTTGAAAGGCGCACCCGGAAGCCGTCCCTTACTTCATAGTGATCGAGGATTTCAATATACTTCGCATACGTTTCGTCACATGACACGCGTGGCGGGTATCACACAAAGTATGTCTCGGGTTGGTAAATGTATTGATAACGGTCCGATGGAGTCCTTTTGGGGAGCGTTGAAGTGCGAAAGTTATTATCTACATAAGTTTACGGAGTTCGACGAACTCCAACTTGCAATCCAGAAGTATATTCATTTCTACAATGAAGAACGGTATCAACAACGATTAAACGGCTTGGCTCCATTAGAATACAGAGCTCAAGCCGTTTAAAAGATTTTTATTATTTATCCTGTCTACTTGACGGGGAGCAGTTCAAAAAATCGGATCCTTCTTTTTTGATGTCTGTCATTATTCGAGATGTTGAAAACGATCGACATCTGCTGCTAGTTCTTCATAAATGGCTTCGACGATTTGAGCATCATCGAACAGGCCTAAAATATTTTCATCGGGCAGGGCATCAACCGGAGACGTGAAGTACAAAACGGCCGTCAATAAAAGTTGTTCCTGTTCTGGTTGCATTTCGAAACGTTTGTTGTACAAAGCACGTAACATCTCGAGCAACTGCTTGAGCTGGAAGTAAAGAACAAGTTCTGCTTCGCGTTCGACATCCGAGCCGTCCTCAGAGGCAAGATCTGTCGTCAATCGGGCTAATCCGAGTTCCCCTTGAATCAATAAGTCTTCTTGCGCTTTTGCATTTCCGACCGCGTTTAACGCTTGGCGGTGAAAATAGGTGTAAGCGGATTTAAAATCGCCTGGTGTAAATTCCATCATCAACACTCCTTCTGTATCTCTAGTTTCACCTTATTTCTTGCAAAATTGCAACTATTTCGTGAAAATAAGAGTAATAGTTGAAAGGGGATTACATAATGCCGACTCAAGAACAATTAAAAAAATATGCCGCACTTGCGGTACGTACAGGAATTAACCTGCAAGCCGGTCAGCAACTCGAAATTCGGGCGGGGATTGAAAATGCACCGCTAGTCCGTGAAATCACACGTGTTGCCTACGAAGTGGGCGCTTCGAATGTCTACGTCCAGTGGTCAGATGATGAAATGACGAAAATCCGTTACTTCGACGCACCGGAAGATTCATTTGATGCGTTCCCGGATTGGCTGAAAGCCCGGTTTGATCAGTTGGCAGAAGAAAAAACAGCCTTCCTGTCCGTTGTCAGTGAAGATCCTGACCTATTGAACGGCGTCGAATCCAGCCGGATTGCCCGGGCGAATAAAGCTGCAGGGGTGGCGTTGGCGAATTGGCGTAAGTTCGTCATGAGTGATAACGTCAGCTGGTGCGTCATTGCCGCGCCGTCAGATGCCTGGGCGGCAAAGGTATTCCCGGACTCGGAACACGCTGTAGAAGACCTGTGGGAAGCTATCTTGAAGGCGACACGTGTCGATCAGGACAATCCGGTCGCGGCGTGGGAGCAACATGATGCGAACCTGCGGACGAAAGCAACCTTCCTGACAGAAAAGAAATACAACAAGTTGCATTATTCAGCACCCGGAACGGAACTGACGATTGAACTGCCGGAGCGTCACGTCTGGTTAGGTGGCGGCGGACCAAACGCGGATGGTGTTGACTTCATCGCCAATCTGCCGACGGAAGAAGTATTTACGTTACCGAAGAAAACAGGCGTCAACGGTCATGTTTCGAGCACGAAACCGCTCAGCTACAGCGGGAATCTGATTGATGAATTCACATTATGGTTTGAAGACGGAAAAATCGTCAAAGCCGAGGCAAAACAGGGGCAGGCAGCGCTTGATGAACTCATCTCATTGGATGAAGGCGCCCGTTATCTCGGAGAAGTGGCCCTCGTACCTCACCACTCACCGATTTCAGATTCGGGTATCTTGTTCTACAATACGTTATTTGACGAAAATGCTTCGTGTCACTTGGCAATCGGTCGTGCGTATTCAACATGTCTCGAAAACGGTCCGAGTTTATCAAATGAAGAATTGGCGGCACAAGGCGCAAACGATTCAATGACACACGTCGATTTCATGATCGGTTCAGGTCAGATGTCGATTGACGGTGAGTTGTCTGACGGGACACGCGAACCATTGATGCGTGACGGAAACTGGGCAATCTAATGCAGGAATTTTGACGGAAAGAAAAACAAGGGAGCACCCGGGCAGAATTAACATGCCGCGGTGCTCCCTTGTTTAGTTCGATGGGATGAACAGGAATCAAGCTTCTTCGCCGATGATTTTTACTTCCGGCTCCAGTAAGATACCGAACTTTTCCTGGACGGTTTCCTGAACGTGGCGGATGAGCGAGATGTAGTCGGTCGCTGTGGCATCCTTGATATTGACAATGAAACCAGCGTGTTTTTGTGACACTTCCGCGCCACCGATTCGTGCACCTTGCAAGCCGCTGTCTTGAATCAGTTTACCGGCAAAATATCCTTCCGGACGTTTGAAGACACTCCCGCATGAAGGATACTCGAGAGGTTGTTTCGTCTCACGTTTATGCGTCAGATCGTCCATCATTTCCTTGATTAAAGCAGGGTCGCCTTCTGTTAATGAAAAACGTCCTTCGAGAATGATGTACTCTTTTTTCGAAAAACAGCTTGTCCGGTACCCGAGCTCAAGTTCTTCGTGTGAGATGTTTAACAGCTCACCTTTACGTGTCAAGACCGTTGCACTGTGGAGGCAGTCTTTTACTTCTCCGCCATAGGCACCGGCATTCATGATGAGTGCGCCGCCAATCGTTCCCGGGATACCGCAGGCAAACTCAAGACCGCTTAAGGCGTGGTCGTAGGCGATACGTGAAGCCTGGATGATGGCCGCACCGCTCTGCGCGATCAGTTCATGTCCTTCAACCGAAATATCCGTTAATTTTTCAAAGGATAAAACGATGCCGCGGATACCGCCGTCGCGGACAACGAGATTCGAACCGTTTCCAAGCATCGTCAACGGGAGGTCATGTTCATAGGCATACCGGACAGCGAATGCAGTTTCTTCGTATGTCGACGGGATGAGGAATAAATCTGCCAGTCCACCCATCTTGGTGTACGTATGGTTTTTTAAGGGTTCATTAATTAAAACAGCTTCTTTTGCAATACCTTCATATAATCCAGCTAATAATTGCTCAGTCATCATGTCTCAGTCCTTTTTCATAAATTCCATTCAGCCAAAAAACGCTCAAAATATATTTTACACTAATTCCGTGATTGATGTTTAGCATACTGTTCCCAAAATACAGAGTTGACAGATAAAAAGCAAGCTGTTCGTGAAGAATGTAATCGAATCAACATGTAGATGTTGTTTTCTTTTTATAAAAAATGAGCGGATTGTGAATGAATAAAAGTAAAAAAGGGAAAATTAAAGAAACGACTGTCATCCGGAAAGAGGGGATTTAAATGGAAAGTGAACGACTGGAAATGCGACCGTTCGTAGAAGAGGATTTTACGTTTTATAAAACCCTTGTTCAAAATGAGCAGGTCATGCGTTACATCAACGGCGGTGTCGTCTTAGACGAGGATGAGGCGCGGAGTTGGTTTGAGCGTCAACTGGATCGCTACAAGGATGAGCGGCAAACCGGATTTTTATTGTTAATCAAAAAAGAGACGAATGAACCGATTGGATTTGCCGGACTGCTTTTACAAACAGTCGATGGAATCGAGGAACTCGAAGTCGGCTACTGGTTGACGCCGATTCATTGGAAAGTGGGATATGGCCGGGAAGCAGCCAAACGACTGATGCGCGAAGCATTCGAGCGGGGACATGACCGTCTCATTTCCATCATTCATCCGGAAAATCATTCTTCGCAAAATGTTGCGCGGGCGAATGGGTTACAATGGGAAAAAGACACGTTGTTCAACGGAATTCCGGTCGTTATCTATTCCTGCCGGTTGTCCCGATTGTTCAGAGGTTGAATTTAGAAGCCAAGAGGAGCGAATCAGGTATGTATCAGACAAAGTGGATGGGGTTCAATGAGTTGGATAATACAAGCTTGTATCAATTATTGAAATTAAGAACAGATATATTTGTCGTGGAGCAGAATTGTCCGTACCCGGAACTCGATAACCGTGATCAAGATGCCCTGCATGGTCTCGCATATGACGGCGAACGTTTGATTGGTTGCCTGCGCATTTTGCCGAGGAAGTCGTCAGGCACCGTTGCAATCGGTCGGGTAGCGGTCCAAACGGATTACCGGTCAAACGGCGTAGCAAGAAAACTGTTGAACGAAGCGATTACTCACATCGAGAAGCAGGGGGAATCATTGATTGACCTCCAGGCTCAGGCACATTTGAAACAGTTTTACGGTTCATTTGGTTTTAAAGAAACGTCCGACGTCTATTTAGAGGACGGAATTCCTCATCTAGACATGCAAATGAACTTGGTGGAAGATTCAAAAAGACTTCAGGAATAGGACGGACGAACCGATGAAGAAAGCAGGAAGAACTTTGTCTGGAGGTGAGTCAGTCATTGAAAAAAGTACTGGTCATTCTCGCGTTAAGTTTGATTGGCGTATTGTCGTTTGCGGTCGGAATTTCCTACGCTGAACTTCAAAGTAGTCAACGCAGTGCAGAAGAACAGTTGGCGAAGATGTTGCAGACACAGCACAACATCGATAAAACGTCACTACTGGAAGTGAAGGCTTCTTTTTCCATTCAACATCGTCAAGTGATTAAAGTACGTTTGCGCGGTGAACCGGCAATTACTTATGAATTCATTCAGCCTAAACAACAGATTGAATACAGCGGCTCGGTTGGAACCAGTGTTGAAAAAACCGGAAAACAGGATGAAGCATTCCGGAATTCACATCTCCAGTTAAGTAAAAAATAAAAATCTTGGTGCTTCTTTCTCCATAAAGAAGCTGCCAAGATTTTTTTTGAGCCTTTCAAGACGATTCAATATTGCGTACACTACGAAGAGAGACATCATGCAGGGGGACAATAATTTATGAAAAGATTTGTTAAAAACGAAGCCATCGCTCCGGCGCTGAATGCTTTTCTTACACTTGAGAACGAAGCCTTTCAAACATATAATCAATTGCTGACAGCACAGGAGCGGCAAGCTTTGAATTTTGTCGGACGGGCCGTCGCGCTTCAATCGGACAAACATCTCGCGTTAGCTCTTGAGACGAAACAGCCGTTGATTGAGATGGACCGTTTACTGATGAAATTGACGGAAATCGAGCAGGGCGCGCTGCTGTTTCGACAGTTGCTTGCATCCGGTCTCGATCTGAATCAACTTATCACAGTCGAAGGTCACCGGTCGCTTGTCAGACAGCCGTTATCTTTTCCTGTAGGCTTGTATACAGTCTATGACCACGTCTTGTTTCAACTTGCCGTCGATTCGGGGTTGGACCTAAACTACACAACGACATTGCAACGGAGTGACCGTTTTCTTGAAACGGATGAAATCAATACCCTGGACATCGTGTTGTTGTTGACGCATGAGCAGGCACCGGATGAACAGAGTCTTCCGTTGTTTCAACATCCGGCGACAGTCGGTCTGGCAGAACGGCTCCAACGAGCGAAGTTTGAAAGCCTGCAATCCATCATTGAGAACACCCGGTATGTTACAACATTTCGATATGCCAAACATTTTCCGCTTTTTTATGCGATCGTCGGTCGTCAGACGGAACAATTCCCGAAGATGCTAGACGCTGTTTTGATGGAACAAAATCAGGAAGAAATTCTAAAGGATGCCTTATTGGCATTTCATAATCATCAACCGGGTCTTGCAACAAGTATGGGAACGGATTATTACGAAAATTTATTTGTCATCGGCGACCATTTAAAGCGACAGGCGGGTATCGATTTCAATACGTTGGATGATCAATATATACTCAGCGAATACTCGGAAATCGTTCAACGGTTACGTAGTTAACGAAACCGGTTCACAGGAATAACGGTGCCAATTCGAAAAAATTTGAATATCACAAAAAGTTGTCGGTTGATACAGGCGAAGAGCTTCTTGATGGGTCGAAAAACAATACACTTCAAAAGATAAGATATTTTTCTTATGTAATTTCATTTGGAACGTATCGAGAATCCGGCGCCCGTATCCCTGGTTTTTTAATTGGGGTAAACACGTGATTTCCAAAAGGCGGACGACCTGCTTATGCTGTTCAATCAGAAGGGTTCCAACAACAGTGTTCTTGTCGTAGACGAGGTAGGGCAGGACACCTTGATCGACTAAATAATCGAGATGGATAGCATCATAAGGGAAAAGAAAGTCGGAATAACGGATTGCGTCATTGCGAATCGTCAAGAACAATTGACGGTTGCGCAAGGAAAGTGGTTTAAATTGAACGGAGACGGGTCGGCCACGCGTCAGACCAATCAGCCGAAATTGTTCACAGGACAAAGAGTACCCTAAAGCGTTCCAGGTCGTGATGAATCCAAAGTCGTTCGGCGGTATGATTTGGACATCGATATGACGGGGAGAAAACGAGAGTGCCTGCAAATGGACATGGTGAGCGAGAATTTGAAACGCCTGTAGATCGGTATAGGAAGCATTTAAAAGTTGAACGGTATGTTCGAAAACATGAAATCCGAGAGTTGCCTGGACATGATCTTCATGCCAAATCGTCCATTGCTGGTGTTCGATCGGTGGGTAGGAAAATGATGACGGGGAAGACGGAGTGGTACGGAGTAAGCGATGGACCAAACGCCGTTGTGGATGAGATAATTGGTCGTACGATAAAATGTTCAACACGTGCACGTCCTTTCAGAAAAAATGAAAGCCAGTGCATTTAGTATAACAAAAAATATGGTATTTTAATGTATTAAATTGAAATTAAAGGTAAATAATCAGGTGGTGATGAGATGACGAGACTACTGATGGCGACAGGTCTTTTTTTGATCCTGATCGGTATGAATCCTGTTCACGCACAGGAAATTGAAAAAAAAGAAACGACAGTCCGGCAATCTACCACATACGGCAGTTACGGGACGATGGATGAGATTATCACGGATCAAAAGGAACCGACATATGACGGATTCGACTCTCCAAACGATATGGCTTTTTTATTCGCCTGCATTGCTTTGCTTGCGACAGTTGGATTAGGAATCGTAAATGCGACAGATTAAAGAAAAAGACGATCAGTTCTCGGGACTTGCCGAAGAACGTTTCGTCTTTTTTTGCAGGGATTTCAGCTTAAAAGTGAATATGTTTACGTCGTCCGACCCGTTCAATCCGATCATGTTCATCCTTTAATCCGGCTTGTTCAAGTAAACTAAGATAATACCGGAAGGGCGTCGAACGATGTGAGAAATAAGGAATATATTCCGTAAACAACATCGTTTCAGCACGTTCGAGTTCACGTAAAGCGATCAGGGCATGCAGTTCGGCAAAACGGATTTCTTGATACAAGACCAGCATGTCCGCATCGACACGAACTTTCGCCCGGAGTTTTTTGGCATGCGTGTTTAATAAGGCAACATAAGCCTCCCGTTCATTGACGTCCGTACAATGTGTGAGGACGGCGAGGAAGAGGTCACTGCGTTCCGTGTCGACATCGATCGGTACCTTGACGGCAGTATAGATGGCGCGTTGCATCCAAGTCTGATCCGATGCGTCCAGTTTGTAATAACCGACCAGTTCTTCGAACAGTTCGACTTGTGTGACCTTAATCAATCGGAAGGGATCGTTACTTAAAAAGAGCGGTTCTTCTCCGGCGGCTGAAGAAAGTAAAAAAAAGAATTCCTCAAAAGCAACCCGTGTGCCATTTTTTCGACCGATATAATGGCGCAAATGTTTCAGCAGGCGTTTTGCCGTCACGTACCAATTTTTTTGTTCGCGGACGGAGACCAGCTCATTCGGCTCCAAGTACTGTAAATCATATGCGAGTTGAATGAATTGTTCTGTTTGCTCGATCGCCTGTTCGACAGTCGGTTGATCCTGTTCTTTCTGTAATCCTTTATACTTCGCAAACTGGGATAACATCAAATCAAGATCTTTTTCTTCGATGACTTGTTTCGGAAGTTGACGATAGATTTCTACGATGATGTCGCGAAGGGTCGTATCGCCATATTGTTCAAGTAAAAGACGCAGTTTACGAATTCTCATGATCGCCCTCCTTCGACAAAAAAGACACAATAGTAGTTCTATCCTTTTCCCGATTTTTTTAAGAAGTAATCGGCAGTGCATGGAATTCAAAAATGATTGTTTTGGAACACGGGTAGCTAACATTTGCACTTCCGGAAAGGTTTGCCTATCGTTAAGAGAATCATTAACAAAAAGGGAGCGATTATTCATGAATGAAACAATCGAACATTTACTTAACCACCGGTCTATCCGTAAATTCAAGCCTCATCAATTAGATCAAGAGACAGTCGAAACGCTCGTCCGTTCGGCCCAGTCTGCCTCTACGTCTTCTTATCAGCAGGCCTATGCCATCATCGGTGTGGAGGACGAAGCACTGAAACGACAACTGGTCGATGTAGCGAGCGGTCAATCTTACGTCGCTGAGAACAGTTACTTTTTCGTTTTTTGTATCGACTATCATAAACACATCCTGGCAGCGGAAATCGCATCCGGTTCCGTGGACCGGACGGTCGAAACGACGGAAGCCTTGATTGTCGGTGCGGTCGATGCCGGTTTAGCCGCCCAAAATCTAGTCATTGCAGCGGAATCGTTAGGATACGGCACCGTCTATATCGGTTCATTACGAAATGATGCTGCCAAAGTGAGTGAACTGTTGGGCTTTCCGGATCATGTCGTTCCGTTATTTGGAGTCGCAGTCGGTATTCCCGACCAACAGCCGGGGAAAAAACCCCGCCTTCCGATGGATGCGGTCTTCCACCGGAATACGTATACTAATGACGACACGATGCGTGAATTGTTGTCGCAATATGAAGAAGAAACGTCTACGTATTATGGAGAACGAACAGATGGACGCCGGACGGAAGGATGGATCTATCAGATGGCTGCTTCGATGAGGGAGCCGAAACGGACATATATGCGTGACTTTTTACAGGAAAAACACTTAGCCCGAGATTGATACGGAGGTAACTTATGGAAGAATTTCATTCAGGACGTTCCCGTTTAGAGCGCAGACGTCAGGAAGAATTGCGTGAATCAGAGAAGATGGATCAGGGGAAAGTATCCCGCGAATCCATGGATCAAAATCATGAAAGCGAACGATCTGCCAGTCAACGGTATTTAGATGAGCCGTCGGAAAGAACGCCTGCCCGGAAAGAGGTATCAAGACCATCTGCAAAGCGCTTGCAGGCCGGAGCCGGAATCATCGTGCGTTCAGGAACAAGACTGGCGAGTATGGCCTTGAATCGTTTCAGCCAACGTCGTGCTTCAAGGAGCAACAGAACGAAAGAGCCGGTGCGTGAAGCAGAAGCTGAACAGCGGTTGAAAAAACAGCCTGTTCCGAAAAAGAAACGTCGCTTCAAGTCAAAGCTGTTCGGTTTATTATTACTCGTCCTGATTGCAGCCGTTCTTTTTAGTTCACAACCGTTTACGTTTCTTCTGATCGGAAGTGACGCCCGGCCGGGAGAATCATTACGCGGTTCGAGATCAGATTCACTGTCCGTCATGCAATTCGTACCGCTCTCACGGACGATTCAATTGACGTCGATTCCTCGTGATACGTATACGCCGATTGCCTGTGAAAACGGCAAAAAGGATAAGATCACCCATGCCTTTGCATACGGCGGCGAAGATTGTACGAGCAGTGCAGTCAGCGGACTTCTCGATCAAGACATTGACAGTAAAATCGTCATTTCATTTGACAGCTTCATCGGATTGATTGATGAAATCGGAGGAGTCGATTTAGTGTCGACAGGAACGTTCTCGGAACAAGATGCGAGTGGAAAAGCCAATCAGTATTCGTTCCAAAAAGGAAAAGAATATCACATGGATGGGGCAATGGCGTTAGCCTATTCCCGTCACCGTAAAACGGATACAGACGTGGCACGGGCAAACCGACAGTCGGAAGTCATCCAAGCCGTGGCGACACATTTGATGAAACCGACGGGATGGTCGAGTATTCCCGGCGCACACCGGTATATGAAGGAAGAAATGAATCTCGATGTCAGCGTCCGTCAGATGATGACGGCGGGGCTATCGCTCGCGTTGTTCTCGAAACGGGAACACCTTGAAGTCGAAGGTGTCAGTGAGCGGATGAATGGTATTTTCTATGACTTCCCTAAGGAAAAAGAATTGAAGGACTTGCGTGCGAAACTCGACACGACGTTTTATGGGACATTAAAAAACGATTAATTTTTCAAAACGGGTTTGTTCTTTCTCGAACAGTGGAAATTAGTAAAGGTGACTAAACTATCGAGGAGGGACCTATCATATGAAAGTATTAGTTGTAGGTGCATCAGGTACAATCGGAGCTCGTGTCGTCAAGTCGCTCGCTAAAGGTCATCAAGTCACGGTTATCGTCCGCCATCAGCATTTAGTGGAACGATTTGAAAAACTTGGTGTTAAAGCGCACTATGTCGATATCGAAACAGAACTCGAAAAAGTCATCGAACAGGGTGTTTCCGGTCAAGACGCTGTCATTTGTGCAGCGACAGCCGGTGTTGACGGGGAACCGACTGAAATCGAGTTACTGGACCGGACGGTTGCTTTAAAAACGATTGATGCTGCGAAAAAGGCGCGTGTTCGTCATTTCGTCCTCCTCAGTGCCTATGGTGCTGATCGTCCGAACCAATTTAAAAAAGAGATGTATCCGTTCTACGCTGCCAAAAATGCAGCCGAAGAACAGATTGAACATAGTGGACTCACATATACGATCATTTGTCCGGTTAACATCGTTGACGGAGAAGGACGCGGATTGATTGAGGCCGATGAAGACTTGAAGGATGTCAAGGAAGCCACGATTTCCGAAAC
This sequence comes from Exiguobacterium sp. PvP048, assembly GCF_040549175.1. NCBI lineage: Bacteria > Bacillati > Bacillota > Bacilli > Caryophanales > Exiguobacterium > Exiguobacterium sp. PvP048. The sequence goes on along the minus strand of NZ_JBEPSU010000004.1, from coordinate 73,619 downwards.
AGATGTTGCCTCTATCCTCGTCGCTGCCGTCGACAATCGGGCGCTCTTTAATCGCCGACTGGAAGTCAAAGAAGGTAAAACGACATTAAACGAAGCACTTGGCGGAGATGAGGCGGTTGGCAGCGTTAAAGATAACCGTCAGGTCAAAAAACAATTGCCGCGTTATAATTAATGAACGAAACGATGTGAAAATCGTTGACAGGAGTTGGAGAACATCCGACTCCTGTTTTTTTGTACGTCAAATATATTTCATCCGAGCGGAAAAAAAGTCAGCACCAGTCTGCCTTTTTTGTCACAAATCAAGCGGGCGATTCTGCTACACTACATACATAGAGGAGTGACGAGATCAGTGAAAAAATATGTAGTGTATCTGATGGCAGCAATCATCATTTCGGGAATTGCCTATACAAGTTACAGCGCCTATCAGACGAAACAGGACCAACAACAAATGAAAGCAAAACAACAAGCAGAGGGTGGACTTGAAACAGGAATGAAAGCGCCTGACCTCGAAATAGAACAAGACGGTCGAATGATTCATTTGTCTGATTTAACGGATCAGCTCATCGTCATTAATTTTTGGGCAACCTGGTGCCCCCCTTGTCAGCAGGAAATACCGGAATTAAATGCCTTTGCCAAATCGACATCAATCCCGGTGTACGGTATCAACGTGACGACTGCGGAAAGACGGTTGAGTGATGTAAAACAGTTTTTGAAAAAAACACCGATTACGTACTCGGTACTTTATGATACGAAAGGACAATCGGAAAAAACGTATCAGTTAGTGGCGATGCCGGCGACTTACATTATTGATCAAACAGGGACGATTGTCGGAAAACATGTCGGACCCGTTACGCAAGAGATGTTGAAAGAGATGGTGCGGAAGATCGGAGGATAACCGGATGGAATTATATTGTGCGGTATGTACGTATCGTCAAATCATTGAAATCGGTCAGCAGGAAGAGTGGAAAGGATTTCCGTCGGTGTTGACGTATGGGATGGAAAGTTACGCATCAGCATTGCCTTTTTTATTTGTTCCACCGTATCAAGAGCCGCTCGTCAGTCGCCAAAAAATTGATGACCGGATACGGGCCGAGTTGATTCGGACGTACCATGCCCATATTGAGGAGATTGAAGACGGATGGGTACCGCATCAATATGATGTCTTTCAGTGTCCGACCTGTCAGCAAATCTCCACTCGGTTTTGGTGCGCCTTGTTTTTGAAAGGGGCAATCATTGAACCGGTCCATCGCTGTGAACAAGATAATTCTGTTTTGGTTCGACTTTCTTTGGATGAGCTCACCCAAACGCCCTGTCCAAGCTGCGCTGAACAGACGCTCCAGATTCGTTAACAGACAAAAGCCATCTGTCGCAAGAAACGACTATTCGAGACAACGTGTCTGCTAGTCATTTTAAGCGGTCAGATGGCTTTTTAAGTGTCAACCCATTTGCCGAAACGAAAACGTTTGAAAGGAAGACTGGGTAGAGTTAGTTGCATCAATTGAATAATTAGATCCGTCGAATAATATTGTATCACCAAGCCTTGCTTCAGTAGGCAAATAGCGGCGTGGGATGAAACTTGAACCATTCTCCCAGAGAAGAACAGCATATTTTCCATCAAGCCGTTCCAGTGTGCCACGTTTGATCATAATCGAACTCCTCCTACAAAATTACATCGAACGCATCCTTAGGATCAGGTGCAAGTTTCTCTTTTTATAATTCGCTGTAATTTTTTAATCTTATGTTTGGTATATTCCCATTTCCTTTTGAATTTACACATGTTTATTTGTAATTGCTGAATTCTGTACAATATTTGTCAAACAAAGTGAAAAGAAATATATTTTCAAGTAATCTTCAAGAAAAAAACAGAACTGATTGTTCAGTTCTGCTTCAGGAAATCCGTCGATTAAGCTGCCAAATCTTTTGCAGCTTGTTTGGTAGGGCGGGTAAAGGCAAAAACGAAAGTGAAGAAAGGCGACAGTAACAAGAAAAAGGCGAATGGAACATACGCAGTAACTGGGACACCGAGTGTCGAGGCGAAGAACGCACCGGATACACCCCAAGGAATCAACGGATTCACAAGAGTTCCACCGTCTTCGAGAGCCCGTGAGAGAAAACGCGGATCAATCGAACGGTCTTTAAAGATCTGTTTAAACGCTTGACCGGGTAACAGGATAGACAAGTATTGTTCACCGGCCATGAAGTTGACGCCGATTGAAGCGAGTGCAGCCGATGAGATGATGCTGCCGTCCCGTTTTAATTTTGAAACCGTGTTTTCGATAATGACATCGATGACGCCAATTCCACGAAGGACACCACCGAAAGCTAGGGCAAGCATGACAAGTGAAACGGACCACATCATCGACTGGAGACCACCTTTGCTGACGATACTTGCAACCGTGTCATTGGCTGTTTCAATCTTTAATCCGTTTTGGATGACGCTCATCCATTGTCCGATATTCCAGTTGCCTTGTGTTAATCCAGTCAACAGGAGACCGCTCAGGACGCCGACAATCAGAGTCGGAACGACGGGTGTTTTACGTAATGCAAGAATCATTACGAGTAACGGTGACAGCAGTGTCCATGGCGAGAGATTAAACAGACGCGTCAATTCCTGTTGGGTGGAGCCGATAGTTTGTGAATCAATCGAACCGTCTCCCCGTCCGAGGATAAAGAACAGAATGAATGTGATTGTAATGGCAGGAATTGTTGTGCCCATCATAAAACGAATATGATCAAAGACCGAGACATTGATGATTCCAGGTGCAAAATTTGTTGTATCGGATAAAGGGGACATCTTATCTCCGAAACAGGCACCGCTGATGATGGCACCGGCGGCAAGGGCCGGATTAACACCAAGTGCGACTGCGATTCCCATCAAAGCAACACCGACCGTTCCGATTGTTGTAAAGGAACTCCCGGTAAACGTCGAAACGATCATCGTAATGATTAAAGCACTTGGTGCGAACCATGTTGCAGAAAGTGTTTCCAGTCCGTAGTAAAGGAGTGTCGGAACAGCTCCGCTCATCATCCAGACGGCAATCGTCATACCGACAAGCAACATGATTAAGATCGGTTTGATGGCTTCACGAATTCCGTTAATCATATGTTGTTCCAGTTGTTCATAACGGAAGCCGCGGACAGCGGCATAGGCGACGACAAAAATCAAACTGGATAAGATAGCGAGATGCGGTTCGGCTTTAGCACCGAATATAACGGATAATAAGATAATGATACTAATTCCTAGGACAGCTGCGGATTCACGAAAAGACATACGCATGCTTCCACCTCCTTAAATTCTATGTTGCGTTTATGCTTGTTTGCTTTTACGTACGAAAGTAAAATGAAGAACAGTTGTTATGTTAAAGGATATGAATTCATTCGTCAACTATCTGGATTCCGTTCTAAATGACAGGATAAATAGAGAATGTGACGAAAATTTGTCGTAAACGCTTTCTTTTTCGGCAGAAATCTTGCACAATAGGAAATAAGAGATGTCGATTTTGTGAACAGGAGGAGATACATATGTTTACTGCAATTTTTGTCGTGGTCATTGCATTAATGGGAGCCAGCGTTTACGGGATTGATCACATGGTTGCTCAACGGGCGGAAAAAAGATAATTTCATTTCAGGTAAAAAAAGGCTTTGATCAGTCACATCTATTGAGATGTCATTGATCAAAGCCTTTTTTTTATATTAAAAATAAATAAAAATTCATTTGACAGTATAAATATACATATGTTTAAATCGAGTTATCATTTAAGGGCAAAGGGGTTTCGACGATGAAATGTACGATTGTAGGTGCGACCGGATATGCTGCGATTGAGCTGATACGCCTGATTGAATTACATCCTCATTTGGAAATCGTCTCATTGATCAGCGATTCGCAAACCAATCAGGAAATGAATGATTTATACAGTTTTATGAATAATAAACAATTTCCTGTACTGACAGCATTTTCACTGGAACAAATTGAAGCGGTGGAAACAGATCTTTTATTTTTAGCGACGCCGAGCGGAATTTCCACGAAATATCTGAAACAGCTGGATGACTGGAAAGGAACGGTCATCGATTTGAGCGGAGACTTGCGTCTTGAAAAATCATTGTATGAAAAATGGTATCCCCATGAAAGCGTCGATGCGGTTCTCCAAAAAAAAGCAACCTACGGACTGACGGAATGGAAGCGGGAGCAAATCAAGGACAGTCGTTTGATTGCCAATCCGGGTTGTTATGCTACGGCTGTCTTACTCGGATTATTACCGTTATTAGAAGAGCGGGTGATTGATCCGTCGCAAATCATCATTCATGCGAGCTCCGGCTTATCGGGAGCAGGAAAAACATTGACGGAACAAACACACCACGTTCGATCAAGCGAAAATGTCCGATTGTACAAAATGAACCAACATCAACATATTCCGGAAATCGAATCGATTGCTGAAGATATCACCGGACAACAGATTACCGTATCACTTGCGACGTATCTCGTGCCACTCAACCGTGGCATCATGGCGACGATGACGTTGCAGCCCCTCGTTGAAAAAACAGAAGCCGAGTGGCGGACATGGTTCATTGAAAAATATAAGCAGGAATCCTTTATCCGTGTCGGACAAACGGATCCAGAAATCAAATCGGCAGCCGGAAGCAACTATTGTGACATTTCGGTCTATCTGGATACACGTACGGGAAGACTGACGGTCGTATCCGTGCTGGATAACATGCAAAAAGGCGCAGCAGGACAAGCGATTCAAAATGCCAATGTCATTGGCGGATATCCAGAAACACTAGGTCTGACACAACAGCCATTCTTTATATAGAGGGGACCATGAATATGTTAAATATACAACTGACATCACCATTGACCGTGACGACACCAAAAGGATTCAAGGCGACGGGAGTTCATGTCGGGCTCAGACGCAAACGGAAAGATTTAGCTCTTTTATTATGTGAAGCGGGTGCCGATGCGGCAGCTGTCTACACGACCAATCAGGTCCAGGCTGCACCGATTACTGTAACGAAAGAGGCGATAGCGAAATCGGGTGGAAAAGTCCATGCCGTTTTAGTCAACAGCGGGAATGCCAATGCCTGTACAGGTCAGCTCGGACTCGAACATGCCTATGCTTCCCAACAAGCCATTGCCGATCAGTTTCAATTGGCACAGGAACATGTCGTCATCGCTTCGACCGGCATCATTGGACAGCCGCTCGCAATCGATACGTTACTTCAAGGAATTGAACAGCTACAGCCGGATGAAGGTGAAGAACAAGCCGATGATTTTGCCCTGGCTATTTTAACGACCGATACCGGTACGAAGACGGCCGGACGTCAAATCTGGTTAGACGGCGAGTTGGTTTCGGTCTGCGGAGTGGCCAAAGGTTCGGGCATGATTCATCCGAATATGGCGACGATGCTTGGTTTTTTAACGACGGATGCCTCAATTCCTTCACCGTTACTACAGGACATCTTGAAGTCTGCGGTCAACCGGACGTTTAACTGTATCACCGTCGACGGTGACAGTTCGACGAATGACATGGTGATGATTCTTGCAAGTGGAGCCGCACAAACACAGCCGCTTCAACCGGAGACGGACGAAATCGAGCAGTTCCAACAAGCGGTCGAGGAAGTATGTCAAGATTTAGCGAAACAAATTGCACGTGACGGAGAAGGGGCGACGAAGCTGATTGAAGTCAACGTCCATGGTACGGCGAACGAATGGACTGCCCGGAAAATTGCCAAACAGATTGTAGGGTCTTCCCTCGTGAAAACAGCGATTTTCGGTGAAGATGCGAACTGGGGCCGGATCATCGCAGCGGTCGGCAGTATCGATGAACCGATTGATGTCGGACAAATTGATATCCGGATCGGTTCCCAGTGGGTTCTGCGTCACAGCATGCCGATTTTATTCGACGAATCGTTGGCTTCCCGTGAACTGGCGCAAGATGTTGTGGAAATCGAAGTGAATTTAAATCAAGGACCTGCCAGCGGTCATGCTTTCGGTTGTGACTTGACGTATGACTATATCAAAATCAATGCGAGTTACCGGACATGACGAAACGTAAATTGATCAAACTGGGCGGAAGTGTCTTCGAACAGCTGGACCCGCGTTATTACGAAGAATGGGGTCAGTGGCTTGCCGAGAAAAATGAATTGATCATCCTCCACGGTGGTGGACCGGCTTTATCGGCTTATTGCCGGGACATGAATATTAAAGCGGAATTCAACAACGGGATCCGGGTGACGACAGAGCAGGTTCTGCTGGGAGCGGAACGGGTGCTTGGAGGAGAAGTGCAATCAAAAATCGTCTATGAACTGAATGAAAACGGGCTGCCGGCAATCGGCTTGACGGGAATTGACGGAGCCAGTATTCGGGGGGAGCAGCAACCGGCGTTCGGAGCAGTCGGAGAAGTGACACAGATTAATCCGAAGTTATTTACGACATTGATGGCATCGGGATTCCTTCCTGTCGTCACCTCCCTGATTACAGGGACGGAAGGGACGTTGAATTGTAATGGGGACACCTGTGCGATTGCTGTAGCGAAAGGACTCGCTGTCGATGAATTCGAACTACTGACGGATGTATCTGGTGTCCGGCTGAATGGCATCTTCCAGTCAGAGGTGACGGTCGCGGAACTGGAGGAGGGAATCGAATCAACGGAAATCAACGGAGGAATGATTCCGAAAGTCGAAGCCGTCATCGAAGCGGTCCGACAAGGGATACATCAGGTCAAGATTCGTTCCGGACACGACGTGACGAGCCAAGGGACACGGATCAAGGAGGAAACCAATGAGCGCTTTACTACCGACGTATTTACGTCATGACATTGAATTGGTCGCAGGGAACGGATCGTTCGTACAAGACAAAGCAGGCAAAAACTATCTGGATTTCGTGATGGGAATTGCCGTCTGCAACACCGGTCATCGACACCCGCATGTGGAACAGGCGTTACAAGAACAACTTCAAAAATTATGGCATACGTCTAATTTATTCATGAGCAGTAAACAGGAACGTGTTGCCGCGATGTTGACGGAAAACAGTCATTTGAGCCATGTGTTTTTTTGTAACAGCGGGACGGAAGCGAATGAAGGGGCATTTAAGCTGATTCGGAAATGGACACAGAAAAAAGAAATCCTGACGTTCAGTCAGTCGTTTCATGGAAGAACCTTTGCCATGATGGGAGCAACGGGTCAAGACAAGATTAAAGCCGGTTTTGGAGAAATGGTTCCGGATTTCAAGCATCTGACCTTTAACGATTTTGACAGTCTTGAAATGATTACGAATCAGACGGCTGCCGTTTGGCTTGAAGTGATTCAGGGAGAAGGCGGTGTCATCGTAGCGGAAAATGCCTGGTTGGAAGCGTTGATGGAGAAAGCTCGACAGTATGATGTGAAGGTAGTCATCGATGAAGTCCAGACAGGAATCGGAAGAACCGGATCCCGTTTCGCTTTTGAACAGACGCCGCTAAAGCCGGATATCATTACCGTGGCAAAAGGTCTCGGAAGCGGATTCCCGGTCGGAGCCATCATCACAACACCGGAAGCAACGGCTGTTTTCACACCGGGTACCCACGGATCGACGTTCGGAGGGAATCCGTTGGCAATGGCAGCGGCAGAAGCGACACTGGACGTCTTGCTAAACGAGCAACAAATGAAACAAGTTCAACAAAAAGGACTTTATTTGATGCAACAACTGAAGCAATTACCGGAGACGATGGTCGTTGATGTGCGGGGACGCGGACTAATGATCGGAATTGAATTTCATGAACCGGTTTCATCCCTGATTACAGCGTTGCAACAAGCCGGAATGCTCGTCGTCAGCGCGGGACCGAATGTCATTCGGTTGTTACCTTCATTGTGCGTCACGGAACAGGAGCTTGATCTCGCGGTCGGAAAAATCAAAACAGTATGTCAACAGGAGGTCATGATGTGAAAGGAACAGGGGCATTAACATTAGCGGATGGACATGTATATCCAGGTGAATTGATTGGTTCCTCGTCCGTTCAAGGAGAAGTTGTATTTTTCACGGGAATGACCGGTTATCAAGAAGTATTGACCGATCCTTCCTACCGGGGACAAATCATCGTTTTTACCTACCCGCTCATTGGACAATACGGAATTTCAGAACAGGATTCAGAAAGCCGTCAGATTCAAGTATCCGGTGTAGTCGTTCAGACCTTAGCGAACAACGGATTACGGTCAGACTTGGCGGATTGGTTGGCAGCATCGGATATCCCAGTTTTAACACAAGTCGATACACGGGCATTGGTCCATCATTTACGCAATCAGGGGGATCAGATCGGTATCCTCACATGCGGGACATCATCTGTTCAGGAACAGTCGAACTTGATTGCCACCGTCTCGATCAAACAGCCGGAGGTTTATCCAACCGATTACGAGGCCGGACATATCGTGTGTCTCGATTACGGGGTGAAAAAATCGATGATTGAAGCCTTGCAGGAGCGTCAGATGAAAGTGACGGTCGTGCCGTTCGATACACCGAAAACAGTCATCGATGAATTAAAGCCTGACGGGTTACTTTTTTCGAATGGACCCGGAGATCCGAGCCAACTCGATCACTTGATTCCAGAAATCAAGAAACTGGCACTTGCCTATCCGACGCTTGGCATCTGCATGGGGCATCAACTGATTGCCAAGGCCTTCGGATGTCGAATCGAAAAGCAACACCATGGTCACCGTGGGGCAAATCATCCGGTCCGTCAGTTGAAAACCGGACGTGTCTTCATGACATCACAAAATCATGGTTATGTCGTTCAAGCGGACAGCGTGCAAAATTCTGAACTGAACGTCGCTTATGAACATATCAATGACGGCTCGATTGAAGGACTGCTTCATCCGACGCATCCTATTTTGACGGTTCAGTTTCACCCGGAAGCTCATCCCGGTCCACTGGAAGCGATGGTGATATTTGATCAATTCGTAGCGGGCATCTTAAAGCAGGAGGTAGCATATGCAGGAAGTTAAAAAAGTCCTGGTCATCGGATCAGGCCCAATCGTGATTGGTCAAGCAGCGGAATTTGATTACTCGGGTACACAGGCATGTCAGACACTTCGGGAAGCGGGATGCGAGGTCATGTTGATGAATTCGAATCCGGCTACGATCATGACGGATCCCTCAACAGCGGACCATATCTATATCGAAGCAATGACGCTTGAAAAAGCGACGGCCATTATCAAACGTGAACGCCCGACCCATTTACTGGCAACAGTCGGCGGCCAAACCGCCTTGAACCTGGCACTATCGCTCGAAGAAGCAGGAGTACTGGATCAGTATCAAGTCAAACTGCTCGGGACATCCCTTGAAACGATCCGAGACGGGGAAGACCGTGAACGATTTAAACAGCGGATGCTGGAACTGGATCAACCGCTCCCGATCAGTCAGACGATCGAGACGTTGGAGGAACTGGAAGGGTTCATGGAAAAAGCGGGCGTCCCGCTTGTTGTCCGTCCGGCGTTTACGCTCGGTGGAACCGGTGGCGGGATTGCTCAAACAAAAGAAGAAGCCCGTAAACTTGCGGCGAATGGACTTCAGGCCAGTCCGATTTCACAATGTCTCGTCGAAGCCAGCATTGCTGGTTATAAGGAAGTCGAGTACGAGGTGATGCGGGATGCCTTTGATACGACAATCATCGTCTGCAATATGGAAAATATCGACCCGGTCGGCGTGCACACGGGAGATTCGGTCGTCTTTGCACCGATCCAGTCGATCTCTGATAAAATGAATCAAATCTTACGGACGGCATCGCGGGAAATCGTTTCTGCGCTCGGTGTCGTCGGTGGCTGTAATATCCAATTTGCAATCCATCCGACAGAACAGACCTACTATGTCATTGAGGTCAATCCCCGCGTCAGTCGGTCTTCTGCTTTAGCCTCCAAGGCGACGGGATATCCGATTGCAAAATTAGCGACCCGTCTTGCGCTCGGTGAGCGTCTTGATGACTGCATCAATCCGGTGACAAAGGAAACGATGGCCAGTTTCGAACCTGTCCTGGATTATGTCACGGCTAAAGTGCCCTGTTTCCCGTTTGATCTTTTCCCGGGAAGTGACCGGTCGCTCGGTACACAGATGAAGGCGACCGGAGAGAGCATGGCAATGGGCAAGACACTCGAGGAAGCCTTGCAAAAAGCATGGCGGGGTGCCGGAATCGAACAAGCGCCGTTATATCCGAATTGGATGAAGCAGGCCGATACGGAGGTCTTGTGGCAGGAAGTCAATCAAATCACGGATCGCCGGTTATTGGCCATGCTGGCATTGCTCGATCGAAAAGCGGCGACGCACGAAGAATTGGCTGAAAAAACGCAGATCCAGTCTCTGTTCCTCACGACGCTCGAGACATTGATTTTGATGCAGGAATCATTGGATTTGGAATCCAAAGAATCGCTTCAACAGGCAAAAGGTTTCGGATTTACAGACCAGCAGATTGCACAGATTACCGACGTTCCACTTGAAGTCGTGCAACAGCAACGGAATACTTTTTTAATTCAACCAAGTTTTCAAATGATTGATACGTGTGGGGCGGAATTTTCAAGTCTGACACCGTACTTTTACGGCAGTTGGTCCGGCCGAACGGAAGTGACTCCGTCCAGTCGGAAAAAGGTTGCCGTTCTCGGCGCCGGACCGATCCGGATCGGACAGGGAATTGAATTCGATTATTGTTCGGTTCATGCTGTTCGTGCTTTACAGAAAGCCGGTTATGAAACCATCATGATCAACAACAACCCAGAAACCGTCTCGACCGACTTTGAAGTGGCGGACCGTCTTTACGTTGAACCGCTGACGATTGAAGATGTTGTTCATGTACTGGAAGCAGAACAATGCCGGCAGGTGCTTGTCCAGTTTGGTGGACAGACAGCCATTACGCTTGCTGCAGAACTCGAAGAGTTAGGATACCAGCTCTTAGGAACGACAGCCGACACGATTGACGAAATGGAAGACCGTGATCGTTTTTATCAATTCTTGGATCGACTTCAGATTGACCGTATACCGGGTCAGGAAGTGTCGAACGAGGAAGAATTGACGGCAATCGTCAAGGAACTGGGGTATCCGCTGATGATCCGTCCATCGTACGTCATTGGTGGGAAAGGAATGCACCGGTTAACGACAGCAACCGATTTAGAAAAACTATTGCCGGAAATGGTGTTTCCGATTTTGGTGGATGCCTATATCGAAGGACACGAGTTCGAAGTCGATTGTATTTCAGACAAGACGACGACCTACGTACCGGTCATCATGGAACAAATCGAAGCCGCCGGTGTTCACTCCGGCGACTCCACGATGATTTTGCCGCCTGTCTCAGCTCCGGCAAGCTTACAGGATGAAATCGAACAGATTGCGCAAACAATCGGTCAACATCTGGATTACCAAGGTGCCTTCAACATCCAGTTCGTCGTAAAAGATCAAACCGTCTATGTTCTCGAAATTAATCCACGGGCTTCGCGTACCTTGCCGATTGTCTCAAAGGTGACGGGACAACCGTTGCTCGAGTGGGCGGTTCAAGCCGCCATCGGGATGAAGGTTGAAGCCTTGCCGGCAAACCGGTTGACGTTACCGTTCCATGCGGTCAAGACACCGGTATTCTCAACGCTGAAGCTGCGTGGTGTCGATCCGATGACAGGTCCTGTCATGCGTTCGACCGGGGAAACATTGCAGTGGACGGAAGCGGGACTTGCCAAAGAACGGTTCGTCTTCGACCAGACGACGAAAACAGCGATGGCCAAGCGAACGCTTCGAATCTGTGGAGCGGGAACAGACGCGTGGTCAGAAGGAGCGGCAGTTCAGCCGGATACCGAGTTTGATACGTGTCTTGTGTTCTTCTCGAAATCAGAATCAGAACGGGAACAACGGGAAAAAGCGCTGGCCCAAGGAGCGATTGTCATTACTGAAGAACATCTTGCCCAATACTTCGAATCCGTCCAAACGATACCGATGTGTACCGTTAAGCCATTATCCGAATGGACGACACAAAAGGAGCGAATCCAATGACGACTACACAACGATTAAAGCATTTGCTGACACTGGAAGAACTGACAGCAGAAGGACTGACCGATCTATTGGAACTGGCGAAAGATGTTAAAGCTTCTCCAGCGACATATGCCCAAACACTTGCCGGAAAAAAAGTCGCGTTGCTGTTTGAAAAAGCATCGACGCGGACACGGATTTCTTTTGAGGTCGGTGTCGTCGAATTGGGAGGATATCCGGTCGTCTTAAACGGATCGGATATGCAGATTGGTCGCGGAGAGTCCCTCAGCGATACGATTCAAGTCATGAGCCGTTATGTCGACGCCTTGATGATCCGGACGTTTGCACATGAAACGGTCGAGACGTTGGCAGCGCACGGAACGATTCCGATCATTAACGGATTGACGGACCTCCATCATCCGTGTCAGGTCTTGGCAGATTTATTGACGATCGAGGAGCATTTTGGTCAACGTAAAGGAAAGATATTGGCTTATATCGGGGACGGAAACAACATGACGCACTCGTTGCTTTTAGGCGGCGCGTTAAGTGGAATGACCGTTCGAATTTGTAGTCCGGCTGCTTATGCACCGGATCAAACGATTATTGACCAGGCGAAGATGCTGGCACAACAATCCGGAGGACAGATTGAACAATATACGGATCCTGTTCAAGCGGTTGCCGGTGCTGATGTCATTTACAGTGATGTATTCGCCAGTATGGGTCAGGAAGAGGAGTCGGAAGCACGTCTCAAGGCATTCGAAGGCTATCAAGTGAATCAAACGTTGTTGTCGTCAGCAGCAACGGATGTGATTTTCCTGCATTGTCTTCCGGCGCACCGCGGGGAAGAAGTGACAGCGGAAGTCATTGACGGCAGTCACTCCCTTGTATTTGATCAGGCGGAAAACCGCCTTCATGCGCAAAAAGCTTTAATGATTGAACTGATTGGAGTAATGGATTAACAGAAAAGACAGGCTCTGTTCCTTTGTGGAAACAACAGCCTGTCTTTTTGTTTTAATCGTATTGCCGCCGGGCGAGTTGCTCGGTCTGTTCTTTCGTAATCTGGCGTTTATTTTTTTCGTGCAGACGTCCCATGAAGGACGTGCGTTGCCACGACGGCGACCAGTCCGACTCTTTGTGTGCACGTAAGGCCAAGATGTAGTCGTAACTCAAATGAAGCCGCTCAATCATTTCCGTGCGAACGTCACAAATATGACCATGTCCCGGAATAAGTAACTTTACCTCATATTCATAAATAAAGGATTCGAGTAATTCAAGGGTCGTTAAGTATTCACTCGAATCATGTTCAATCAACGGAATTTCGACGTCGGAGGCATAGTCACCACAGACAAGGAGATGAAGCGGCATGACGACAAAAGACAAATGGGTTGATTCATGACCGGGAGTCAGGAAAAAAATCAGTTTGGTTTTACCGATCGTCAACGTCGTTTCGGATTCTTCGATGACATGTGTGATATCCGGAAACAGAACGGGAGACTCGATGTAGTACTCGTCATTAAAGTTCTGCACTTCTTCAAGCGCTGCTGTCCGGTCGACATCCACGAAACGACGGGAAGCAATCGCAATTGCATCTTTAAAAGCGTAAGCTCCTAGAATATGATCAAAATGAGCATGCGTATACACGATATAGAGAGGCCGATCGTGCCGGATGATTTCCACATCACGGCGGATCGTTGCGATCTCGTCCGGTAACCAACCCGGATCAACGACGATCAGACAATCGGGAGTCTCAATCAAAGTCGAGGTCGTTTTCATTAATGTACTTTGGTACACCATGACGCCGGGCATCTTCATTTGAATCATGAGAGTCCTCCTCTTTTAGGATGTAACGTTTTATATCGAACTATACCCGAAAGCAGGGGAAATCTATCCTGGAGACAACAAAAAAGACGACTTGCAAGTTGCAAGCCGTCTGCCCTCGAAGGCATAAAAGTCATTGACCTATGTGTCGTGACCTATGTTATGTCATAAATTGGAGCGGGTGAAGAGAATCGAACTCTCATCATCAGCTTGGAAGGCTGAGGTTTTACCACTAAACTACACCCGCAAGAGTTGCTACATGAAATATAGTAGCATAGCAAAGCGTTTATTTCCATAACTTTTATGAAAAAAGGTAATTCTTTTGATTTTATGTGTACAATAATAAGAGCTAAATCGTTTACATAAGCTTCCTGTAACGAGAGTGAGTGGCTGAAGATGGAAAGAGGAGCGAATGACTGGTGAACAAAGTTCGAGTTTGGAGCGAACAGCTGATGGGAAAAGGATGGATGGCGACATGTCACCATCAAATCGATCGTTATCGCTTCACGACAGGAGAGTGGTTTCTGAACGCAAGCCTACTTGCCTTTTCAATCGAACAGGATGCAGATATGCTACCGGACGTGCTTCCGAACGAATTGAAGATCCCATTAGTATCTGAACGGATGAAACAGATATTGGAGCGGCTGACACCGTTTTCCGTCCAATGTCTCCGTGTCCAGCTGAAGACACGAACGGGACTCATCAATTACTATCTCATCAATATTCTAGCGGTAAGACGGGTGGAACATCTACATAAGACGGAGATTTTCCGCACGCTTCGGAAAAAACAAGTCTACTTCATGACGGAGCGAATCGTCAGTACATCGCTTGGTCCCCACCACATCTTGCGGGATGAACGTACGGAACGTATTTTCCTCTCGGATACGCTAGCACGGTGTTTCCAGCAACTAGCCGTGACAGGCATACATTTTGACGAGATAAATCGAATGGAGGAAATTATATGAAACAGTACACGGTCGATAATTGGATTACACTGCAATATCCAAAAACGTTTGAATATCAAGAAGAAGAAACATTTGTTAGTTTTTATTCGACGGAAGAAAATGCGATGGGGACGTTACAGTTATCCATCTACGAGTCGGATACAGAAGAACTGACACCTTTTGAAGCGGCAGAACAGGAAATCAACTTATTGGTGGAAGAGTTTGGTATTGAACTGACTGGACCACTTGAAGCACGTCGGAATTCTTCCAAAGAAGCACTTCTTGCTGTAGACGGGAAAGAAGAAGAGGTCTTCATCCGGATTTATGCATATTCAGACGGGGAACGACTTGTTCTATTAACGTATTCTGCAGATCGCGAGTCACTGGAATTGGAAGAAATTGAAGCGATGATCTTATCATTGAACTGGATTCACTAATACAAAAGCGAGGTGCCCTCAATTGAGCGCACCTCGCTTTTGTTCATTATTGATGTCCTTGTTTCCGCAGTGAAGAAAGCGGATGTGAGCCGATCTGCTTGTTCAGCCAACCTGCGATATCCGCAAAAACACGGATTCGCTCAAACTCGTGGAATAATTCATGCCGCAATCCACGGTAGACCGTGAGTTGCACCCCTTCGACACGAACCCGGTTATAGGCATCAAACAGGGCGTGGATTCCTTTGCCGTCGAAAGCGACCGGGTCATCTTCGCCGGCTATCAGCAGCAACGGTAAATGACGCGGATGTTGATACAGATAAGCCAATGAGTTGACGGATTTGGTTGCCGACAGTAATTCGTTAAAAAAGCCGAGTGTGACGGTTTGCCCCGATAACGGATCTTCATCATAACGTAAGACCGATTGAGGATCGGAGGATAACCAGGCATTCGAAGAGAGTGCCGGGAAGAAACGTAAGTTATACCGTCCGAAAATCAGCTTACTGAGTCCTTCTGCCGGATGGTGAGAAGAAGTTTGTTCGATCAGTCGTCCGACAATTTTTTGACTGACGGTGCCGAGTAAACCATTGTCCGTCGGAGGACCGCTTGCAATGACTCCTGCCAACTCGTGACCGAGTGTTTGGCCAAGGCGTCTTGAAATGAGTGAACCGAAACTGTGACCAAACACGAAAATCGGTAAATCGGGATAACGCTCTTTGATATCGTAAACCAGTTCTTCAGCATCCTGCATCAATTGCGCAAAACCATGATTTGGCTCCAAATGCCCAAGAGAATCCAGTTGTTGTGCACGTGCGCCAAAACAACGTACATCCGGAATGATCGTATGGTAGTGGTGGGCATAAAGGAACTCGGCAAACTCTTGGTAGCGCGCACCGTGCTCCATCATTCCGTGAAAAACAATGACGACCCCTTTCGGAGCATTAGCTTCTAACAGATGCATCGTTGTCGTGTAACCGTCTGATGCAATCCAGTGTGTATGGTCGATTGTCACATCTATCATCCTTCCCTGATTAAGAAAGTCCGTATATCGTTCCGTCTTCAGAAATTCCCATCTTATTGGCAGCCGGTATTTTCGGTAAACCCGGCATGGTTAATACATTCCCGGTCAAGGCGACGATGAACCCCGCACCGACGGATGGTTTGATTTCACGGACAGTAATCGTAAATCCTTCGACACGTCCGTACTTGCTTGGATCATCCGTCAATGAGAAAGGTGTTTTTGCCATACAGATCGGCAGATGGCCGAGTCCCTGTTCGGTGCAACGCTCAAGCTCACGTAATGCCTTTTCTTCGAAATGCACATCTGCTGCACCATACACTCGTTTGGCAATCCGTTCGATTTTTTGTGTCAGCGGCAGTTCGGCCGGATAAAGCGGAGTAAACTGACTCTCTTCCTCCAAAGCCTCAAAGACCTGCTCCGCCAGTGCTTCTCCACCGGCGCCCCCTTGGCTGAAGACTTCGCTTTCAGCGACGCGGATCTTGCGTTCGCGGCACCATTCGAGCACCGTCTCGCGTTCCGTATCGGTATCGCTTGCGAAACGATTCAAGGCTACAACGGCCGGCACGCCGAACAAATCCATTGTTTCAACGTGCTTCTCGAGTAAAGCCAGTCCTTCGACCAAAGCGGATAAATTTTCTTCCGCCAATTGATCCTTTGCAACCCCGCCATGCATTTTCAACGCACGGACAGTCGCAACGACGACAACCGCATCCGGATGCAGATTGCCGATCCTGGATTTAATGTTAAAGAATTTTTCAGCTCCGAGATCTGCTCCGAATCCGGCTTCCGTGACGACATAATCACTCAGCTTCAAGGCAGTACGTGTCGCAATCAGTGAGTTACAACCGTGGGCAATATTTGCGAACGGACCACCATGGATTAGAGCCGGTGTGCCTTCGACCGTCTGGACAAGATTTGGGCGGAAGGCTTCTTTTAAGAGTAATGTCGCAGCACCGGAAGCTTTGATATCCTTGACTGTCACCGGCTGTTGGTCGTACGAATAGGCAACGACAATTCGGCTGATGCGTTCCTCTAAATCCGTGATGGAATCCGCTAAGCAGAGAACAGCCATGATTTCCGAAGCGACCGTGATATCAAACCCGTCCTGACGCGGAACGCCGTGGGCCGGTCCGCCGAGTCCAATCGTGATTTGTCGCAAGGCGCGGTCATTCAGATCAAGGACACGTTTCCACGTGATGCGACGCGGATCAATCCGTAAGTCGTTGCCTTGATGAAGATGATTATCGAGCAGGGCACTGATTGTGTTGTGGGCTGAAGTGATGGCGTGCATATCACCTGTAAAATGAAGGTTGATTTCTTCCATCGGCAAGACCTGGCTGTATCCGCCGCCGCATGCTCCGCCTTTTAATCCCATCGTTGGTCCGAGTGACGGTTCGCGCAAGCAAATCATCGTCTTATGATTGAGTCGGTGTAACGCTTGACCCAGTCCGACCGTGACTGTCGATTTTCCTTCTCCGGCAGCCGTCGGATTGATTGCCGTGACAAGAATCAGTTTTCCATCTGCTTTCGTCGCCAATCGTTTCACCAGTCCGTCTGTCAACTTTGCTTTGTATTTTCCGTACGTGTCATAATCCGCGTCAGTTAATCCGATATGTTCGGCGATTTCGGAGATGGGGCGTAGGATGGTTTGCTGGGCAATTTCTAAATCAGAACGAATCGTTTTTTCCATGGCGTAATCTTCCTCTCAAGATGAGTTTCTCTATATTTCCTTAATAGTAGCTTATCTGAAACGGACACGCCAAATAATCGTTCAATATATTCCACCCAATGGGTCAAATGGTTGCGTTTTCATTTTATGGAAAGTTGCGTAGTCTAGGGATAGAGGAGGGATGAGCAATGGCAGTAAGCAATAAGAAAAAAGTAAAGCGCGGACTTGAATTTTGGATGTTTGTCGGACCCGTCTTTTTGGTGTTCGCAGTAATCGTTCTCGTACCTTTTTTTAATGGTGTCATGTATTCATTCACGGATTGGAACGGAATTACCGGTGAGTTAAATTGGATTGGGTTTGACAACTATGTCCGGCTGTTCACGGTGGACGAACAGTTCCAACAGTCCTTCTGGCTGACGACGAAATACACCGTCGTAGCCGTGGTTTTAACGAATCTGGTTGGATTTATCTTAGCGTTTTTACTCACGCAAAATATTCGGACTCGAAATTTCTTACGGACGATTTTCTTCATGCCGAACTTAATCGGCGGATTGATTCTCGGATTCGTCTGGCAGTTCATTTACGTTAAAGGATTTGCTTCGATTGGAGAACTGACAGGTTGGAGTTTATTCGAACTTCCTTGGCTTGGTGACGCTCGAACCGGTTTCTGGGGTATTGTCATCGTTTCGATTTGGCAAGGCGGGGGATATATCATGGTCATCTATATTGCGGCCTTGCAAAATGTCCCGCAGGAACTGATCGAAGCAGCCAAAATTGACGGAGCCAACCGCCTGTCGACGTTACGGAACATTACGATTCCGCTGATCATGCCGTCGGTCACGATCTGTCTGTTCCTGACGATTTCCTGGTCCTTCAAACTATTTGATACGAACTTATCGCTCACGAACGGCGGTCCGTTTAAATCAACGGAAATGCTGGCGCTGAACATCTATAAAGAGTCATTCACAAACAATAATCTGGGTCTCGGTTCCGCCAAAGCCATCATTTTCTTTGTGGTCGTTGCCGCGATTACCGTCACCCAAGTGTACTTGACGAAAAAACGGGAGGTGGAAGCATGAGTACCGCACAACCTTTACCGAAACCGGAGCTCAAGCCGGAGCAACCGGCACCGAAAAAGCGCGGCCGTTATTCCGTACGACTCGGAACCGTGGAGATTGCCGCTTTGTTGATGGGTTTGTTGTATATGATTCCGTTTTATTATGTCATTTCGAACTCGTTTAAGACGCAAGGGGATATCTTTACGAATACATCGGGTCTTCCGAAAGAATGGATTACGGAAAACTATACGAATGCCTGGGAAGCGATGAATTTCGGGAAAGTGTTCCTGAACTCCGTCATCATCACGGTCGGTGCCAACGCCGTCATCGTGATTTTCTGTTCGATGGCCGCCTGGAAACTCGTTCGGACCAAAAGCCGTCTGTCGACGATTATCTTTTTCCTGTTTGTCGCCGCGATGATCATTCCATTCCAGTCGATTATGATTCCATTGTCGAAACTGTCAGGGGATCTCGGACTGCAAAACAGTTATTGGGGTCTGATTTTAATGTATCTCGGCTTTGGTTCCGGTCTATCGATTTTCTTGTATCATGGATTCATGAAATCGATTCCGGAAGAGATTGAAGAGGCAGCCATTATCGACGGTTGTTCGCAGTGGGGTGTCTTTTGGCGGATCGTCTTCCCGTTGCTTAAACCGATCACGGTAACGATTGTCATCCTGAACACACTATGGATTTGGAATGATTTCTTGTTACCATCGCTGATGTTACGTGATGTCGAACTGCGGACGATTCCGCTTGCGACATTCTATTTCTTCGGCCAATATACAAAGCAATGGGATTTGGCGTTAGCTGGACTGATTCTTGGGATCATTCCGTTGTTACTGTTCTTCTTCGCCATGCAAAAGCAAATTATTCAAGGAATTACGAGTGGTTCCATCAAGTGATATGTAAGCGCGTTCTCGCTTCTGCGGGAACGTTTTTGTTTTGATTGGTTAATCTGATTAGTCAGATTATTTTATTTTTTTTTGAAAAAAAGGCTTTTCAAATACTTGCCGGATGGTGTACGATGTTCTCAATTCAATTGTAACAACGACGTTGAAGGGAAGAGTAACATCTTGTAAAACCGGATTAGCGAGCTGGGGGCGGTGAGAGCCCAGTCGGAAACAAGTTGCGAAGAACATCCCGGAGTCGCTACCCGAACACTGAAGTCAGTAGGCGTAGCCGGAGTTGCCTGTCCGTTATCATATGGCCGAAGATTGAGATGATAATTGATCATCAGTCTTTTGAGTGAGCAGCTGAGCTGTTAACATGGGTGGTACCGCGGAACCGAGTCTTTCGTCCCATATTCTTGGGAGAGAAGGGCTCTTTTTTATGGCTTCTTTTTCAAACACACAATTGAGGAGGAAGATTACCATGACAACACTCGTATCGATGAAACAGACACAGGAAGCTATCACACTTGTAAAAAAACGCTTTGAGGAGCAATTCTCAGCCCAACTCGGATTGACACGCGTCGAAGCACCGTTATTCGTCGAAAGCACACTCGGAGTCAACGATCACCTGAACGGAACTGAACGCGTCATCCGCTTTGATGCGATTGATCATCAGGCAGAACTCGAAATCGTTCAATCGCTTGCGAAGTGGAAACGCCAGGCACTCCACACATACGGATTCGCAAAAGGCGAAGGCTTGTACACATTGATGCATGCCATCCGCCGCGACGAAGTATTGGATGAAACGCATTCGATCCATGTCGATCAGTGGGACTGGGAACGTGTGATTTCAAAAGAAGAGCGGACAATCGACTACTTGCAGAAAACGGTGCAAGCGATTTACGCATCGATTCGTCAAGTGGAACGTGAAGTCGAAGAACAGCTCGCGATTGAAGCGATCTTACCGGAAACGATCCATTTCATGACGACACAGGAACTGGAAGATGCGTACCCGACGCTTTCGACGAAAGAGCGTGAGACGGAAGTGACTAAAGAATACGGGGCTGTCTTCTTGATGCAAATCGGTGGAGCCTTAGCGTCCGGAGAAAAACATGACGGCCGAGCGGCTGACTACGATGACTGGACACTCAACGGCGATATTCTAGTCCATCATCCGGAAATCGGTGCATTTGAACTTTCATCGATGGGCATTCGTGTCGACCGTGAAACGTTACTCGCACAAATCGAGACGACAGGCGAGCATGCGAAACTCGATTTCCCGTTCCATCAAGGGGTACTGGCAGAAACACTTCCACTGACAATCGGCGGCGGAATCGGACAATCCCGGATGGCGATGTTCCTCTTGAAGAAACGTCACATCGGTGAAGTTCAGGCGTCGGTCTGGTCGGAAGAAACACGCGCGTCGTACCGTGAGCAAGGTGTGCACCTGCTGTAAGAACGAGTGATGTACTGATAGATATAATGACAAACCGTACTGCTGACCATGACTTTATGGATGGCAGTACGGTTTTTCTATGTGTCAAAATAAGTTCATCCGACCTCAGACTGAGGAAAGACGTGTGAAAACACGTTATAATGGGCATATGAACTAATAAGAGAGAGGTGAAGACATGTCAGCGATACTTATTACAGGATTAGTGTTTGCCTTGCTGTTCGTCGCGTTCCTTTGGTTTAACATCAAAGGATTGCGGACGATGTGGCGTGATTACAAGCGTACAGGATCAATGATGGCACTGGGCTTCTTTATCGTCGGAATCATCGGGATTTTTACAGGAGTCTGGACGACGCTCGTCGTCATCATTTATTATCTTCTTCGTCCTGCACGAGGCTGATTTAGAGGAGTGGTTGGATGCTGGAATGGTTATTCTCAGCCGGAGAGTCGAATCTCTGGCTGTTTTTAGGAATTATGATTCTTGGACTCGGGACGGAATTAATTCCGGCTGAAGTCGGTTTGCCGTTACTCGGTCTGTATGTTTCAAACGGAACGATCAGTTGGACGGCAGCTGTCCTAATCGGTTTCATCGGCAGTCTGATGGGCGCGACGCTATTTTACTTTCTCGGTCGTTACGCCGGACGTCCGATTTTGGTTCGCTACGGAAAATGGTTGATGATCAAGGAACGGGAAATCATTCAGGGAGAACGAATCGTATCGAAATACGGTTCATGGTCTGCCTTGTTCGGTCGTTTCTTCCCGGTCGTCCGTTCGGTCGTCTCGATTCCGTGTGGTCTGTTTAACTTGTCGTTCAAACGATACGTCCTCGCCTCGAGCATTGGTTTGTTCCCGGTTTCGTTTTTTTATGTTTGGCTGGGAGAGAAGTTTGGGGTGGAACGGGCAGAGTCCATGCTGAAGGGGCTTGAACAGGAATTATGGTGGATTCTCGGCATCATTGTCGTTGGAATCATCGGCTACATCATGTATCGCCGCTTGAAATCGAAGCGTTAAGAATACAAAAAGGGACTGACTATTTAAGTCAGCCCTTTTTTCATGGAGTTTTAGGGAATAAAAATCGTTTGAGCGTTTTAATCCGGTGTTTCGGAGTTAATAGAAGCAACTGATCCCGACCTTCAAAAAGCGTGTCTCCACGAGGTGTCACGATTTGGTCGTCCCGGATGATTGCCGTGATTAAAAATTCCTGCGGAAGATCAATATCCATGATGGCTTTCCCGACGAATGGATGGGAATTCGGAATCGTCAATTCGATGATTTCCGCATTCGGTTTCCCAATCGACATGAACTCGATAACCGTTTGAATGGCGGAAGAACCCGTGTCGTTCAAATGAAGGCGATCGGCGAGGAACGTCAGCATGCTCCCTTGAATTAACGTCGATAACAGAACGGTGAAAAAGACGATATTAAAAATCATTCCGGCGTTGTCGATGCCGGCGACAAGCGGATACGTCGCAAGAATGATCGGAACTGCTCCTTTTAAACCGGCGAAGGAAACAAACACTTTTTCCTGCCAAGAATATTTAAAGGGAAGCAGACTGAGCCAGACCGACACCGGGCGGGCGATGAAGATTAAAATCAATGCAAGGGCAATCGAGGATAGAATCACCTGCGGATCAAGCAACTGCTTCGGGAAGACGAGTAATCCGAGCACGATAAACATCCCGATTTGGGCCAAGTGCGCCATACTCATCGTAAAACGGACAAGCGTCTGACGGTAAACCAATTCATGATTGCTGATGTAGATGGCGGTCACATAGACGGCTAAGAAACCACTGGCATGAATCGTATCGGCAATACCGAACGAAAGAAAGGCGAACGACATTAAAAGAATCGGATAAAAGCTCGAGGAACTGAGATCAATCCGGTTAAGTAGTGTCGAAGCAATCCAGCCGATGAACAGACCGAGCAGTAGACCGATCACCATTTCCCAGACTAACGAAGTTAAGCCGGAAACGAGTGAAGCCTCTTTTGGATTCGTCACGAATTCCAGGAAGAAGACTGTCAAAAAAACAGCCATCGGATCATTGGTCCCGGATTCGAGTTCTAACGTTGAACCGACTTTTCGCCGGACGGATTGCCCGCTGAGTACTGAAAAAATCGCGGCAGCATCCGTTGATCCGACAATGGCACCAAGGAGAAAAGCATTAGCCCAGCTGAAGCCGAGAATGTAGTGGGACGCCACGGCAACGATTGTCGTCGCAATGAAGACACCAAACGTGGCAAGTGACAGAGAGGGTGAGAGTTCGGTCTTAACTTCTTTCCAAGCCGTTTGAAGACCTCCCTCGAATAAGATGATGATCAGCGCCACCGTACCGAGTAACTGTGCCAGCTCGGCATCATCAAACCGGATGAACCCGGTAATGTCACTGCCGGCAATCATGCCAAGGGCAATGAAAATCAGGAGAGCCGGAATATTGAGACGACTCGACAATTTCGTCGTCCAGACTGCTGTAAACAACAATAAGCCAATTAATAAAATCGTGAACTGTAGGGACATTGCATCAGACTCCTTCATGGAATATCATAACTACTTTCATCATACACTAATCCCGAGTTTTTTTGTCGGATAACGATTGTTCAATATTTTCCACCGCACCGGACAAAATTATCCGTTTTTATTGCAAGCGTTTTCATTTATTGTAAAAGCGTAGCACGAGTATCAACTCGAAAATCAGGGAGGTATCCGAATGCGTAAACGTAAATGGGCAGCACTACCAGTTATGACGACCGCAATGGTCGTAGCACTTGCAGCATGTGGTGGCGGTGGAACACTCAATAGTGATGACTCAAAGGACAGTGGCTCTTCTAAGGACGGGAAGACCCTCAACGTATTCCAATTTAAAGCTGAAATCGCAAAAGACATGGAAAAGATGGCAAAGGCGTATGAAAAAGAAACGGGCGTAAAAGTCGTCGTTCAAACAGTCGGCGGCGGATCGGATTATGGCGCCGCCTTGAAATCTCAGTTTGCTTCGGGTAACGAACCGGATGTTTTCAACAACGGTGGATTTACAGAAGCGAAAACATGGCAAGATAAGCTGGAAGATCTTTCGGATGAAAAGTGGGTCAGTGATTTAACAGACCTATCAAAAGAACCGATGACAATTGACGGGAAACTGTATGGTATGCCGATGAACTTGGAAGGTTACGGTTTCATTTACAACAAAGAAATCTTCAAGAAAGCCGGTATTACAGAGTTGCCGAAAACGTTAACAGAATTAACAGAAGCGTCCAAGAAGCTGAAAGCGGACGGCGTGACACCATTCTCGATCGGATACGGCGAGTGGTGGATTCTTGGAAATCACTTGATGAATATCCCGATGGGCCAACAGGATGATCCGGATCAGTTCATCGCCGATCTGAATTCCGGCAAAGGGAAGTTCGAAGACAATAAACAATTTAAAGAGTTCATGAATCTGTTTGATTTAACGATCGAGTACGGAAACAAAAATCCGTTGACGACAGATTACAATACACAAGTTTCACAGTTTGCTGAAGGAAAAACAGCAATGATCCAACAAGGAAACTGGGCGCAACAATTGATTACGGATGTCAATCCGGATATCGAGATGGGCTTCATTCCGATGCCGATCAATGATGACAAAGAAAAAATGGATCGACTTCCGGTCGGCGTACCGAATAACTGGGTCGTCAACAAAAACTCGAAAAATAAAGAAGAAGGTAAAAAGTTCCTCGAGTGGATGGCGACATCTGATACAGGAAAAGATTATATGGTCAACAAATTCAAGTTTATCCCGGCGTTCAAATCAATCGAAGCAGCCGATCTTGGACCACTTGCTGACGATATCATCAAGTACTCTAAAGAAGATAAAACCATCTCATGGAACTGGTTTAAATATCCGGACGGTGCTGTCAACGAATTTGGTGCCATCATGCAGGCATACGTAGGAAAACAAAAAACATCAGAAGAGATGTTACAAGACTTTACGAAGACTTGGCAAAAAATGAAGAAATAATAAAAAACGTGTTGTTTCCAATAAATGGAATCAACACGTTTTTTTATTATTTAATGTAAGAAAAACAATTGAATGAAGAAGAGAACAGCGAACAGATAAATCAAAAAGTGAACGCGTTGCTTTTGGACAGCTTTCATAATCGGATAGATGATGAATCCGAAGGCGATCCCTGTTGCGATACTGCCGGACAGCGGCATGATGATGATGATCATGAACGCTGTAAAGGCTTCGCTGAAATCTTCCCACTGGATTTGTTTAATATTTTGAAGCATCAAGGCACCGACCAGGAGTAATGCAGGTGCTGTAATAGCAGGAACACTTGAAATCGATTGAACGATTGGACCGAACACTGCCGAGAGCGCAAATAAGATGCCGACCGTGACGGATGTCAATCCGGTTCGTCCACCGGCTGCGACACCGGAAGCAGATTCGACGTAAGCCGTCGTTGGACTGGTTCCAAACATCGATCCGACAATCATTGCCGTTGAATCAGACAACAGAGCACGTTCGCTGTTCTTAAGAGAACCGTCTTCTTCGATCAGTCCGGCCTGTTCGCCGACTGCGACCATTGTTCCGGTCGTATCAAACATCGTGACGAGGACAAACGAAAGGACACCACTGAATAGACCATATTGAATGACGTCTTGAACCGCAGAGAGCGGATTCGCGACAAGAATTCCTTCCGGTAAAGTCGGCAAAGCAATCAAGGTTTTTGAGAACGTCAATTCACCTGTTAAGAAAGCGAGTACTCCGGACAGGACCATCGCATACAATAGACCACCCGGAACACATTTCACCGTCAGAATGGCGGCTACGAGTAATCCGACCAGCGTAATCAGGGCTTCCGGTGACGTCAAAGAGCCGATTGTAATCAAGGTAGCCGGATCGGCCACAAGAATACCGGACATCTTTAAACCGAGGGAAGCAATGAATAAACCGATTCCTCCGGTGATAGCTAACTTAATCGTAGTTGGAATGACTTCGATTAATTTCGTCCGTAAAGGAGACAAGGATAACAAAAGGAAGATGATTCCGGCGACAAAAACGACGGATAAAGCTGTTTGGTAAGGAATTTTTTCGCCGATGACGAGCGTATAAGTGAAATAAGCGTTTAAGCCCATTCCCGGTGCCACCGCAATCGGCAGGTTGGCATAAAAGCCCATCAACAATGTCCCGATCAAAGTAGCGACGATCGTTGCCGAGAAAGCTTGATCCTGCGGAATGCCTGCTTCCGATAAAATAGTCGGGTTGACGAAAAGAATATAGGCCATCGTGATGAACGTAATAAAACCAGCTTGAATTTCACGTTTGACCGTTGTATCGTGTGCTGAAAGTTTAAACATGAGTCAAAGACCACCTTAATCTCAAAAGTTTGTTAAAAACGAACATTAACGATGTTATATCAATATTCATTCGGAATCAAGTATTGTTTTTCGGTTAATCTAAATTGGAGTAAATGACAACGGGTATAAACAAATAAAAGACATACATGTAAGCGGATACAGCTATGCTATACTACTTATTAGAAGAAAAAGGATGGAGGAGACGGCGATGAAGAGCATCCGAACACGTTTGATCCGACTTGTCGTCTTAGCAATTCTGATTCCGACGACGCTTGCTACATCAGCTTCTTATCTCTATGTGCGCCACCAGAACATCGAGCAGGCGGAACGTTCGAGCTTGAGCGGTTTGAAAAGAGGAAGCAACCAAATCAGTCATTATATGGAAGATGTAAGACGGTTGCCGACAAGTTTGTATGCCAATCGCTCCTTACTCAATATTATGAACGTCGGTGCAGATGCCGAGCTCAGTGAATCGGAAGGTGTGATTTCACGGGCGTTGCTCGGACTTTTTTTATCAAGACAAGACATTGAGCAGCTTCATTTTGTCATCTTAAAAGGAAATTCGGAGTACTCGGTCTATAACATGAAAACATCAAGCCGGGGAAAGTTTGATTGGCTGCAGGAGACCGATTATTTTCGTTTGATGAAACAAAAAAACGGATGGCTGATTGATCCGGCACATCAGATTGCCGCCTATAATACACATACGATGATTTTGGATGAGAAAGAAATCGTCAGCTTCCGTTACCGGATCAATCGGGTGGAAACGGATGAACCGCTCGGTTTTCTTTCAGTCGACATTCCGACGAGTGTCTTTGAACAACAATTGAAGCTGTTCGAAAATTTTCCCGGTGAATCGCTTTGGTTGTTGAATGGAAACCAACTGATTGCGAAAACAGGCAAAGAACTTCCGGTCACGAATGACCGATTGACGGGCAAGAGTGGGAGCATGCGCGTCGGAGACTCCTTTATCGTGTATGCCAAAACGACAACACAAGGAGTTCCCATTACACTGATCAAGACGACCCCATATGCATCGGTCGTCAAAGGTGCCAATGAAACAGCGCTGATTTTAATTTTGATCGGAATCGGCTCGTTAGTCTTGATGATTATCGCGGCCAGTCTTGCAGCCCTTAAAATCACGAAGCCGATCAAACAGCTGACAGCAAACGTTTGGCGTGTCGAACAGGGTGATTTATCGGCACAATTCGTTGCGACGACCAACGATGAGATTGGGTTGCTGAATCGGCAATTCCAGCGGATGATTCAACGAATCGACCGGCTGATCAAACGGGAATACCGTCTGGCACTTGAAAACCGGACAAACGAATTGCGGGCTTTACAATCTCAATTAAATCCTCATTTCTTGTTTAATGCCTTGCAATCGATCGGAACGACTACATTACAGGGTGACCGGAAAATCGCATATCGTTCGATTACAGGATTGTCGCAGATGATGCGTTATTCCATGAATAATGAACAGACGATTGTCACGCTGAAGCAGGAAGTCGATCATCTTCAATCCTACATGCGTCTTCAGCAGCAACGTTTTCCGGATCGGTTCCGTTATATCGTCGATGTGCCGTGGCACATGAATTCGATTGAGATCCCGAAAATGATTTTACAACCCTTTGCTGAAAATTATTTTAAGCATGCGTTTAATCAACAGGCAGATGCGACGGAAAATTACCTCGCCTATAAAGTCAGAAGCGATGGTGACCAACTCATCATTCAAGTCGAAAACAGCGGTTCAGTCATGGAAGCAGCAAAACTAGAAAGTATTGATCAAACGATGCGGATGCACCGCCGACCGGAAGACCGTCAAACGTCCGGGATCGGTCTTCACAACATCTACGAACGTCTATTAATCTTTTATGGAGAAGAAGCCAGCATGATCCTGCAGTCTCCGGCTGAAGGTGGTTTTAGAATCGTCATTCGAATTCCCGTTGAACAGGAGGAACTATGATGAATGTATTGATCGTAGACGACGAAAAACATGTGCGCGACGCGGTGAAATTGCTTGGAGAATGGGATACCTGGCAGATTGGTAATATCTTTGAAGCGGATGACGGGGTCACTGCCAAACGTTTCTTGGAACAGGAAAAAATCGATTTGATGTTGACGGATGTCGAAATGCCCGGACTCGACGGACTAAGTTTACTCGAATGGACAAAAAATCATCATCCAAAGGTCGTCACGATTGTATTGACAGGGTATGATGATTATACGTATATGCGTCGGGCGATTTTGCACCAATCGTTTGATTACTTACTTAAGCCGATTGATCCTGATATTTTGAATGATGCTCTCGGGCGCGCGATGGAATTGATCGGTCCTGTTCAAGAACAAGGCGAAGCGATTGATCAAATTGCAAAATACATTTCGACACATTATGCGGAAGAACTAACGCTTCAACTCATGAGTGAACGCTTTTATCTAAGTCGAGAATACATTTCAAGACGATTCAAACAGCGTTTTTCCGTTAATCTATCGGATTATATTCAAACCATCCGTTTAAATCGGGCAAAAGAATTGCTGGGTGAGACGGATGCCCGGATTTACGAGATTGCGCTTGAAGTCGGATACCATGATGATAAATATTTTCGGAAAGTCTTTAAAAAGCAATTCGGAATGACTCCGAATGAGTTCCGAGAGTTGTTGTCGGTTTAGTCACTATTTAGAGGAGGAATCGTACATGAGCGTACACATTAACGCAGCAGAAGGTCAGATTGCAGAAACCGTATTACTTCCAGGAGATCCACTTCGTGCAAAATATATTGCCGATACATTTTTAGAGGATGTCGTTCTTTATAACGAAGTCCGCGGAATGTATGGTTTTACAGGAACGTATAAAGGTAAAAAAGTTTCGGTCCAAGGAACTGGTATGGGCGTTCCTTCGATGTCGATTTACGCCAATGAACTCGTTCAATCATACGGCGCAAAAAACCTGATTCGTGTCGGTACTGCCGGCGGAATTACACCGGACGTCAAAGTGCGCGACGTCGTCATCGCCATGAGTGCATCACACGATATGGCACAAAACCGCGTCCGCTTCAACGGACTCGATTACGCGCCGACAGCATCGTTTGACTTATTGCACAAAGCGTATATGACAGCGAAAGAGCACGGAATCGACGCAAAAGTGGGTCAAATCTTTACGACAGATCAATTTTATCAAGATGATTTCCACCATTTCAAAAAATGGGCGGACTTCGGTTGCCTCGCAATCGAGATGGAAGCGGCAGGCCTCTACACACTTGCGGCCAAACATAAAGTCAACGCCTTGACGATCTTGACGATTTCCGATCACTTGTTGACGGGTGAAGAGACAACAGCAGAAGAACGTCAAACGACGTTTAACGACATGATGAAAGTCGCACTTGAAACAGCAATCCAACTGTAAACGAAAGGCGGAGAAAAGACTCTCCGCTTTTTTTTATTTGCCCTGACAGCTATGGTAGAATGAGAAGGTAGAAATGAATGAGCTCACAAGGGGGATTTAAGGATGGGATTGACGACAACGGGATTGGATGTAGCACGCCAGATTGAAGTACAACGGGGTTTCTTTAAGACAGGCGCGACACGAAGCATTGCTTTTCGTTTAAGTATGTTGACGTTCTTGAAACAAGCAATTGAAACACATGAAGAAGCCATTTACGATGCCTTGAAAGTCGACTTGAATAAAGGACGTCAAGACGCGTTTACGACAGAAATCGGTTTTGTCTACGGCGAAATCAATCGGATGGAAAAACAATTGCGCCGTCTTGCAAAACCACGGCGAGTCAAAACGCCGTTGTTGCATTTCGGATCAAAAAGCGAAATCCGTTTTGAGCCTTACGGAAACGTGCTCGTCATCGCACCTTGGAATTATCCTTTCCAACTGGCCCTTGCCCCTGTCGTAGGTGCGATTGCAGCTGGGAATACCGTTGTTCTAAAACCTTCGGAATTGACACCAAACGTCTCGCGTGTGTTGCGGGAAGTGTTTGAGACGGCGTTTCATGAGCGTTTTGGTGTCGTGATCGAAGGCGACGCGGAAGTAAGTACAGCTGTGTTGGAAGAGAAGTTTGATTATATCTTCTTTACCGGCTCGACTCGTGTCGGTAAAATCGTTCATCAAGCAGCTGCCAAACATTTGACGCCGGTCACGCTTGAACTGGGCGGCAAGTCTCCGACGATTATCCACAAGGATGCAGATTTAAGACTCGCGGCCAAACGGATTGCCTGGGGAAAATGGTTAAATGCCGGGCAAACATGTATCGCTCCGGACTATGTTTTTGTTCATCGGGACGTCCAGGAAACATTTCTTCGTTTGATTGAAGAAGAGGCGTTCTCCCAGTATGGCAATGGAGTCGGCGTGGGGTCCTATGTCAAAATCGTTTCGGACGGTCACTTGGAACGATTGACAGGATATCTCGAGCAAGGAAACATCGAATTCGGCGGACAAGTCGATCCGGAAACAAGAAAAATGGCTCCGACCGTTATGACGAACGTTCCTCTTGATTCGAAATTGATGCAGGAAGAAATCTTTGGTCCGATTTTACCGGTGCTCGTATATGACGAAATCGAAGATGTCATCACCTTTGTCACGGATCGTGACAAACCGTTGGCCCTTTATCTGTTTACAGAAAATGAATTCGTGAAGGAACGTGTCTTGAACCGGATTTCCTTTGGCGGCGGATGCGTGAACGATACACTCATGCATGTCGCACAGCATAATTTACCGTTTGGCGGTGTCGGTGCCAGTGGAATCGGCGGATATCACGGCAAATACAGTTTCGAAACGTTCAGCCATCGAAAAGGGCTGGTGCACAATACGACGAAGTTTGATTTACCATTCCGTTATATGCGTTCAAATACTGATTCCAAATGGATGCGCTTTTTGTTATGATGGTTGAGGTTTGATTTATATGAAATTCTATAAAAGTAAATTTTTTGTTAAATTAAGGGGTATAAGTTTTGAAACGTCAATTACGTCAGTGGATTAAGAGAACGAAGCTGGTCGAAACGGGATTGCATCTCGTGATGCGGGTATTTGCGTGTTTACCGGTTCATCCAAATCGTTTCCTGTTTGAAAGCTTTTTAGGGAAACAATACAGTGACAATCCACGTTCGATCTACGAAGCGCTGAAAAAAGACCATCCGGAATATGAATTGATCTTCAGTAAAGATCGACACCGTGTCTTCGATGATCCAAGTGTTCGGACCGTTAATCGGATGACGATTCGTTGGATTTATCTGCTCGCCACGTCGCGGGTCTGGGTTTCGAACAGCAGGCTTCCTTCCTGGTTGTTCAAACGTAAAGGGACCATCTACTTACAAACGTGGCACGGGACGCCGCTTAAAAAACTGGCGCTCGACATGGATGATGTACAGATGGCCGATACGACGACCGAACGCTACAAGCGGGACTTTGCACGTGAAGCATCCAAATGGGATCTGTTGATTTCACCGAATGCTTATTCGAGTCGGATTTTTCGACGGGCATTTGATTTTTCCGGTGAATTGCTCGAAATCGGTTATCCGCGGAATGATTTGTTTTACGAGACGAAACGGCATCCGGAAATACGCGAACGGGTCTATTCCCGTTACAACATCGACCGGACGAAGAAAATCATTTTGTATGCGCCGACATGGCGAGACAATGAGTACGTGGCGAAAGGGTCTTATTCCTTTAAGCTGCCGTTTTCGCTGGAGCAGTTTGAGAAACAATTTGGTACTGAATATACGTTATTGATCCGGATGCATTATTTGGTAGCGGATCAAGTCGATACGGCGGGTTATCCTTCTGTCCGTAATGCTTCGGATTATCCGGATATTTCAGAACTGTACATTGCGGCAGATGCCATGGTCACGGATTATTCATCCGTCATGTTTGACTATGCCCATCTGAAACGACCAATGATTTTTTACACGTATGACTTAGAACACTACCGGGATCAACTGCGCGGATTTTATTTTGACTTTGAGCAGGAAGCCCCGGGTCCGCTTGTTTTACAGCAATCACGGCTATTTGAAGAGATTGACCGGTTGCACGAATGGAGCGATCGATACGGTCCGGCATTTGACGCATTTGAAAAGAAATTTTGCCAGTGGGATGACGGAACCGCGTCTGTACAAGCCTATCAACGTCTGTTACAACCTGTCAGCAATCAGCATAAAGGAGAATCATCATGAAAAAAGTCATCACGTACGGCACATTTGATTTACTGCACTGGGGACATATCAACATCCTCAAACGGGCAAAGGAAATGGGCGATTATTTAGTAGTTGCGATTTCTACGGACGAGTTCAATCGCTTAAAACACAAAGAGTCATATCACAGTTTCGAAAACCGCAAATTGATTTTGGAATCGATTCGCTACGTGGACGAAGTCATTGCCGAAAATAACTGGGATCAAAAAATCACGGATGTACAAGAGCACCAAATCGATACATTCGTCATGGGTGACGACTGGGCCGGCGAATTCGACTTCTTGAAAGAATATTGTGAAGTCGTTTACCTTAGCCGGACGGAAGGCATTTCGACAAGCCAGATTAAAACGGAGTTAGGAAAAGGTTGATGAAAAAAGACCACACCTCGCGTGCGGTCTTTCTTCATGGAAAGGGGGGAGTAACGTGAGAGAGAGTATCGTGCAAATCTATTTGCTGCTTTTTCGGATTTTCTATCGAATCTTCTGCTTGTTACCTCTGAGACCGGTAACGCTCTTTTGGGTCACTTACGGTGATAACGTGAAACCGATTAATGATGCGCTCCTCACGGAATTCCCGAAAGAGAAAAGGTATCTGGTGTATGATAAAAAATTTGTGAAAAATCCGGAAGCCTGGTCGGCAGAATATGCTTTGCCTTACCGCAGACTGCGTTTTATTCGACTGGCTTATCTTCTCGCGACATCGAAACACCTATTCATCGATAACTATATCGGTGAATACAGTGTCGCTCCGATCCGTCAGGGGACAAAACGGATTCAGTTATGGCATGCTGCAGGAACGCTAAAAAAATTCGGACTGATGTCATCGAGGAGTTTGATGGTGCCGAAACATGTCCTGCGACGTTTCAAACGGGTGTATCAACGTTATGGGGATTTCATCGTACCTGGAGAAGCATGTGCGAAACAATTCATGGCACCGCACGATCTTCCCCGGACAGTTTTTAAAACATTGGGTGTTCCCCGGACGGATTATTGGTTTAACGAGCAACATCAGACCGTAAAAAAACAACTTTCCGACATCTATGTCAAACCGAAGCGGCGTATTCTATTATATGCACCGACTTACCGGGAATATAATGGGATGGAAGGACAGACGGTTCGTCAACTCGAACAATTGACTGATCAAGGATGGACGATTCTCGTCAAATTACATCCGACGGTCCGTTCCATGTTCACGCATCAAAAAGCGCATGTCCATTTCGTGACAGATGAATATTCAATCAATGATTACTTACTAATTACCGACGTATTGGTAACCGATTATTCCTCGATTCCTTTTGAAAGTTGTCTGCTCGGTGTTCCGACCGTTCTGTATACACCGGACATCGACACGTATCGGCAAATTCCCGGTATCATCGATTCCTATCCGGATCCGTTACCGGTCACTTGCACCGATCAGTTTGAGATCATGTTGAACTGGATTAATTCGGATGTATCATTGCAGGAAAGTCGAATGGCGATGGAACAATTCAAAACGATCTGGTATACGGAACAACCTGGTCAAGCAACGCGCCGGATTGTCGATCATTATTATCGAAAAGTACGCTGAAGCTAAAAATGACCTCCGTTTTTAAACAAACAGAGGTCATTTTTTTATCTATCTTTTTTTTGTGAAAAAGTGAACAATGTTTGACAATCTTTTGAAAAAACGTTTTTTTGAACTGTGATGTTTTATACTAAGGACAGAAGGAATCAGGAAAGGAGAATGCGAAATGCTTGCTTGCGGAACGACTGAAGCCAATACGTTTGTCTTATCGGCAGAAACACGAATGATACTGGAAGACTTCATGACAGAGGTGACGTTTAAAAAGGATTCCATCGTTTGTTGGGAAGGTGAGTTAAACGATAAGTTGTTTTACGTGAAGCAGGGTGGTGTCAAACTATCGAAACTGACGAAAAAAGGCAGTCCTTTAATGATGTTTTTATACTTTAAAGGAGATTTGTTCGGTGAGTTTGATGTCGGTGAAGCATTTCCCAGTTCTTATAGCATTGAAACGATGGAAGACAGTATACTGGGTGTCATTTCGAAAAGTAAGCTTGAGGAATTGATGAAGCAGGATGGTGTGTTTGCCTTGGAAATCATGCGCTGGCAAGCCTTGATGCGGAAGCAGTCCGAAACGAAATTGCGTGACTTGTTATTGTTTGGGAAACAAGGGGCACTGGCTTCGACCTTACTTCGTTTGATTGCCATGCATGGGAAACAAGTCGGGGAAGATTACGTCATATCCAAACGACCGTCCGACAGCGAACTCGGTCAGTTGATCGGGGCACCACGTGAAACGGTCAATCGTATGTTTTCCCAGTGGAAAAAAGACAAGGTCATTTCATCGACGACAACCAAAATCATCGTCCATGATGCGAACTATTTAAGAGATTTGTGTCATTGTGAAGGATGCCCGGTAGGGGTGTGCCGGATTTAATAAATGAACCGAGGGACTGAGTCAGTCTCTCCGACAAAAAGGATGGCAGATGACAATTCTGCCGCCTTTTTTCGTATACACAGGAATCACTCTTTTGACGCGACTCTTACAGGATAGAGCGGAAAAGAACGGGTGATTCCTGTTTGAGTCGATTCCTTTTTCGTTTCTGCACTAATATGTGAACTTTATGTGTGTTTTTAGAAGAGAAAGCGCGAAATCGTCACAAATGGTGTGACATTTATCACGTTCTCGATGGATCTGTCTTTTCTAGAATAAAGACAAGACATCAAGTTGAAATGAGAAGGGAGCCGGACATTATGAGCAGTAAACCAGAGCCGAATTTATCAGGAACGATCGTCGCCGTCTTTATTGTTGCTTCAGTCATCATCGGGATGTGGGGATCGATTTTTCTATTATTTAGTTCGAGATAAGGAGGAAAGACAATGCACATTCATCGTTTGGAGAAAATTTGGTTGGTGTTTGGCTGTGTGATGTTAGCCGTTTTTTTAGTCATCATCGGTATTTCTGCTTTCGCCTCCGGCAATCAACCACCGTCCGATGCTACGTTGATTGATCCGACTCAAGTGGATCAGACCAAACCATTTGATAAACCGGGCTTAAAAAAAATTGACGACAACCGCTATGAAGCGGTCATGGTATCACAAGCATTTCAGTTTACTCCGCAGGACATGGTCATCAAAAAAGGAGCGACAGTGGATTTTCTCGTGACATCAAAAGATGTCGTTCACGGCTTTGAAATCGTCAAGACGAACGTCAATATGATGGTCGTACCCGGTCATATCAATTCGATTGAATACACCTTTAAAAAAGCCGGAGACTATTTGATTGTCTGTAATGAATATTGCGGAAGCGGTCATCATATGATGTCAACAAAAATTAAGGTGGTGGAGTAAATGAATGCCATTTCCAAGAAGTTAAAGGAGTTTGAGATGGAGCGTGGTCTTCCCGCTACAGCCATTGGATTGAAGGAAGCTAAACTGGCCTTTGCCCATGTCAGCTTTTCGCTGGTGGCGTTGCTGATCGGTGGATTGTGCGGGTTGTTGCAAACCCTCGTCCGGACAGGTGTCATCCCGGAAATTGCAGGCATCGGTTATTACGAATTGTTGACTGCTCACGGATTAATGCTGGCGATTGTGTTTACGACCTTATTTATTTTCGGATTATTATTTTCCTTTTTAGGACAATCGTTTGGTCGTTTTGAGGAATTCCCAAGACGTCTCGGTTGGGTCGGCTTTTGGTTCATGATGCTTGGTGTCGTCCTTGTCACATGGATGGTCCTTGCAGGAGAAGCTTCGGTTTTATATACCTTTTATGCACCGTTAAAAGCACACCCGGTGTTCTATATCGGACTCGTCATCTTCGTTGTCGGGACGTGGATCTCTTCAGGTGCGATGTTCCGGATGTACGCGGATTATAAACGGGAGCATAAAGGTGTCCATCCGCCGCTGCAGGCCTACATGAGTATCATGACAGTGTTATTGTGGGTGGTTGCGACACTCGGTGTCGCTGCAACGATTCTATTTCAGCTGTTACCGTTGTCACTCGGTTGGACGGACAAAGTCGGAATTGAGTTGTCCCGGACACTCTTTTGGTACTTCGGGCATCCGCTAGTGTATTTTTGGCTGCTGCCAGCGTATATCGTCTGGTATACCGTCATTCCGAAAATCGTCGGCGGAAAGATTTTTTCTGATGCCTTGGCCCGGATGTCCTTTTTACTATTCTTATTGTTTTCTTTCCCGGTAGGATTTCATCATCAATTGCTGGAGCCGGGTATCTCGGCCTTTTGGAAATACATTCAGGTTGTTCTCACATTTTTGGTCATCATTCCGTCACTCATGACAGCATTCTCGATGTTTGCGACGTTTGAACTGGCGGGGCGCCGTCAAGGTGCAACCGGACTGTTCGGCTGGATCAAGAAGATGCCGTACCGGGATGTCCGTTTTTTAGCACCATTTGTCGGGATGTTATTTTTCATTCCGGCCGGAGCCGGCGGGGTCATCAATGCGTCCCATCAATTAAATATCGTCGTCCATAACACACTGTGGGTGACAGGACATTTTCATATCACGGTCGGAGCGGCCGTTGCACTGACGTTTTTTGGAACGGCCTACTGGCTGGTTCCGTTGCTCAGAGGGCGGACATTGACGAAACAAATCAATCGGATCGGACTGGTTCAAACGATGTTATGGACGATTGGTATGCTGTTCATGTCGACAGCGATGCACATCTCAGGACTACTCGGTAACCCGAGACGGACCGGTCCTGCGGCTTACTTTAAGGATTCTCTTGTCGCCGACTGGATTCCTTATCATGTGGCGATGGCGATCGGCGGAACGATTTTATTCCTGTCGATTCTGCTGTTCTTATTTGCGATGTTCCAGCTCGCTTTCCGGGCACCGAAAGGGACGGAAGAGTTTCCTGTCGCTGAAACAGAAGAAGCGGCAATGCAGACGCCGTTATTCTTCGAGAATTGGAAACTCTGGATTTTCGTGACGTTTGCGTTAATTGCGTTTGCCTATACGGTTCCGATTTGGCATATGATTGAAAATGCGCCGCCGGGTGCGCCGGGCTGGAAACTCTGGTGACCCAACTAAAAACAACAAATGACCGGGTTCCTCTTGTGATACAGGAGGAACCCGGTCATTTTTATCGAGTATAAGAGCACTGTTAAGTATAAAAAATATTAAAGATCACTTGACGATATTGTGTTTAAAGGCATAAACGACAGCTTGCGTCCGGTCGACGACGTCGAGCTTCGACAGGATGTTCGACACGTGGGTTTTGACGGTCTTCAAAGAGATGAACAGCTCATCGGCAATTTCCTGGTTCGCCATGCCGCGTGCCATCAGTTGCAAGACTTCCTGTTCGCGTTCCGTCAAATCATCATGCAGATGACTGGTCGGTTTCCGTAATCGTTCCATCATCTTGCCGGTGACCTGAGCCGCCATGACGGATTGACCGTCTGCTGTTTTACGGATCGCTTCCGCAATTTCAAAGGCACTTGCTGTTTTTAAGACGTAACTCATGGCACCGGCTTCGATGACCGGATAGACTTTTTCATCATCCAAGAAGCTTGTGACGACTAAGATCTTGGCTTCCGGCCATTCTTTTCGAATCAACCGTGTTCCTTCGACCCCGTCCACCGGTTCCATAACTAAATCCATTAAAACGACATCCGGACGATGTTTCAGCGCAAGCTCGGCACCTGCTTGTCCATCCGATGCTTCTGCGACGACCTCGATATCCGGTTGAGTGGACAAAAAGGCAGAAACACCCGCACGGACCATTTCGTGATCATCGACTAATAACACTCGTATCATACTTGCACCATCCGATCTTTTCTTAATTTTACTTCAATTTGTGTTCCTTGTCCCGGAACACTGACAAGGCGGATTGTTCCGCCCATCTCAGCCGTTCGTTCCCGCATTGAGTTGATGCCGTAAGAAGCCAGTTTTTTCTCGTCGACGACGAAGCCGACACCGTCATCATTCATGCTTAAGATGACCGTATCATTAAATTGACGCAACTCGATGTCCATATGTGACGCTTTTGCATGGCGCAACGCGTTGGTCAAACCTTCTTGAACAATCCGGAACAATTCGTTTTCAATCGGGCGGGGCAGTTCAATGGCTTCAAGCTTCCAGCTGAGTTCGGTTGACTGCTTTCTCGATAATTCTTCCAGCAATTGAGTCAGACCTTGCTGAAGGGTCATCCCTTCCAGTTCTACCGGGCGCAGCTGCAACAATAAAGAACGCATTTCTGACTGTGCCGTCTGGGCCATCGTTTCGACCAAATCGATTTGTTTGGCTGCTGTTTCCGGTTGCGTCAGAATCGTCTGTTTGGCTGCAGTCGTCATCATCGAGATGGCATACAGTTGCTGGGAGACGGAATCGTGTAAATCACGGGCAAGGCGCTTGCGTTCTTCTGTAATGGCCTGAACACGGACTTGTTCGATATGTTGCGGACGGGTACTGATTTTTTGAACGGTTTCAACCTGTTCATCAATTCGTTTCCCGATGCGTGACAGACGTGTCAGCGTATGGAAATAGGGACCGTTGACAATCGTCACTTCTTTTCCCTGCTCCAGTTCAATAATGGCCGTAGTGACTCTCTTGAAATCACGCCGTAAAAAGAAATAATGGATACTGCCAACTGCCAGGGGCAGCAGAAGCGATAAGCCGATGACCAGCAGGAAAACAGGAAAGTCTTGTTGACGGACGAAAAGTACATGCCAATTGACTTGGCGTGTACTTAAAAATAATAACGTCGTCATCACGGCCGTCAAAAAACCGGTCATCACCTGAAGTGCGATGACACCAAGCGGAAATTGATCGCGTTTCATATCGAGGTCACCTCCACATTCCCGATGCCGAGCATGACATGAATCCGGACTTTCCGGACAGCCTCGTCATATTCGGGGGCCCGGTATTGGATCCGGCGGTTGAAGAAAGTAGGAATACGACGGACATCGGTTTTGACACTCCCGAAACCGATCGATGTGTCGAGCGTGTAGTCATAACCGGAAGGCAATAAAA
Organism: Exiguobacterium sp. PvP048; assembly: GCF_040549175.1. Taxonomy (NCBI): domain Bacteria; kingdom Bacillati; phylum Bacillota; class Bacilli; order Caryophanales; genus Exiguobacterium; species Exiguobacterium sp. PvP048. Next base: position 33,841 of record NZ_JBEPSU010000004.1, on the reverse strand, counting down.
TCCGGACATCGCCGACGACACCGCTGACGACGATCAGCGTCTCACCTTCCGGAACATACGCATGCGTCAAGTCGATTTCAAGATCACGGACGATGAACTGTTCGCTTAAATCCTTTAAGACATACGGAAGTTCTTGTTGGGTCGCAAACGAATAGGCCGGCTGGATCTTGATCCCTTCCTCTTCATAAAGACTCGGGGAAATTTTTGAGAAAAAGAATTCCCGGACAGAATGGCGTGTCACGAGAATGATTCCGAGATACAGCAGGATGCCGGCGATGACGAAGCCGATTGCTGCTGAACTAAGAACGACACCGGCTAAGATGATTGTACCGACGATATAAAACAGGATGGCCAGTTTTTCATGATTTCTTTTTCGGAAATGAATACCGACATAGTACAGGAGGAAGGGGAAGAGAACCCCGAATAATACATTCCCCGCGCCTGTCATCAAATCATAGAATAGTCCGAGAGCAAACAGGATCGACACGTAGCCGACTAGTTGTTTTGTACTTAATCGTCGCACGGGCAATCTCCTTCCTGACATGACAAAGGGAGGCAAGAATGCCTCCTTCGTCCAAATACTTATTTTTGGAATCGACGTTCGAGATCGGCGATCCGCGCATCGATATCATCTTCTGCGATCGGAGCTTCCTCTTCATTCGATTCAGGTTCTTCTGTTGTGAATGGATGTTGTTCTTGTTTAATAGTAGCATTTGGTTCGCGTTCTAGCACCTGGTTCATCTTTGATTTTAAATTTGATACGTTTTCCCGCATCATCCATTCATACCGTTTGTTTTGCAAGTCTTCAAGCTTCAGTTTCAATTCCAGTGCTTCCCGTTCGAGCTGATTCAATTCACGTTTCGTTTCAACGATCAGTTCTTCAAAGAAACAGAATTGTTCCCCGTAATGTTTCGACTCGATGGCAGCCCGTTCTGCCAGTTCCTGTTCGCCTGCTTCTTTGGCGATTTCGACCTGTGCAAAACGTTTGTCCGCAAGTTCCTTCGCTTCATCCTGCTTTTGTTTTAATTCGGCGAGTAATGTCCGTTGACGTTCGAGTAAACGGTCGATTTCTTGTAAATCTGATTCGGTTGTCCGGATGTGACGGACGAGCTTTTTAGCGGGTGCTTCCCCTTGATCCGCTGCTTTCTTGACTTCTGTCATCATCTGATTCGCAAATTCGTTTAATTGATCAAATACATTTTTCATCAAAAATTCCTCCTTGGATGTTGAATCTACGTAATATGTTTAAATAACACGGAATGACTCAGTAACGGTTTTTATCGAGATCTTTCCAGTCAGCTTCAAAGTGTGCCGATGAGGTCTTGCGACGACGGGCGAACAGTTGGTTTAAATCGACCCGTTGCATTTTCATACGCATGTATCCGATGTAAAGTGCCAGTGCGGCGGCGATTCCTAAAACGGCCCAAATGTTCGATAAGGCAAAACCGATGCCGATTGCTGCGAGCAGTCCAAATCCGATTTTCGCAAAAACATTTGAGGTTTGGATAAACTTACTGATGGCATAAAAAGCGAGCAGTGCACCGAGCCCGAGTCCGATCATATGCGGTAATGTACCGATGACGACAGCGAGAAGGGCGAGACCGGCAAGTGCCATCAAGACCTGTTTCCCTTTTGATTGCTTCATGATGAAGCCTCCTTTTTCTTGATACTCTTATCTTAAGGGAAGAAGAGAAGAGGCACGACGCCCTTCGGACCGGAATCGTCTCCGACTTGAGGCGGAGTAGGGAAGTCTGACTTTAACGATTCTGCTAGGTCGGTAAAATGAGATATGGTAAAATACGGCGATAAGAAACGAGAGGAGTGGTGTTTTTATGTATGCAATCAGCCACGTGAAAGAAAACCGTATCGGAACACAGGGAGGGGTTTCCCTCCCTTAAATCAGAGGAGGAAACCATTTGAACGAATGGGGTAAAGTACCGGCGTATGAGACCGGAACAAATGAACAGTTAGGCCGTGTAACGGCAGTCTTTCAAAAACAGTACCGTGTGATGACGACTGACGGGGAAACGCTAAGTGAATTATCCGGAAAGCTGCGGTTTGAAGCGTTAACGAAAGCTGAACTGCCGGCCGTCGGGGACTGGGTGATTCAGAGCGGACGAGAAGCCGGTAAGGGACGAATCGAACGTGTTTTGCCGCGGAGTACGCAATTTTCCAGAAAAGCAGCCGGAACGGAAACCGAGGAACAGGTGATTTGCGCGAATGTCGATATTGCATTACTCGTCATGGCATTCGGGCACGATTTTAACGTTCGTCGCCTGGAACGCTATTTGACGGTCGCATGGGAAGCAGGCGCCACACCCGTGATCGTCTTAACGAAAAAGAGTCTGACAGCGTCCGCTGACGAATTCCTGTCCGAGGTGGAGGCAGTTGCCTTTGGGACACCGTATTTTGCTGTCGACTCGCTGACCGGAGAAGGATTAGATGATTTACGTGAAGCATTGCGACCAAACGAGACGATTGTTCTCGTCGGATCATCCGGTGTCGGGAAGTCAACGCTCGTCAATGCGTTGGCGGAAGAACAGTTGATGGAAACGGGCGGTGTCCGCGAAGATGATGAACGGGGCCGGCATACGACGACACACCGGGAGCTGAAACGGTTGTCGAGCGGATTGTTACTCGTTGATACACCGGGGATGCGGGAACTTGGACTATGGGACGGAACGGACGGATTGACGTCCACCTTCTCGGATATCGAGGAGCTGGCGGAATCCTGCCGTTTCCGGGATTGTCAGCATGGCGAAGAACCGGGCTGTGCCGTCCAAGCGGCGCTGACAGAAGGCACGCTGTCACATGAACGGTGGGGCAGCTTCCTGAAACTGAAGCGCGAAGTTGCCTATGCAGAACGAAAGCAAAACGCAGTTCTTCAGGCTGAGGAAAAAGAAAAGTGGAAGAAGATTCACAAACAGGCACAGGCACGGACGAAATTAAAATATCAAAAGCGATGATGGAATGTAGTAATGAAACGAACGACGCCTTTCTGATAAATCAGAGAGGCGTCGTTCGTTTCATTGAATCAGCTGTTAATCAAAATAAATTGTTCCCGTCAAATCATCAAGACGCTTTAAATCGTGTTGAATGGCTTGAATGTCACTGGGCTGCTGTTCCCGCAATGGTTTCGTACCGACCGGATGAACGCTCGCATCCCCATCTAAAGTAATAGTCCGGTTCGAAAGACGATCATTAAAATAACGATCATGCGAAACAAATAACAGTTCACCCGGAAAGACGTCAAGGGCGGCTTCAATTTGTTCACGGGTCGTCAAATCAAGATAGTTGGTCGGTTCATCCAAAATCAACAAACGGGCACCGGAAAAGTAAAGTCGTAAGAAAGCAATCCGGCATCGCTCTCCCATGCTGGCTTCAGCAATCGGTTTATACACCTGATCCCGGCGAAACAGAAAACACGCAAGCAGCGTCCGGGCATCGGTTTCGGAAATCGTCGTCTCCTGCAGTAACGCATCGAGCAGGGAACCGGAAACCGGTAAATTGGAAAGAGCCTGTGAAAAGTAGCCGACTGTCAGCGCGGGATGGCGCGTGATTGTTCCTTCCATCGGATCGAGCTCCCCTTGAATCAGCCGGAGCAGGGTCGTCTTGCCGGATCCGTTCCGGCCGATGACAGCAATCCGGTCGCCTTGTTGCATGGAAAAGGTCAGTTTTTTAAATAACGTCCGACCGTCATACGAAAAAGCGACTTTGTCTAACATAAACAGTTGTTTGGCGGCAAAGGATGCTGCTTCGAATGCCACATGAACGGAGGCTGGATGTTCCGGTTTGGCGACCCGGTGATCGATTGTCTGTTCGAGTTGTTTTTCTTTTGCCTTAAATTTCTTGGCTTGTTTCGCTGCTTTTTTCTTGGCGTAAGGATCCCGTTCGCTGGCGTGAGCAACAGCCTGTTGATGCCAGTTTTGATACTGGGTGATCATCCGTTTGAGTTCCTTCCGTGTTTTTTCCTGCTTTTCATACTCGCGTTCCTGGGTCAGGCGTTCCTGTTCTTTTTGCTGACGATATGCTTGATAATTACCTTTGTAGCGTGTCGCTTGATGCGGTGTCAGTTCGATGACAGCATCGGCTGTTGCATCGATGAAAGCCCGCTCATGCGAGACATACAAAATAGTGATCGCTGTCTGATTGATCCAGTTGATCAACCAATCAAGCGTCTCCGAATCCAAATGATTGGTCGGTTCATCGAGCAGAATGAAATCGGGTTGCTTGACCAACAGACAGGCCAGCTGAATCCGGGTCTGTTCACCGCCGCTGAGTGTGTCAAACGAATGAAGCCAGACATGTTCAGGTAACTGGACTTCTTTTAAAGCCCTTGCCGCATCCGCCTCAAGAGAAAACGCATCGAGATCGAGTGCCGTTTGGTAGATTTCAAGTGAAGAGGCATGCAGCGCCGCTTCCCGCGCCTGATACCGGAGTCGGTCGGCTTGTTTGACGAGCCGGATGGCAGGTGCACTTGAGGTGAGATGCTGGGCGACGTGACCGATCGTCGTGTAGCCGCGGAAGATGTTTCCCTCCATCGGTTGAAGCTGCTTTAAAATCAGCTGAAAGAGTGTCGTTTTACCGACACCATTGGCACCGACCAAAGCAACATGTTCACCGGGGCGGATCGAAAATGAAATGTGTTGAAACAACGTCTGTTCGGGAAGGTCAAAGCGTAGATCATGAATGGATAAGATTTCAGCAGGCATAGGTTCAGCTCCTTTGAGGTTCATTTCAAATTGTGATGAAATGAAAACACACCATCCGAAAGCGAGCGGATGGTGTGCAGGAGTGCAAATCAAAGAAGGTATATCCCGTATGACGGAAATACCGAAAATGAGCAGACTCGTAGCGTCAGTCATCCGCAACTCATTGCGAAAGTGATGAATTCTTTCATCATTAGACAGTAGCGAGTGAATGCTTCATTTCGGTATTGTACCTCCTGTTCATAGACTATGTGTTCAGTGTAGCAACTTGTCGTCAGCAAGACAAGTAAGAATCGAGCAGGGTTTGTGCAGCTGCAGCTTCTTCCGGACTCGGCGGCAGAACATCCGCCAATGGATAGTCGAGACCGAGTGCTTCCCATTTGTAGACGCCAAGCTGATGATAAGGCAGGACTTCGACCCGTTCGACATTCCCGAGTGTCCGGATGAATTCGCCGGTCTGTCGAAGGAACGTCTCCGTCATCGTCAAACCGGGCACGAGGACGTGACGGATCCAGACGGGAATGTTCCGCTCCGCCAATCGTTTGGCGAAGGCAAGGGTATTGGCATTACTCCGTCCCGTCAAAATCCGGCAGGTGGCGTCATCGATATGCTTAATGTCGAGTAATACGAGATCCGTATAATCGAGAATCCGGTCAATATTTTTCGGGACGACCGAGCCGGCTGTATCGATGACGGTATGCAATCCTTTTTGCTTGGCTTCCCGGAGTGCGGCTTCAAGGAACTCCGGCTGGGCGAGGGGTTCGCCACCGGAAAACGTGATACCGCCGCCTGTTGCGTCAAAGAAGGAGCGGTAACTTTCCGCTTCTTCAATGATTTCCGTTGCCGAGACGGAACGACCGCATCCGAATTCCCACGTATCCGCATTATGGCAGTATTGGCAACGTAAAGGACAGCCTTGTGTGAAGACGATAAAGCGAATGCCGGGTCCGTCGACCGTACCGCAGGATTCAACAGAATGAATCGTTCCGTGTGTCATGGTTATTCCGTCCTTTCTGTTCCGTTAAAGTGCACCGTGGAATGTCCGGTTGATGACGTCGATTTGTTGTTCGCGGGTCAATTTGATGAAGTTGACGGCGTAACCGGAAACCCGGATGGTCAACTGGGGATAAAGTTCCGGATGTTCCATCGCGTCAAGCAACGTTTCCCGGTCAAAGACGTTGACGTTTAAGTGATGTCCTTTTGAAGTAGTTCCGCCCATATAGCCGTCGAGCAGTCCGACAGTGTTGCGGATTCGTGTCGGTTCGTCTTTCCCGAGGGCTTTCGGGACAATCGAGAACGTATAAGAGATGCCGTCGAGTGCATGTTCATATGGTAATTTGCCGACGGATGTCAACGCGGCGACAGCCCCTTTCGTATCGCGCCCGTGCATCGGATTAGCGCCTGGTGCGAACGGTTCACCGGCCCGTCGTCCGTCCGGTGTGTTACCGGTTTTTTTGCCGTAGACGACGTTCGAAGTAATCGTCAGGACAGATTGAGTCGGTAAAGCATCACGATACGTCGGATGTTTCCGGATTTTTTCCATGAACAGTTTGACGAGATCAACGGCCATCTGATCGACTCGTTCATCGTTATTGCCGAATTTCGGGAAGTCGCCCTCGATTTTAAAATCAACCGCAATTCCGTCCGCATCGCGGATCGGGGAGACGGTAGCGTAACGGATCGCGGACAGGCTGTCAGCGACGACAGACAGACCGGCAATACCGCAAGCCATCGTCCGTAAGATTTCCGGATCGTGTAATGCCATTTCGAGACGTTCGTAACTGTATTTATCATGCATGAAGTGAATAACATTCAGTGTATTGACATAAAGTTCCGCCAACCAGTCGAGCTGGCGGTCGTAAGCAGCCATGACCGTCTCATAATCCAGGACGTCATCGAGAATCAAGTCGGTCTTTGGAGCGACCTGTATTTTGAGTTTTTCATCCATACCGCCGTTTAACGTGTAGAGTAATGCTTTTGCGAGGTTCGCCCGTGCGCCGAAAAATTGCATCTGTTTCCCGATTTTCATGGCGGAAACACAACACGCGATGCCGTAATCATCGCCATAAACCGGCAGCATCAAATCATCGTTCTCGTACTGAATCGAACTGGAGAGAATCGACATCTTGGCACAGAATTCTTTAAATCCGCGCGGCAGTTTTGTCGACCAAAGCACCGTCAGATTCGGTTCGGGAGCCGGACCGAGATTGACGAGTGTCTGCAGGAAGCGGAACGAACTTTTGGTGACGTTGGAGCGGCCGTCTTCACTCATTCCGCCGATCGATTCCGTGACCCAGGTCGGATCGCCGGAGAATAGATCATTATAATCCGGTGTCCGGAGGAATTTGACGATGCGCAGTTTCATGACAAAATGATCGACGAGTTCCTGTGCCGTTTGTTCCGTCAAACGACCGGTCTGTAAATCCCGTTCAATGTAGATGTCAAGGAATGTCGAGACGCGGCCGAGTGACATCGCGGCGCCGTTTTGCTCTTTAATGGCAGCGAGATAAGCCAGATACACCCACTGGAACGCTTCCTGGGCGGTTTCGGCCGGACGGGATAAATCACAGTCATACCGTTGTCCGAGTTCGGTCAGTTCCTGCAGCGCCCGGATTTGTTCGTTCATCTCTTCGCGGTCGCGAATCATCGATTCCGATAAGAAGCCGCCACGGTCCTGTAAATCCTGTTTTCGCTGTGCAATCAGGAAGGAGGTACCGTACAGGGCAACCCGTCGGTAGTCACCGATGATCCGCCCGCGTCCATATGCATCGGGAAGACCGGTGATGATCCCGGCTTTACGGGCGGCACGCATTTCAGGAGTATAGGCATCAAATACACCTTGATTATGTGTTTTCCGGTATTCACTGAACGTTTTGGTGACGAGCGGGTCCGCTTGAAAACCATAAGCTTCTAAGGCATCATTGACCATCCGGATGCCGCCGTTCGGGTGAATCGACCGTTTGAACGGTTCGTCGGTTTGCAGACCGACGATTTGTTCGAGCTCGCGGTTGAGATACCCCGGACCGTGTGACAGAATCGTTGAAGGTGTCGAGGCATCGACGGCATAGACCCCGCCGCGTAAACGTTCTTCACTTGTTAAATTCATGATTTGTTGCCACAGTGTTTCCGTAGCAACGGTAGGACCGGCGAGAAACTGATCGTCTCCCCGGTACTCTGTCCGGTTGCGGCGAATGAAATCAGCCACGTCAATCTGATTGTTCCACGCGCCTGTTTCGAATTGTTGCCATGCTGGCGTTTTTTCAAGTAACATCATGAACACTCCTTTGGTTGTAAGGTGAACAGTGCAAGATACATCCCTTATGTGAATAGTGTAACAAACATAAAGCGGGAAGAGTTTTACATCCCGGTGAAAGCGTAAGAGACTTCAAAAACGTTGGTATAGAAGGAATTATTCAAATGTGTACCAGTAGTCGGAAGAGGGTCGAAAAACAGGAAAACGTCGAAATTCAGCCGTTTTTTCAAATCTGTATCACTATTTTCATCCTGTTCTGAACAAGACAGTTGGAATCGTGATAAAAGTCACACCGGGTTATCTTGTATTTTTATGACGTATCGTTGACAATGAAAAAGGGAATATAGACCGTGGAGGTGCATAAAATGGATTTTTCAATGTTGGAAGACCGTGCCGATTACAGAGCAGGTGATTGGGTGACGTTAAAGGTATCAACTGAAGGAACGCCGCGAACGGGTATGATTACGGAGTTTGAGGAAGACGGCTTTTGGATTCGTTTTGAAGATGACTTTGATTTTGAAGACTTCATCGGATACAACGAAAAATACTTGGCGAAGCTGATCCGCCGTCCGAGTGATGTCCGGTCCGATTATCCGGTACTCCGTCAGTTTCCGAAACTGGCGGATGAACTGCAAGACCGGGTCATTCAAGGGTTCGATATTTTGACGGAAGAAATAAAGAGTGACCAGGAAGTGGTCTATCACATCCGGCTCATCGACGCAGGGAATGAATATACACAAACGTTACGTGGTCTGCGTGACGAAACGACCGATCAATTTGAATATGTCACAGAATGATGCAGAAGAGAGTAGGAGAATACACGTTATGGACTTTATGAAACCTTTTATTACGGAAGCATGGGAACGCGCCCGCTTCGAAAAAATGATGCCGGTTCAAGAACAGGCAATCCCATTATTACGCGAACGAAAAGATGTGTTGGTCGAAGCACCGACCGGAACCGGGAAAACATTGGCCTATGTCATCCCGGCACTGGAATTGATTGATGAAAATGAACCGCATATCCAAGTCGTGATCACCGCACCGACACGTGAACTGGTCATGCAGATTCATCAGGTCATTCAACTGTTTTCGCAAGGAAGCGGCATTAAATCCGGTGCCTTCATCGGCGGTGTCGAACTCAAACGCCAACACGAACGATTGAAGAAAAAACCGCAAATCATCGTCGGAACACCGGGCCGCCTCGTCGAACTGATTGATTCTAAAAAAATGAAGATGCATAAAGTGAAACTGATTGTTTTGGATGAAGCCGATCAAATTTATGAGAGCGGAATGAGTGCTTCGGCCACACGGATTGCCAACAGTGCATTGCGTGATCGTCAGCTGGCATTCATCTCGGCGACGTTGCCGGAACGAACGGCTGAATGGGGTAAAACGTTATTTGCGAACGAGCCGGAACGGATTAAAGTAGAACGTGTCATGAGTACGCAAGTGAAGTTCGGTTATATCGAGATGTCACGCCGCCTCAAACCGGAATACTTGCGCCGCCTGGCCAACATGCAGGGAGCGAAAGTGTTGACGTTCATCAACAACCGTTCATTCCTCGGACCGTTAAACGGTGAATTGAGTAAGTTCTCCTTAAAGTACCGTATTCTTGACGCCGAAAAAGGAAAACGCGAACGGATGGAGACGCTTCGTTCATATAAACGCGGAGAGTTCCCGTTACTTGTCACGACGGGGCTTGCCGCCCGTGGCCTCGACATCGAAGCGGTCACGCATGTCGTTCATTATGATTTACCCGAATCCTTCGATGATTTCGTTCACCGTTCAGGACGGACAGGGCGCGGGAACGCATCCGGTATGGTCCTTGCTCTTGTGACGGATCACGATTTGAAACACCTGAAGACATTGACTAAACAAATGGGTGTGGAACTAGAAGAAATGGAGATTTACCGTGGGGAAGTGATTCCGAAACGGGAAGAAACTGAACCAAAAACCATTAAACGCCCGGCGAACCCACACCGGAAAGGACCGACACGATGAAAAGCGAGCGAAAGATCATTCCTTTTCCAACGACCGTATCGGAAGCGGAGATGAATACGGCACTAAAAAAGATGTACCAGGAAGCCGCAACGGCCAGAAGTACGGATTGGGTCGCGTTCATCGAAGAGATTGCAACGGAAGGACGATGGTATTTAAAGGACGCTGAACTGTTCCGTGATCTATTCGTTGATTGGGCCATTTTCTATGAAACGGACGAACAAGGCAAAACACCGCACGGTCGTTTTTTAGAACAGGTCAAGGAAGACATGTCACCGAGTTTATACCGTGCTTTAAGAGGGTTGGCGGATCCGGTGCCTTCTCTGTTTCTTGTTGAGGAAGACCGGGTCGTCGACATCATGTCAAAGCAGACCTATCAGACCGATTTAGGAGAAATTGAAGTCGAACCGGGGGATTTACTGGTCGGTAAACTTCTTTATATCTCGGGGAAATGGCGTTTTGCAATTGCTTACATGAAAGTCGCCAAAGCATTAGTGCCGGAAGTCCGGATTCTTTTGGCGGATTTCGTGGATGAGGTAGGAGAAGATGCCTTGTTACGCCAATATCCTGAATTCTGTGCCGAGTTAATTGATTTATTGCTCGATATCGAAGAAGGAAACATCGCCCCACGCCCGGAATGACAAAAAAATCGGCCTTTCCGTACTCATTCGGAAGGGACGGTTTTTTTTGAGTGGAAATCATTATTCCATTTCGGAACGATATACACCGATGCCGTTTTTATCTTGATGCTTCACACGATACATGGCTAAATCCGCCTGTTTCAACCATTGTTCTAAATCGGATTCCAAATCGTGGCGTGCGACGCCGACACTGGCAGAAACACGTAACCGTTGTCCGTGATACTGGTACGGTTTCGACAACTGATTCAAGAAAATCTTACAGCGTCTTCTTAAAGAAACTTCATCTTTCGCCGAGGTCAGCAGAGCAAATTCGTCTCCACCTAGCCGGTAAACCGATTCGTCAGCGGATAATTCTCCGGCAAGACGTCGTGCGACTTCTATCAGAATATAGTCTCCGGCTTCATGACCGTACGTGTCATTAATTTGTTTGAAGCCGTCCAAATCAATCAGGGCGAGATAATTCAAGGTAACTGTTTTTTCATGAAACGTTTTTTCCAACGATCGGCGATTGCCGATGTGGGTTAAACCGTCATGATAGGCATGGTATTCGATTTGCTGTTGACGTGCCATCCGCTCTGTTACGTCATGCAAGATCAAGAAGTGGCCAACGGCAGTATCGCCAATCTGAATCGGGATCGGAATTAATTCGAATTGTTGATTCGCTTCATTTTGATAATGATTCGTCCCTATCTTCAAGGCAGTTTGAACATGGTGCAGTTCGTCCGTCACATCATCAATCGTCATGTCTGAAAGGCCAAAAATCCGTTGAGCAGCCTGATTCGCATAAGTCGGTTCCTGATTCTGATTAAAGCGAACGATTGGATCAGGATGTCCCATGAACAGCGGAATGACTTGTTGTTCACTGGCTTTGATTTGTTCAGTTCGTCGATCCACCCGTATCGCCAATTGTTCATTTCGGGTATCGAGTTGACGAACGATCGATGTATGTTGGCGCGTGATAAGAATCTGGCGAACAATCAATAAAAATAAGATGATAAAGACATCCTGTTTTTGTCCGTCCTCATCCAGGAAATAGTGAAGGAATAATGGTAAAGATAACAGCGGGAGCCAAGCACGTTGGACGATCGGCGACTTATTAACCCCTTCAGCGATATGGTCAATATGCCAAAGGATCGCTGCGCTCTGAGCCAAACGGATAAGGATGGGCGAGAAAACCAGATACTGCATCGTAAATGCCGGAAAATAAACGGACGATATTTCATACAGACCTCGAATGAAAATCGATAAGAACAGTAAAAATAGTGTCGTCCGGGATACCCAGTGGGTGTCCTGGATAAAGAAAAAGTAAAAGAACACGAACAGACCGAGTGATGTATTGATGATGACGACAAGCGAATAAGGGAACGGATTGACAGCGGGATCGACCAGTTCATTCAGAATATGAAACGCAACTAAAGCAAGAAAGATGACTAAAATGATGGCATCGATAAAAGCCAAAAGGTGTTGACCGAAACTCTTTTTAGAAGCAATCCGGTAAAAAATAGCATACAAAAATAAATAATGAGACAAGGAAAATAAAGCGAGGCTGTAGAATCCGGAAAAACTTTCGGGCGGACTGAACAAATGAATTGTTTCTAAGACGGATCCGATGACGGATAGACATAAAGAACCAAGCGCAAGCAACCAGAAATTCCGTCTAGGAACGATGAGAAACTGTTCTTTTTTATAGGCGACTAAAATGAAAAAGGCAATCAAGATCATCGACAGATACTGCAGAATTTGTTCGACGACAAGGTTGGGAATCGATTCGTTTGCAGAGGAAATCACTACGAGCAGCGTAGAAATGATCAGCAACGGCGGAAACCATTTTATGAAATAGGGGGATCGTTGCATGAAACTGCCTCCTCACTTGAAGTGTGTTGTCCTTTTTTTATCATACACTGCTTTTGTCCGGTTCATGTGAATCAAAAAAAAATCGTATCCGTCCGTCGTATTGACGAATGGATACGATTCAATAAGAAAAAAATTAGTTTTTATAGTTTTCGTATGCCTCGACTTTTTCGGATAAATAAGTCCAGTATTCCATCAACTGATCGATTTTTGCTTTCGCTTGTTCGATTTGCTGATAAAGATCGTTGACCTGACCTAAATCACTTCCGGAAGAAGCCAGTTGTTGCTCAAGAGATTCCGCCTGAAGTTCCGCTTCCTCGATTTGAGATTCAATCGTCTTCCAGTCGAGCTGTTCCTGATAACTTAGTTTTTTGGGTGTCTCGGCAGGCGGTGCTTCGACGGTCGGCACGTCTTTTACGATAGGTGCCTCGATGACGGAAGGGAGTTCCCGTTGCTCTAAATAATCGGTGTATTGACCGTAGTACGATACGATTTCACCGTTTTCAAATGCTAATAACCGGTTGACGACACGGTCAAGGAAATAGCGGTCGTGACTGACTGTGATGACGGTTCCCGGGAACGAGTCCAAATAATCTTCCAACACGGATAACGTTTCCGTATCCAAATCGTTGGTCGGCTCGTCAAGGAAAAGAACGTTTGGTTCATCCATCAAAATCGTGAGCAGTTTCAACCGTCGTTTTTCACCACCGGATAATTTACCGATTGGTTTATATTGTGCTTCCGGTTTAAACAAAAATTGTTCAAGCATCTGACTTGCCGTGATTTCCTGACCGTCCAGGGTCGTGATGACTTGGGCGATCCGTTCGACTTCTTGAATGACCCGGCGGTTAGGGTGACTGAATTCTGCGAATTGACCGTAAAAGCCGACTTTTACTGTTTCGCCGTGAATAACTTCACCGCTCGTCGGTTCCAGGCGTTTGGCAAGAATTGATAACAAAGTGGATTTTCCACTCCCGTTTCGTCCGACGATTCCGTATCGTTCCTTCCGGCCAAATAACCAGCTGAAATCATTGAACAACGTCCGGTCGCCAAATTGCTGACTGACATCCACCGCTTCGATGACTTTTTTCCCGAGTCGGGTGGAGCCGACCTGAACTTCGAGCGCTGCTTCGTCTTCTTCGTAAGACAGTTCTTGCAGAGCATCCACCCGTTGAATCCGTGCCTTTTGTTTGGTCGTCCGTGCTTTCGCCCCGCGGCGCAGCCAGGCGAGTTCCCGCCGAAGGATGTTTTGTCGTTTTTCTTCCATCGAGGCTGTCCGTTCCCGGCGCTCCGCCCGTTTCTCGAGGAATGACTCATAATTGCCAACATAGAAGTAAGCTGTACCGTTCGCGATTTCCATCATATGATTCGTGACACGGTTCAAGAAGTAACGATCGTGGGTGATCAGTAAGATCGCCCCGCGGTATTCCTTAATTTGCGATTCAAGCCAAGTGATCGTCTCGGCGTCAAGTTCGTTGGTCGGCTCATCGAGGAGTAAAAGATCGGCTTCGTCGAGCAACGCTTCAGCCAGTCCGACCCGTTTTCGTTGTCCGCCTGACAAGGAACCGATCGTAGCTTCAAGATTCGTGATGCCGAGTTTATTTAAAATCATTTTGAGACGGGACTCAGTATCCCAGGCGTTCGCAGCATCGATTTCTGTTTGTGCGCTGATGAACCGTGTCAGTAACGTTTCATTTGCCGGATCTTGCTCAAGAGCCAACCGTGCAACTTCATAATGACGAAGCGCATTGATGGTGGGGGTATTGCCGGATAACAAAACCTGCATGACTGTTTGATCTTCCGGATAATCCGTTGACTGCGAAAGCAGGCGGATCCGGTAGTCATTTGGATGTTGAAGCTCACCGGCGTCCGGTGTTTCTTGTCCAGCTAAGATATGAAGCAACGTTGATTTTCCGGTACCGTTGACACCGATGATTCCGATCCGGTCACCGGGACTCACGGAAAAGGTGACATCCTCGAATACGATTTTATCGGCGAATTCTTTTTTTAGTTGATCGACTTTAAGTAACATGTCAGACTCCTTCTACAATTTCCTTGATTTGTTGTTCGACCAGAACGACCAGTTCTTTTTGCGACATGGATGTCGGGTCGATCGGTTTTAAAATCGTCACATCGACGGTCGCCGGTCGAATGCGTCCGGTTTCCTCCATGACACGATAGCTTCCTGAAATCGCAATCGGAACGACTAATGCTCCGCTCGATGTAGCCAGTGTAAAACTGCCTGCCTTAAACTCGGCGACAGGTCCTCCTTTAGAACGTGTGCCTTCGGGAAAAATAATCATCGATTGACCATCTTTAATCGTGTCGATTCCGGCCCGGATAGCTTTGAGAGACTGTCGGCGATCTTTGCGGTCAATCATGACACATCCCATCAGATTCATCCAGACATTCACAATGGGAATCTTGTTCACTTCAATTTTTGAGATGAAGGCTTTTGGTTTGTCGATTTTTCCGAGGAGGATCGGAACATCAAAATTACCTTGATGATTAGCGATGAAGACGACTGGTTGATCGGCCGGGATGTGTTCCTGACCCGTCATCCGGACCTTGACTCCGGCAAGCCGGAGTAATGAGTTTGCCCAGGCATGAGCCACTTTTTGTGTATAGGCGTAGCGTGCAGCGTGCGTTCGACGTTTTGCCCCCGGAAGAAACGGTAATGTAAGGGGTAGAACCAGTCCAAAATGAATGAACCAGATGATTGTGCGTAACATAGTGGCATCAGACTCCTTTTTTGCTTTCAATGATTATTGTACAAAAAAAGACCGGGTATCGCACCCAGTCTTCGTCATTATTCCCAATAACGAGGTTCCGACTCTTCTTCGGTTTCTCCAAGTTCAAACGTCAAACGACGGGTCGTTGGGTCAATCGAGAAAGAAGCGTTAGTATTATCAATCTGTTTGATTTCCATCGACTCCTCGTCAAGGATCAATGTCAGTCGGACCTTATCTTCGTGATCGACAAGCAGGACGCCGTCTTCTTTTAACCACAGGTCGATGACAGGCGAGTAACGAAGGGTCCAACCGTTGGATAAGGGAATTTCATTCATAATGACTCAGTTCCTCCTAATCATACGAAGTTAAAGCGGTTCTTTATTTATCATGCTGTTCTGTCGCCGATAATGCAAGTGGTGGAATGGATTCACGTTGATCGTAAGACAATTGATACGACTGTTCCCGTTTTTTCATCCGTTCATACTGCTTTTTGACTCGGCGATGCTGCACATATTCATGATAGGACTGGTGAGATGTCCGAAGGAGCTGTCTGAAGGAAGAGAGCGATAAGCAGATGGCGAGTGTAAAAACGAATACACCGATTGAATCTGTATAATAGCCGGTCGTATAACTCAAATATGTACTGATGAGACCTGTAAACGTCGTGAAAAGATAAAACCACATGACACGCCCTCCTTATTTAGATGATATACATCTTCTAAAGAATTCGTGACAAAACCGTGATTTCCTGTATCGTCCTGTAAAACTTCGGGAAAAATAAAAAAATCCACACGCTTAGTGTAGATTTTATGGAGTGTCAATATGTTGAAGTGCAGGTGTCTTCGGAGACAGGTCTGTACTGTTCGAACCTTCTGCAAAAACGATTCCGATCGTTGCGAGGAATGCAAAAAAAGCAAATACCAATGTTTTTGTGAAGCGTCTTGCGAAAGAACGCGATTGAATGTTATGAAACATGTTTTTCCCCCATATTTAACTAAACTAAACCTTCTTTTTCCTATTGTTTTATCATATATCTTTTTTTCAAAAAAATCACTCAAATCAGAACCGTTCACAAAAATGTCATATTTGGTCACTTTTGCTTCATGTCGGAGAGGGGAGGAAAAAG
Organism: Exiguobacterium sp. PvP048; assembly: GCF_040549175.1. Taxonomy (NCBI): domain Bacteria; kingdom Bacillati; phylum Bacillota; class Bacilli; order Caryophanales; genus Exiguobacterium; species Exiguobacterium sp. PvP048. The sequence continues at coordinate 17,531 of NZ_JBEPSU010000004.1, read as the reverse complement.
AGTATAGTATGATAGGTGATACGCAGGAACAGATGGAAACAACAGAAGGGAGATGACCACTCATGGCATTACGCGCAGGACAGGTTGTCACATTAAAAGTAGAACGAGAAGCAGAGTTTGGTGTTTTCTTAAGCAACGGGGAAGAGGACATCTTACTTCATAATAATGAACAAACAAAAAAGCTCGAACTTGACGAAGAAGTGGAAGTCTTTCTTTATCAGGACAACGAAGGGCGTCTCGCTTCTTCGATGACGATTCCGGAAGCATCGTTTGAAGACTACGTCAAAACGACGATTAACGGTACGCGTTACAATACAGGCGTATTTGCAAACATCGGTATTCAAAAAGACGTGTTAGTATCTCTTGATGATTTGCCGCAACGCCGGACATTTTGGCCGGAAGAAGGAGATCAACTCTACATTCGTCTCAAACATGACCAAAAACTTCGTTTACTCGGAGATCCGGCTCCCTATGCGTATTTTAACTTACGGGCAAAACCGGCACCGGAAGAGTGGAATAACATGGATGTCGAAGGACTTGTCTTTGCTCAGCGGGATCCCGGCGTCAACGTCTGGGTCAATGAACAGACGATTGGTTTTCTCCATGAACAAGAGATGGAACGGTGGCCGCGACTTGGAGAAGTTATGAAATTACGGGTGACAAATGTGAAGCCAGATGGTACAGTATTACTTTCAGCAAGACCACGTGCTCACGAGGCAATCGACATCGATGCGGATTTGATCATGAATCACCTGCTTGAACATGGTGGTCAGATGTCGTATGGTGATAAGACACCTCCTGAGACGATTGATGAGGTATTTGGCCTAAGTAAGGCTGCCTTCAAACGTGCTTTAGGTCGATTGTTGAAAGACAAAAAAATAGAAAAACATGAAACGGGTATTCGGTTAACGAAATAAGTTAACCAACTTAAGCCTACGTTTCGAATAAATAGTTAGGAATTCATCATTTTGGTGGTTGCGGCTGGTACTTACCGGCGACCATTTCCAAATAAAACCCCATCACTAGTGGGGGCAAACGGCGCGAATTCAAGCGTTGTACGGTCCGGGCATCATGCCTTTCCCTCGCCCTTATGGCAACGATTATGATGGTGACTTCCCTAAACATTATTATACGCAGAAATAGCCCCTATCTTTAAGGAAGAGGTTCTGCTATAATAGGTAGTCGATTGTATTCGTTACGGTAGCGTCTGTTTAGTGGCAGACGCTTTTCATATGACAAAGGAGAGTATTTAGCATTGACAACATTTCGTGAATTAAATCTTAGTGAGGCACTTATCAAAGGTGTCCTAAAAATGGGCTTTGAAGAAGCAACTCCAATCCAAGCAGAAACAATTCCAGTCGGTCTTAGCGGCGTTGACTTAATCGGTCAAGCACAAACAGGAACAGGGAAAACAGCTGCATTCGGTATTCCAACGATTGAGCGTCTTGACGCAAAATCACGTTATATCCAAGCATTGATCCTTGCACCGACTCGTGAGCTTGCGATTCAAGTAGCAGAAGAGCTTAACCGCATTGGTGAAGTAAAACGTGTTCATGCATTGCCAGTATACGGTGGTCAGCAAATCGACCGTCAGATTCGTGCGCTTCGTAAGAACCCACAAATCGTCGTCGCTACACCTGGTCGTCTAATGGACCACATGAACCGTAAAACATTAAACCTTGACCACGTCCAAACAGTTATCTTGGATGAGGCAGATGAAATGTTGAACATGGGCTTCGTGGAAGATATCGAAAAAATCTTGGGTACACTTCCGCCAACTCGCCAAACACTTTTATTCTCTGCGACAATGCCGCCGCAGATTCGTAAAATCGCAGATCGTTTCATGACGACTCCGACTCACATCAAAGTAAAAGCAAAAGAAATGACTGTCGAAAACATCGACCAATCATTCATCGAATTAAAAGAAAGCCAAAAATTCGACGTCCTTTGCCGCTTGATTGATACGGATTCTCCGGAACTCTCGATCATCTTCGGTCGTACGAAAAAACGTGTCGATGAGATGACAGAAGGTCTAATCCAACGTGGTTATACAGCTGACGGCTTACACGGTGACTTAACACAAGCAAAACGTGACCAAGTCATCCGTCGCTTCAAAAAAGGAACAATCGATATCCTTGTTGCAACTGACGTAGCGGCACGTGGACTTGATATTTCAGGCGTTACACACGTCTACAACTTCGACGTCCCGCAAGATCCGGAGAGCTATGTTCACCGTATCGGTCGTACAGGTCGTGCTGGTAAAACAGGATCAGCAATCACATTCGTTACACCACGTGAGTTTGGTCAAATCAAAACAATCGAACGTGTAACAAACAAAAAAATGTCACGTCGTCATGCACCGACGCTTGACGAAATCTTGGAAGGCAACTTGAAACTTGCTGCACAAGAGTTGATCAAACGTGTAGAAGCGAAAAACTCACAAGAGTATACAACACTCGCTCAAGAACTTCTTGAAGAGTATGAAGCGGTTGAATTAATCGCAGCAGCGCTTAAAGGATTAACGAAAGAGCCGGATGCAACGCCAGTTCAAATTTCGTCAATCGAACCAATCCGTGTTAAACGTTTTGGCAGCAACGGTGGCGGTGGTAACCGTCGTCCTTACGGCAACAAAGGTGGATCAGGTTCTGGTTCTTCTTCTAACCGTGGTGGCGGATACCGTGGCAGCAACCCACGTGGTGGGGAGCGCCGTGAAGGCGGTCGTCCTTCTGAAGGAAACCGTAGTTCTTCATCAGCGTCATCAGATCGCCGTGAAGGTGGATACGCTGGCCGTAACCGCAGTGAAAGTGATCGCAACCGTGGTGGACGTAAACCACGTTTTGAAAAGTAAGAAGTTTGAACCGATTTGTCACAGACAAGTCGGTTCTTTTTTATCAAAAATTAGGCGATTCATCTCCCTTTCGGGTATATTTCCTTTAAGGGAGGTGAAAAATGGTGTTGAAGCACAAGGCCTACAAATTCAGAATCTACCCCACGAAAGAGCAGGAAATACTGATCGCGAAGACGATCGGGTGCTCGCGCTTCGTCTTCAACCACTTCCTGGCGAAGTGGGAGGAAACGTACAAGACCACTGGGAAAGGACTGTCCTACGGTTCTTGTTCTAAAGAACTTCCTTTGTTGAAGCAAGAGTTCGACTGGTTGAAGGAAGTCGATAGCACATCTGTTCAGATCAGCGTCAAACATCTTGCCGATGCGTTTGACCGCTTCTTCAAGAAGCAGAACGAACGTCCTCGATTCAAGTCGAAGCGTAATCCCGTCCAGTCGTTCAAGACCAACATCCAAGGCAAAAATCAGCTTCCTGAAGTGTCAATCGTCGGAAACAAGCTCAAACTTCCGAAGCTGAAATGGGTTCGTTTCGCCCATTCGAAACAGATCACAGGCCGTATCTTGAACGCCACGATCCGGCGTAACGCTTCAGGGAAATACTTCGTCTCCCTGCTCGTCGAGCAGGAGATCCACGAACTGTCGAAGACCGGTTCATCCGTCGGCGTCGACGTCGGACTCAAGAACTTCGCCATCCTGTCGGACGGCACGGTCTACCAGAACGACCGTTACTTCCGTTCGCTTGAGAAGAAACTGGCGCGCGAACAGCGTAAGCTCTCCCGCCGTCAACGCATCGCCCTGATCAAGAAAGTCAAGCTTTCCGAGGCGAAGAACTATCAGAAGCAGAAGCGGAAGGTCGCGCATATCCACGAGAAGATTACCAACAAGCGCACTGACTTCCTGCACAAGGTATCGACCGAGATCGTCCAAAACCACGACATCATCGGGATCGAGACTTTGCAGGTGAAGAACATGCAGAAGAACCGTAAGTGGAGTAAGGCCATCTCGGACGTCAGCTGGTCAGAATTCTTCCGCATGCTGGAATACAAGGCGGACTGGTATGGCAAAACCGTCGTGAAGGTCGGAAAGACCTTCGCATCGAGCCAACTCTGCTCGAGTTGCGGCCATCAACACAAAGACGTGAAACATCTCGGCTTGCGAGAATGGACATGCCCGAATTGCGGGATCCACCACGACCGGGACGTGAACGCAGGACTGAATCTCAAACGAGAAGCGGAACGTATCTTCGCTTCTTCAACCGTCGGGACGACGGGGTTAGCCTGATCATTTTTCGACCGATAGGTCGGATAACTCAGGAATCCTCCACCTCTTAGCGTAGCGTAGGTGGAGGTAGTTCAAGAAATCTCGTGCTAAAATGAGCAATGAACGATATAGAGAGGGCGGAATTTTGTGTATATTATCTACGCTTTGGCATTTATTTGTCTCATTGTGCTAGTCGTCGCGACAAAACAGATCAGTGAGCGGACGACGAAAGGGCACTTCCGTTATATTCCTTTAGCAACCCTTCTGTTTGGCGGGATTATCTTTCTTGTCTTGGCGATTGGAAAAGGTGGGGCAACCGGTATTCAATACGGCGTGCTGAGTATCATCTATTTAACGGCGACATTTGGTGTCTATTTGTACATCGCAGTCAGAAAAGATACGACCTTATTTTAAAGACAGGACCTCTCTGATTACAGAGGGGTTCTTTTTTTGATAAGATGGAACAAGAGAAAAGGGGGGCAGAAGAATGGATGCCTTAGATGTCATTGTTCATCCCGAACAAATTGAAGCTTGGTTTCAGCCGATTGTCGGAGCGGCGCCTTTTAAAGTAGAAGGGTATGAAATTCAATCCCATTTCCGGGGAGAACCGTTAAAACCGTTTTTTCAAGAAGATGATGTACCAATCGAATACCAACTCGAAGTGATGAGTCATGTCATTCGACATGCCTTTCAAAAAGTACCGACGGATGCCCATTCGTTTGTTCTGGTCCGCTGTCGCCCGGCCTGGTTATTTGAGAACGGCGGCGAAGATTTTTTAAGTATTCTGCGTGATGCGCAGATTGATTTCCCGGAAGACCGGTTATACGTGACATTAACAGATGTTCAGGTCGATGATTTTGACCGCCTCGGCCGGATTGTCGCCTATTATCAAAATTCCGGTTTGAAGGTAGCGCTCGACCGGGCGGAAGCAACGAGTCTCGAACGGGTATTTTCGATGTCACCGGACATGCTGATTGTCGATTTGGCATCGATGATTGAGAAAAAAACTGTCTCGGCCAGTTATCCGCATTTATTGCAGACGATGGAACATCTCTGCGATCAGCTGGGTGCTCCGCTGTTGTACAAAAACATCAGCCACCTCGGTCAGTTGCGCTATGCCTGGCAGCACGGCGGACGATATTACATGGGGAACCTACTCGGCGAAACGACACCGGATTGGGTGACGACGTGCCCGGGAATGGACATTTTGCTGCATGAGGTTCCGATGTTTTATAAATATGACCGGGAACAGATGAACCGGCTGTTTCAACTCGAACAGGACTGGACCGTTCGATTCAACGAATATTGCCAGTCCGTCAGGCCGGAGGAAGACCTCGACAGTTGGTTGTTAATGTTAGCGAAAAAGATGGAGCCGGAGTTCATTCGATTCTATATTACGGATGCCAATGGGTTCCAGCAGTCATCAAATATCAGTAAAAAAAGCGGCGAATGGAAACGTTATTCGTTTTATCAAGGATACAATTGGAGTTTCCGGCCGTATTTCATCCGTACGACAGTAGCGATGGAACGACGGCATACCGGCTATTTATCGGACCGGTACGTCGACTTCAGTTCCGGGGAGCAGACACGGACTTTCAGTATGCCGCTGAATAATGGGATGTTCTTATTTGCTGATATTTCAGCAGACTATTTATATCAAGAACGATTGAGTGAATGAGGAGGAAATGAATAATGTTGGATTATGATTACGATGCATTACGTGAAATCGGACGGATTGTCGCCATTGCACGCGATGAGATGGCAGATGCCGTCAAACCGGGGATTACGACGAAGGAATTAGACGAGATCGGGGCACGGATCCTGAAAGAACACGGGGCGGAATCGGCACCGATCGTCATGTATGACTTTCCGGGAGCAACTTGTATCAGTGTAAATGAAGTGGCCGCACATGGTATTCCGGGAGCGTACGTCATCAAAGAGGGAGACATTGTTAATGTTGACGTCTCAGCCGTAAAGAATGGTTATTACTCCGATACCGGCAAAACGGTTATCGCAGGACAAGCCCGTCGTCCGGAAGATGTCCGGTTGGTCGAAGTTTCGTTGTCCGCCCTTGAAAAAGGATTGGAGAAAGTAAAAGCCGGAACGAAGGTCAATCAGATTGGGAAAGCGATTTATGCCGAGACACGGAAAAGCGGCTTTACCGTCATTCGGAACTTGGCGGGACATGGTCTCGGAAAGACATTACACGGCGAGCCGGAATCGATTTCGAACTACTTCAGCCGCGAGGAAAATGATTTGTTGAAAGAAGGACAAGTCATTGCCGTCGAAACATTTATCTCGACCGGCGACGAGTTCTGTATGGAAGACGAGAAAGACGGCTGGACCTTATATACACCAAATAAAAGTCTCGTTTCGCAATTTGAACATAGCGTCATCGTCTTAAAAGACGGATATGAGATTTTAACGAAAGTTGATTGAGTCTAAATTTATGAACCGCTGAAAATAAACAGGAGTATCAAGTCCCTTGATTAAAACGGGATTTGATACTCCTATTTTTAAAGTTTTTTTGTTGAAACGGCCAATCGTTCGAGCCGTTCCCGGGAAACCGGATGTTCAGCATATCGGATAGACCCGTTTTCGACGATATAGTCCTGTTCGAGTAAATCTTCAATGAAATACTGATCGGTTCCAGACATATCAATCGGATAAGCAAGTCCCGGTAAGGTGGCGAATGCCAACGTTTGGCGCCGTCCAATCCCGCTCTCGAACATGCCGCCTAACCAGTACGATGGCGAAATGCTTCGCACATCGAGCGCTGCTGTCAGACCGCCGAGACGAGCCGGCTTGATATTGATGATTTGACCCGCCTGCAATGTTCGCATCAGTAAAGCATCCTGTGTCGTCTGGATGGATTCATCGAGACAAAGCGGTGTCTTCAGTAAGGAGGCGGCATGCTGATGACTTAACCAGTCGTCAGCGGGAAACGGCTGTTCCATCATCAGCATCGAAAATGTATCCCACTCTTGAAGGAGCGGTAAATCAGCTACCTGAAAACTTCCGTTGGCATCAAACATTAACGGAGCATCCGGAAAAGATTTGCGAACCTGTTCCAAAACCGCAGTATCCGTCGGAGCGAGTTTCAACTTAATCCGTTCGAATCCATCGTTTAATGCTTGACCTACTGCTTCCACCGTTTGCTCGGCTGAGGAGCGACCGAGTGCTTTTCCGCACGGAATCGACCGGTTTTCGTCACCACCGAGGTAAGCGGCAAGAGAGGTCTGCTCCGCTTGGGCAAATAATTCATGAACAGCCCCGTCGAACATGGCTTTTGCCATCTGATTTCCTTTAATCGGCTGAAAGCGTGCAGCAACGGCAGCGGGTGAGGATAAAGGTGCTGCAGCAAGCAAACGGTACAGGAGCGGGGACAAGGCACGAAGAGAATCCTGCGTTTCCGCCGTGTACCAAGGTGTCTCGAAAGCGACGCCTTCCCCGTAGCCGATGCGTCCTTCCTGATCGGTCAGCCGTAAAATGGTCGTCCGTCGTTTCGACAAGATAGAGATGGCGGTCTGCATCGGCTGGCGAAACGTCAGATAGACATCAAACAGCTCCGCACTGCGCAGGGTAATGGTCGTCATAGCGACTCCTTGAGCTGGCGCCGAATCAGTTTACCGTTTGCATTGCGCGGTAATGTATCACGGTAAAAGTAGCTGACGGGACATTTATATTTGGCCAGTAAGCGTTCCATTTCTTGCCGGACATCAGTTTCTGACAGTGTACTGACGATGAAGGCAACCGGTACCTGCCCCCAGACCGGATCAAACCGTCCAACGACACCGGCTTCCGTGATGCCGGAGATTGATAATAAGGCGGCTTCGACTTCTGCCGGATAAATATTTTCACCACCGGAAATGATCAAGTCGCTTCTTCGATCTAATACATACAGGTAACCGTCGGCATCGATCCGTCCGAGATCACCGGTCTTCAAATAACCGTCAGCAGTAAAAGCGGCGGCTGTCGCTTCCGGATTAGCGAAATATCCGTTCATGACAGTCGGTCCCTTGACTTCAATTTCCTGATACCGATTGATCCGGATTTCCGTCGGAGCGATGGCTTTACCGGCAGAACCGATTTTCCGGATCGCTTCTTCCGGCAGGAGTGTCGCCACTTGTGAAGCGGTTTCGGTCATACCGTATGTTTGCATGACGGGAATGCCGCGGTCTAACGCCCGTGTCAGAATCGGTAACGGGACAGGCCCTCCGCCCGTCAAAACAACGCGTAAATCAAACCGTCGTAATCCGGCTTCGAGCAACCGATCCAACATGACGGAAACGAGAGAAATATGTGTGATGTGTTCTGTCTGGATCCATGTAATGGTCTTGTTCGGTGAAAAATGAGGCTCAAGAATAAGCGGAACACCATAGATGACGGAGCGGTAAACGACGGCGAGACCGCTCATATGAAATAACGGCGTGACGACTAGGAACCGGTCATCCGGATAGGAACCGGTATGGCGGGCCGCATTCATGGCACTTGAAAAATGATTGAGCATTGTCTGTTCGACTGCTTTTGGCCGCCCGGTCGTACCGCTTGTAAATAACATCGACTGAATATAATGTTTTGGCATATGCCGGACGAGAACATCAGGTGCCGGCTTCACGACATGAAACGGCAGCCGTTTAACCGGCGCATCGATCGGACGATCTGAGATGACGAATCGGACATCGGCTTGTTGGAGTTGCATATGGACTTCCGCTTGGCTCAGACGAATATTGATCGGAACAATCGTCAATTCAAGCAATTGAGCCGCATGGACAGCAATGATGTAGCTGCTGCTTGAAGGACCGTATAAAGCGATGCGGTCACCGCGTGACAGCAGGGGAGCCCAGGAACTGGCGAGTTCATGCGCTTTTGTATAAAGGGCAGACCAGGTCAGACGCTCGTTGTCCGTGATGAGGGCAAGATCGTCCGGCTGTTCTTTGGCACGCGTGTAAATCCAAGGATACACGGATTGTCACTTCCTTTCTGAATGATGATAAGAAAAAGGTTCAAACGTCTTTCGACATTGAACCTTTTTTGTATTATGGGAATCGTGGGAACTGTCCGAAATCAGGATCACGTTTTTCTTTAAACGCGTCACGGCCTTCTTTTGCTTCCTCTGTCGTGTAATACAGTAACGTGGCGTCACCTGCAAGTTGTTGAATACCTGCAAGGCCGTCTGAATCGGCATTAAACGCAGCTTTTAAGAAACGAAGTGCTGTTGGTGAATGCTGAAGGATTTCAGAACACCATTGGATTGTTTCTTGCTCCAAATCAGCCAGTGGAACGACCGTATTGACGAGACCCATATCAAGTGCTTGTTGGGCATCGTATTGACGGCAAAGGTACCAGATCTCACGTGCTTTCTTATGACCAACGACGCGAGCGAGGTAACCAGAACCATAACCAGCATCAAACGAACCAACTTTAGGACCAGTTTGTCCAAATTTGGCATTGTCTGCTGCGATCGTCAAATCACAGACGAGGTGAAGAACATGTCCGCCACCGATTGCATAGCCTGCTACCATAGCGATGACCGGTTTCGGAATAACACGGATCAGACGTTGTAAATCAAGGACATTTAAACGCGGGATTTCATCCTCACCGACATAACCACCATGTCCGCGAACTTTTTGGTCGCCGCCTGAACAGAAAGCAAGATCGCCTTCACCGGTTAAGACGATGACACCGACGTTTTGATCGTCACGTGCACGTGAAAAAGCATCGATCAATTCGTGAACCGTCTTCGGACGGAAAGCATTCCGTACTTCTGGACGGTTGATTGTAATTTTAGCAATCCCATTCCATTTTTCATACTTGATGTCTTCGTAGCTACGGGCAGCTGCCCATTCTGGAACGTATCTCATTTCAATTCCCCCATTTGATTAATTAAGAGTAGTTTCTCTACTATTGTAACAAACTTTTCCGGTTGGTCGATATGTGGGGCATGTGATGCACCTTCAATTAAATGAATTTTTTCCGATGGAGCGGCTTCGATGGCAATTTTTTTAAATTTATCATCGTCGTTTCCGACAATCCAATCAATCGAGGAGGTGTCAAGTAAATGCCAGACCGGAGCCATATTGCCGGTTCCTTGAGCGATCAAAGAAGCGGCCAGCCCCTCCGGTGATTGGGCAAGGCGTCCACGGCGAATCGATTCTTGTACTTCAACCGGCAGATGACGTTGGCTTGCAAACAGCGGGAGCGACTCCCAATAATCGATGAAATCGGCTAAACCATCTGTCAGTAAACGATCAGCGAGACGACGGTCGGCTTGACGGCGTAATCGTCGCTCATGTGCCGACCGGAGACCGGGAGTCGTGCTGACAGCAATCGTCTGCTTTACCTGTTTCGATGTCGCAGCAAGCAGAAGCGCGATTCGTCCGCCCATCGAATAACCGAGAACGGACCAGTCTTCCTCACGGGTCGCAAGCAAACTTTTTAAATCTTTTACTTGTTCCGTCAAGCGCATACGTTGATAAGATGCGGATGCGGTACGGCCGTGGCCGAGCAAATCAATCCGGTAAACGGTATAGTCTGACTGCAACCGGCTTCCGAACAGATCCCATGTGGCACTGCTACCGGTGAAACCGTGCAACAGCAAAAGCGGCGGACCGCTTCCGCTGATCTCGACATGGTATTCCTGATGCCGCAGTTTCATCGGAACGTCTCCTGCAGTGCCTCGTTTGTCTGCTCCCAAATCAAACGGTGCAGGCGGACATTCTCCGGACGATCGGTGACGATTTCCAAGACCCGTGTCGCAGTCGCTTGTTGTTGCAGGGTCGAATGAAGATGCGTAATCGAGGAAATCCGTTCATACTCGACACCGTAACCGGCAGCAAGATGACTGAAATCAACGTCTTGTGCTGTTCCGAATAAAGGTTCGAACAACGCCGGATCGAGATTTTGTTGCGGCAGAAAACTGAAAATCCCGCCACCCGTGTTATTCACTAACAGAATCGTAATCGGAACGGTCTGCGCCATCAGCAATCCGTTGATATCATGCAAGAACGCCAGGTCACCGACAAGCAGATAACGGTTTTCGGCTTCATAGGTCGCGCCGAGAGCACTTGAAAGAATGCCGTCAATGCCATTGGCACCCCGGTTGGCAAGAATACGAAGCGGTGTCCCCATCGGTAAAAAGGTATCCAAGTCCCGAATCGGCATACTGTTCGAAACAAACAGACTGCCGTCTGTTAAATCATTTAATGCCCGGACGACATTATATTCCGTCAGCTGATTGGCATCCAGAGAAGAAAAAACAGTCTGTACGGTGTTCTCTGCCCGTTGCAGGGTCTCGAGATAAGAGGTTTCATGCACGGTCACAGGAGCGGTTTTCAGTTGGCTCGGATGACCGCTTAAAAAATGAGCCTGCAACTGGGGATCGCGCCAGTTTCCGGGATGGCCGAGAACTGTCGTCGGAATTCCTTTTGACCAAAGCAGATACGGTTTTGAGATCGGCATCGCACCGAATCGTAAAATGTGTTCCGGGCGGATTTTATCGTGAATCGCTGTTGCCTTTAACCACGTATCGTAATAGCCGAAAACCGTATCGTTGGAAGAACGGCGGCCTTGACTCAACGGATCGGCCAAAACAGGAATTCGTGCACGGTTTGCATAGTCCAGAATGATTTGTGTATCGGCAAGAGAAATTTGAGGTCCGATGACAATCAAAAGACGCGAGATTGATAAAATTTCAATGAGTTTTTCGGTAGGATTTTCCGCCTGTGGTTGATTCAGTTGTCCGACAGGCTGACCCGTTTGTAAGAGATCCAGTTCGGGAATTAATGGTTCCCGAAGCGGAATATTGATATGAACCGGACCGGCGGGCTCTGAAAGCGCGAGAAGAACGGCTCGTTCCGCCGCGTGCTGGACGTAAGGAAGAGCAGTCTCTTCCGGTAACGGCAAATCAAAGGCATGGCGGACCTGTTTTCCGTAGAGAGCGACTTGATCGATTGCTTGGGGTGCGCCGACACCACGCAACTCGTGGGGGCGATCCGCCGTCAATACGATCAAAGGCAGCTCGAAAATATTGGCTTCCGTCACGGCCGAATAATAATTCGTAGCTGCTGTTCCACTCGTACAAATCAGGGCGACCGGACGCAAGACATCCTCCGTCCGTGTCAAACCAAGGGCAAAAAAACTAGCCGACCGTTCGTCGATGAGGACGTGGGTACGGCTAAAAGGGTGAAGAAAGGCAGCGATGGCAAGTGGTGTCGAACGGGATCCGGGACTGATGACGAAATCCCGGACACCGCTTTTCACTAAATTATCGATTAATGCGTGCATCCATTTACTCAACATAAATATCATCCTTTTCTATCGTACAGAGATGCGACAGAGCCTGCAGCATCGGTGATAGTTTCGTTTCGGTTTCTTCGAGTTCACTGTGAAGAACGGATCCTTCGACGAGTCCACAACCGGCATAAAGAACAGCCGAGCGATCGGTAAACAGACCGGAGCGGATGGCGACGATGAACTCACCGTTTTCCTGTCCGTCCATCCAACCGACGGGAGAACCGTACCAGCCACGCTCGAACGTTTCAATTTCGCGGATGGCGGCGACGGCTTCCTCTTTTGGTTCTCCACCGAGAGCAGGTGTAGGGTGAAGTTTTTCAATCAGCTGAAAGAGACTGACTTCAGGTGACAGCGTAGCGTTGATCGGAGTGTACAGATGCTGGATGTGACGATTCTTCAGCAACATCGGTTCATCCGGTTTGTCGATCGTCGTCGAGAGTCCTTGGAGTGTCTGTTCGATTGAATCAACGACAATCGCATGTTCATGACGGTTTTTGTCGTCCTGTAACAGCGACTGTCCGAGTGCGGTATCTGTCGTCTCGATGGCATGTCGAGGAGCAGATCCGGCGACGGCAGCTGTCTTAAGTTCAAGACCGGATTTTAAAATCAATCGTTCCGGTGTCGCACCAAGGAAAGCTTCGTCTGCCGTCGGTTGAAAGAAGAAGATATAGCTGCCTGGCTGCGATGATTCGAGTTCCTGAACAAGTCCGGCCAAGTCGATCGGTTGATCAAGCTCGTAGACGACTTCACGGGCCAAGACGATTTTTTTGAGTGATGTTTTTAAGAGTTGTGTCGCTTGATGGAAAGAAGCTTCGAAAGCATCATTTCCGTCACGCGTCAGTCGAATCCGGGTCACGAACCGGTCGGATTTTGGAGTATGCAGTTCTGCATATTCGACAGCCAACTGATTGAGGATTTTTTCTGCGTTAGATTGCGGTTCAACGAACGCAAAAACCGTTACCGTCGTACGACCATCTTGTTCCAGATAAAGATACTTCGGAATGGTCATTGAAGCTTCCCCAAAAGAAGACCAACGAAATTCAGTGTGTTTCAGTTCCGAAAAAGAGAAGCCGCAAAAGGCAAATAAATCGGTGCCGACATGATCCCGATTCAAATTTGACCACATGGACTGCATCTGTAAAAACCGGTCCTGTCCTGCTGTTTTTAATTGTTGCGTAATACCAAAACCGATGGCGCGCATCGATCGATCAGGTGTCGTAAAATAAAAGCGTTCTTCCGTCCCGAATGACAGCGCGCTAACATCCTGCGCCTCGACATTCCAAGAATACGCGGCGATGATAGACCGTTGATATGCATTCGCATGACCAACAGCACGTTCAATACATTGTTTAAGCTCATGTTGAGCGTAGGCCATACCGCTCATTGCCCCCTAGTCTAAAGATACTGTGATACGTTTCACTTATTCTCAGTGTAAACTTTTTATGTGAAAAAAAGAAGGAATAAGCTATCTTGGATTGAGCATTGACAGTAAAAAACGAAACCCGATACACTTAGACAGGAAAGGGGTTTATTATATGAATAAATCAATCGCTGTATACTGGCGAATGACAAGACCACATACGCTGACGGCAAGTTTTGTACCTGTCGTCGTAGGAACGGCCATTGTGGCACCGCGGATCGAATCGTTACGGATGGATCTGTTTTTTGCCATGTTGATCGCATCGATGCTGATTCAGATTGCGACGAACTTATTTAATGAATATTACGACTACAAGCGCGGGCTTGATACGGAAGACTCGGTGGGCATCGGCGGATCGATTGTCCGTGACGGTTTTAAACCGGGAACGATTTTGGCGTTTGCCTTCTCGTTGTATGGTATTTCGGCCTTGCTTGGTATCTATTTGTGCCTTGAAACAACATGGTGGTTACTACTAATCGGCATCGTGTCGATGTTCGTTGGTTACATCTATACGGGTGGACCGTTACCGATCGCCTACACACCATTCGGGGAAATCGTCGCCGGTTTCTTCATGGGCTATGTCATCATCGCGATTTCAGCTTATTTGCAGATCGGGTATGTTCCGACGGAAGCGATCGCCATTTCGATTCCGGTATCGATTTTAATCGGCTCGATTTTGCTCGCAAATAACATACGGGATCTCGACAATGATAAAGTCAACGGCCGAAAGACAATCGCCTGTTTAGTCGGGCATCAAAAAGCCGTTTATGTCCTGATTGCCTTTTTTGCCGCTGCAATCATCTCACTTTTGATTGCCGTACTGGCCTTTAACGTCACCTGGTGGGCATTGCTTGCTCTTTTGAGCATTCCGCTGATGATCAAAGCCGTAAAATTATTCTGGCGTGATCTGCCACCGCAGGAATTGATGCCGGGTATGGCTCAGACCGGAAAGGTCAATACGATTTTCGGATTATTGCTTGCGATCAGTTTGACGATTGCCAACTTGTGACCGGAAAACTGTTTTTATGAACGGAATCCCGAATGATGGACGGATAAAACTGCCTTCGTCGGGATTTTTTTGTTGGTATAGTCAATGGTTTGATTGGTTGTAACAGTTTTGAAATTTTACTATAATGGAAGCAATGTGCCTAGAACGCGTATAAAATCCTTCGGGTTCATGAAATTTTTTTAGAGGTGGAACAGGAATGAATAAAATTGTGGTAATCGGAAAAGTATTCGTCGACATAAAAGGAACTTCGTTTGCGCCTTTGCATAAGGATGCCAAAAACGTCGGGGATATCACCTTCTCGAACGGTGGTACAGGACGAAACGTAGCACAAAATCTAGCTGTTCTCGGAAATGATGTTCGTTTTATCTCGACGGTTACGAACGATCAAATTGGTGTCGGGGTACTTGAAGAGTTAAAATCTTACGGCGCCAACGTCGATCATGTAGAGATGCTCGAAGATCATGGAATGGGAATGTGGCTTGCAGTGATGGACAATGAAGGAGATTTGCAGACGTCGATTTCCAAACAACCGGACGCCAAACTCCTTGAAGAAGCCATTCTTCGCCAATCTGTCTATGCGCTGGACGGAGTGGACGCAGTCGCAATCGATTTGGATTTATCGGTTACAGTGCTTGAACGATTGATTCACATCTGCCGCAAAATGGAGTTGCCGCTTTATGGTGTCTGTGGACATTTGAGTGTCATTGAACGCAACCGTCATCTGTTGCAAGGATTCACAGGATTCATCTGCAGCCGTGAAGAAGCTGAAATTTTATCGGATTTATCGATTGTGACGGTAGAAGACGCAATCCATGTAGCGAACGAACTGGCGAAAAAAGGAGCCCCTTTCACCGTGGTCACGATGAGTGAGTTAGGTGCTGTTTATGTCGATCGCCGGACGGCTACTTCCGGTCATGTCGGAACAAAAAAAGTGAAAGTAGTCGACTCAACAGGTGCAGGAGATTCATTCTTTTCCGCTGTTCTTTCCGAATTGACGGAATCGAAGCGGGCAGAAGAGGCACTACAGCTTGGAATGAAAGTTGCCGCACAAGTCATTGCATCGACGGAAAACGGACTGATTCCGGAAATGCTTGAGACCCTTCGTTGAGTCCTCAGCTTGTGAGGAGGAGAATCAATGCCGATTCAAAGAAGTGCGATTATTTTAATTAATGAAGCAGATGAAGTTGCCTTGATTCGTCGGGATAAACCGGGTGAGACGTATTATGTATTCCCCGGCGGTGGACGGGAAGCCGGAGCGACACTGGAAGAAACGGCGATTCGGGAAGCCCATGAAGAGCTTGGTGTGGACGTAGAACTTGAAGGTGTTGCTGCGAACGTTCACTTTAACGGCTTGGAAAATCCGTATTACTGGGCAAAAATAACGGGTGGTGTATTCGGGACGGGAACCGGAGAAGAATTCGAAGATGAGTCGTCCGGGTATACACCGTTGTGGATCAAACGCGAAGCGTTAACCGATTTACCGATTCGTCCGACATCGCTTGTGCAGGAATTGACTAAGATGACGGATCGTTTCTATAATATCGAGCTCAAGGATAATTGAGGTTTTAGTTGAAATAAACAGGGAAAAAGTATAGTAAGACAATGAGGTGGTCCTAGACTGCCTCTTTTTTATGAAGGAGAGATGACGATGACGCATACACGTGATCCTAAAGGATTAGCCTTGAATCTAAAGCAACGGATGTCCGATCACAACATTACGGATTATGCAGGAACACTTGCATATTATTGGTTTTTATCCATTTTTCCAGGTATCATTTTTGTTATTTCAGTATTATCATTCTTTGACATTGATCAACAGACGCTTGAATCCCAAATTCGTGATTTAGCGCCGGGTGGGTCGGTGAATACGTTTACTGATGTCATTTTCCAGGCCATTAAAGAACCACAGGGCGGTCTCCTGTCCGTCGGTGCGATTCTTGCCATCTGGTCGGCGTCAAAAGGTGTCGATCGTCTGATTACGACCGCGAACCATGCGTACGGAGATTTCTCGCCGCGCGGATTCGTCGCAGCCCGTGGAATCGCCTTGATTTTAACGATTGTTCTCGGTATCGGCATGTTGCTGTTGATCGTCTTGAACGTTTTGGGCGGTCCGATTATCAGCTACTTAGCCAACTTTGTCATTCCGATTGATATGGGACAAAAAATTCTGCTGACGGTATTGCGGTATGCCATTTCCACTGTACTGTTGATTCTGATTTTGTCGATTTTCTACCGTGTTGCGCCGAAACGTCCCATTACATTTAAGGAAGCCATTCCGGGAGCTGTCTTTGGTGTCATCGTGTGGCAACTGTTATCGGTTGGATTCGGATTTTATGTCTCGAATTTTTCGAACTATAACCAAACGTACGGTTCACTCGGAAGTGTCGTCATTGTACTGTTGTGGTTGTATTTTACAGGACTCATCATTTTACTCGGATCTGAACTGAACGCCTCGTGGGAACGGTTCATGAAAAAAGCAGATCCGCAAAAAATGGAAGAAAAACGATTAAAAGAACAGGCGGATCTGGACTCGATTCCGACCAATACGTTTGGCTGATTTTAATCGTCCCGTATTTTGAGCGACCGTACCAAAAAAGCATCTACTGTCTAGACTGACCTAGCAATATGAGACACATATAAAACACCTTGATTAGGCTGCCAGTACACCGTATTTTTTCGGTGTCAGGTAGCCTAATTTTTCTT